>CAZVCF010000055.1:0-6756 GCA_964626355.1 uncultured Gammaproteobacteria bacterium
AATTTAGATATTGTTTCGGATTTCGTGCTTCGGATTTCGATATTCGAATTTATTATCTATTTTGTCATTTTGCATTTTGAGATTTGAATTTTACATTTAATCTTCCTGTCGGGCATATTTTATTTAGAAAACAATGTTCGCATAACGGACGCGGCGCCTTGCATAACGCGCGACCGTGATCAACTAATTGGTAGGTGATGGTAAACCATCGTTCTTTCGGAATAATCTTCATCAAATCTTTTTCAATTTTCTCTGGAGTGCTTTGCGCGCTTAATCCAAGCCGTTGTGACAATCGCATCACGTGCGTATCAACGGCAATTCCCTCAACAATTCCATACGCATTGCCTAAAACGATGTTCGCGGTTTTGCGCGCCACACCGGGCAACAACAACATTCCTTCCATTGTTTTCGGCAATTTTCCACCGAACTTTTTTTGTATCATTTTCGCCGCGTTGATGATATTTTTCGCCTTATTCCGATAAAATCCTGTTGATCGAATCTCTTGTTGAAAAGTTGCTAAATCCGCTTTCGCAAAATCGTTTACTGCTTTATATTTCTTAAAAAGCGTTTTCGTCACCTCGTTCACCTTCTTATCCGTACATTGCGCCGACAAAATCACCGCAACCAACAATTGCATCTGAGTGCCAAATCGCAACGCAATCTTCGCGCGCGGATACCGCGCGTCTAATGCTTTAAAAAGTTTCATCAAATATGTTTTTCTAACCCTTTTCATGAAATTAAGTGTATCTTAAAAAACAAAAAAGTCTTCTGATTTTTCAGAAGACTTTTTTCTTATACAATACGGTTTTACATTTTAATTATTCCTGCCGGTCCCGTTGCATTGTTCACAATTAAAATATCCCTTCAAGCTACGATAACTTCCTTCACCATTGCATCGCGCGCATACGTTCAAAGAGGCAAGCAATTCTCGCCATTTTCCTAGTTCTCTCGCCTTTATCTCAAGTAGTAAATCTAATTGTTGAACTCTTGAATTGCCAAATGCTTGATGTATGCCAAAGAAAGTATCTTCATTGAGTTCGTCCATACCCGATGGCCAATCGTTCACTATCTCTGTCACTTCTGGTTCATTCCACATTTGCTTTTCCATTTCCATCTGTCCAATTTCTTCTTCGAGCTCTCTTATTTTAGTTTCCGTAAAAACAACAAGTCTGCTAAATGGTTTAAGATGAGCATATACTTTACTCATTATTTTTTCCTTTCTATGAATACTGTTCTTCGCAGCACTGCAATTCTTTCACAAATGCTTCGATGAGAAATTGTTTTTCACGCACCAACTGATCCCTCTCGCGCCCGAAAATCACCACCGGCAATTCAACTATAGAATGCAACATATGATCTTCGTCCAATCCTTCATCCGAAAATTGTTCTTTTGGCGTGAGCGAAGTTCCCGCGCTTGCAAAAAATTCGATTCCTGCGCCGCGTGCCGCCTTCATATCGCCAATTGTATCGCCGATAAAAATACAATTTTCTTTTGCGATGCCGAATGGCTCTAATTTTTTGAGTATCGGATCGAATACGCGCGGATCCGGTTTATGAAACAGCGAATCTTCTCGTGTCTGTATCTCATAAAAAAATTTTTTGATACCATAATGATCCACTACCTTCATTAGGTTATCCCGATTGCGCGCAGTAACAATGCCGCACACTTTTCCAAAATATTCAGAAATCATAGATAACGTATTAAACGCATTTTCAACGAGCGGTAGCATATGCTGTTCTTCTTGCTCTTCCCATTTTTTATATAACTCTTCGGCGTCTTTCTTTGTTAAGTCAAATAATTTCTCTGTTAGCTCAGCTCCTGGAAGCCCCCAATATTTTTTTGCGCGGTCTCGTATGTCTGACGGAATTTCAATTCCTTCTCTTGCTACTATTTTTTTAATATTCTTCAATCCAACGCGCGATGAATCCAGGATAACGCCATCAAAATCATATAATACAACTTTTGGTGATTCCATCGATAAACTCCTTTTTAAATGGTTAAAAACAACTTTTTTTAGAATACACTATTTCTTTTTAAAAAGCAAGTTCCTTACAAAATGCGCAATTTTTGAGCGATCTTCCTTATTTCTAAGGATATGCATAACGCCCGGCAAAATTGAAACAACGATAATAAATAAAATAATCGGTAAAAGGTATTTGTCTATACCCGGAATTGCATTCCCTAAAAAATAACCGAGAAATGTCACGCCGGTTGCCCACACCAGCGCGCCAATAATATTATAGAGAAGAAATGACGGATAATGCATCTTCCCTATGCCAGCAAGTATCGGTGCGAACGTGCGCACCACCGGAATAAAACGCGCCACGATAATTGTTTTTCCTCCGTACTTTTCATAAAAAATCCGCGCGCGTTCCAAATGATCTTTATGAAAAAAAATTGAATCTTCTTTTCGGAATAATTTATAACCGACTCTTCTGCCGAAGGTATAACCAAAACTATCGCCGATAACTGCAGCGATAAACGTAAGCGGGATCAAAACAGATATGTCGAGAATTTTTTGCGACGCGAGAAAACCGGCCGTGAAAAGCAAACTGTCGCCGGGTAAAAAAAATCCAACGAACAATCCAGACTCCGCGAAAATAATTCCGAAAAGTCCGATATAGCCAATAGTGATGATAAGAGTGATGAGGTCAACGCCGAACATAAAAATAGGAGGTTAGGAGTTAGGAAGAAACAGAACAGAAAGAGGAGATTAGGTTATTAGGAAATTAGGAGGTTAGAAAAAAATTTAAAAATCAAAATGCAAAAATCAAAATATCTCCGATATATCCTTGTTCGTTCGGAAAAATAAAACATTTTTTATCTTTCCTCTCTCACTTCGGATATGACAGTGTAAAATTCAAAAATGAAAAACCAAAAATAAAAGGCAATTTATAATTTGTGCTATGGCATTTGTTTAAAATTTCTAATTTTGAATTTGTTTTGGATTTTGTGCTTTAGATTTTAAGATATCTATAAATAAGCAATAAAATAAAAAGTATGATTGACGCGGCGGCGAAAATAAGACAATAGAAGCAGAATGCGCTTAAAACGAAAAATTGTATAGAGAGAAAATAAAGCGAAGCGAGAAACGCGATCGAAACAGATAGAGCATATATAATGAAAAACTGTTTTTTCCCTGTTCCATAATAAAAAAGTGTCGCGATAAAAATGATCGCGTAGATAATCACACCGAAAAGAGCGACCGGAATACCAAAAATCGTCGAGTATGAACTCGTCAAAACTTTTTCGCATCCGTTAATAATTGAACAGACCGGCGTTGCGCCGCGATAATGCGCGAGTGTCAGATACGCCGCATCGGCAAACCCGATGATACTTGTGAACGCAGAAAATAAAAAAATGATCCTGGCATTCTTTCTCATTAGTATATGATACCAGAAAAAAATGAATAAAAAAAGAAACTCCCAACTTCTGTTTGGAGTAAATTTTAAAAACGATTACCGATTATTTATTTGAATCTTTAACAGCTAAAGCAAGCGCAAGAATCGCATACGTGAGCGCGGCGCCTATTGCGACATTTGCTTTTAAATTGCCAATGTTCTCTTCTGCAACCTTTATCTCGCGCACCGCCTTCGCCTGCAACTCTTTAAAATTATAATCCATGATTTATTCTCCTTATAATTAAATATTGAGTCTATGATTTTGCTTATTTTTACTCAATAAATAACTGATACTAATATAGTATATTCAACAAAAAATGTCAAACCGAACGGTTAACGACTATAATAATATCAAAAACGTATTGTCTTATACTATTTCTTCGATTTAATTTTTTTTATAACAAAAATGAGTTCAGAACTATCGCGCGTCATAGATTCTTTTTTAAATGAGCCATAAAAATAATCTACCTTCATTGAATGCGTCTCTGCCGCTTCTTTTAATTGTTTCGGATAATAGTAGTGCCAAGGCATTTCTATTACCGAGTGTTTGCCGCTTTTCAGATCAATTTTTTCTACCAGTTCAACGCATATCTGTTCTTCGCGATCATAGCTATTATAAACTTTTTCCAACATATTATTTTTCACGCCAATACACTGGATTTCGCACTCAATCGTTTGGTCGTTGGGGAGATAGGGACTGAAAATATCGCCAATAAAATAGCCTCCACTATTCAAATGGTTTTTTACGACAGCAAATAATTTCTTCAATTCATTCGGATCAAAATGCGTTAAAAAACGATACGGAGCAAGAATAAGATCAAACTTTTCATTCAAGTTGAGCTTTAATGCGTCTTGATGAATAATATGTGCCTTTGGTAAAAGTTTTTTTGAATACCTTGCCATCTCTTTCGAAAACTCAACGCCGATAATTCTCTTATTAAGTTTTAGGAAATCCCTAAGGAGTCGACCTGTACCAGTGCCGAGATAAAGAACCTTATCAAACTTTTTTACATATTCACTGTAGAAATTTACCTCATCGTCTGACGAGCCGGTAAATGTCCGATCGTATTCAGATGGATTTTTATATTTTTTTAAAAAATCTTTATTCGACATATAACCATCTAACTATTAGGAAAGATTTTTGCCACTCTAAAAATATGTTTTGCGATCGATTCATGATATAGTTTTTGCTTGTATCGTCTGTCATATCTTTGGTTGAGGACCGCCCATTAAAGTATTGAGTCTCGGCATTACGCGATATTCAATAAATTCTGTTGCAAGCGTAACTCCGATTCGTCTGTCTGTTAAAGGAATTTCATTTAGCGCCAATGCACATTTCAACAAATTTGACTCCATGGTTGCTTCGTCCTCAATTGAAGGCAAAGTAATTACTCTTTGTACGGCATGATATAAATCAGCGATTGTGGTAGAATTCCATAGGACGCGACCGGCATCGGCAAATTGTTGTTTTATATCTTCGCGGCTCTTTTCATCAGCAGAATCTATTCGATCAAACAACGATGCGTATCCTGGTATGATTGTTTGCCGTTCAAATTTTTTTTCGCTCATTTCCATATTTTACTTTATTCTTCTGAGATTGTGGATAAATATTGACTTTTAGCTGACATCTATTATACTTTAATTAATACTTACGAAAAAGACCCCTATGTGGTTCTGTCCACATCGGGGGCTTTTTCTTTTCTATCCTGTAAAATGGACTTTTGATCGTTTAGGTAAGCGATTGGCGCATTAGTCCTTTTTAAAAGATTGTTTACCCTCTGTTTCATAGTGTGATTATGATTCGTAGCCGCCGCCAAATTCAATTTTTTCTAACCAAAGCTGCCGGGGTAGGAATCGAACCTACAATTTTCTGGTCCAAAGCCAGACGTCCTGCCATTAGACGACCCGGCAATTTTTACAAATACTTTTTATTCAGCCGGCAATTTTTCTATCCAAAACAGAGACTGATAAATTCTTTCCAAATGATTTTCTATGTTCACGATTTATTATTTAATTTTTCAAAAATAATCCAATTATACTCTTTAATTCTTTTTTCTTTGCTATGCTGTTTTACTAATCCTCTATAACTGGAAATATTTTTGTTATCCAACGAAGTTTGTGCTCTGTCCCAGTTTCTCTTATTTAACCTTCTGCCCTTAGGAAATATCCAAACTCCCAAAAATTTAAGCCCTCGCTTCGCTTTCATCACAATATCATTTTTGGCATTAATCTCCAGCCCAAGTTTTTGTTGAATAAATTCGCTTATTTTTCTCCGATTTTGTTTCAATAATTCTATATTTTCTGATATAATGATAAAGTCATCGCCATAACGCAGATAAGCTCGCGGTTTGATAATATGTTTTACAACGCGGTCCAGTTCGTTAAGATAAATATTGGCAAAAATTTGACTGGTTAAATTGCCAATTGGCATGCCTCGTCGCGCGAAACTTTTACTCTCTCTCTCTCTCTCGTATTGACACCGAATAGCTGGAGATAATCTTTCTTAAAATATTTATCGTTTTGTTATCTCTAATCTTTAAAAAAAGTATTTCCAGTAAAGTTTGATGATCAACATTATCAAAAAATTTTTTGATATCCGCCCGCCAAGCAAAAAAATTGGCATGCTTGTTTAAAAATTTCTGTGTCCGCTCAATCGCGCCGAACAATCCTTTATTTTTCCGACATGACCAAGCGTCGTAAACAAAAGTTTTGTCGTAAATTTTATTCAGATATTCGTAAAGCAGGCGATGAACGACCCTGTCCCTTATACTGGCCACGCTTATTTCTCGGCGCTTATTGTCCGTAACGATAAATTTTTTATAGCCACCGTGCTTATATCGACCGGAGTTTAAATCAAAATGTAAATTCTCCAAATTTTGTTCAAGATAATAGTTAAAATATTCCAATTCTTTTGTTTTTCTTTTGCCTGTTCTAAATTTAAACCAACTCTGCCAAATATTGGCTAAACTTAAATCTATGGAAGAATTACCCATAATCAACAGAACTTATGAAGTTTATAAATCAACTACTGAGATTAATAACCATTTGGAAAAAAGATGGCGGTATTCGTTGGGAATGAGTTTAGAAAATTCCGTTTTGTCTTTGCTTCAGGAATTGATTATGGCGAAAAACGCGCCCAAGTCGATCAAATCTTCGTATCTTATCAAGGCGCAAAGTCATTTGGAAATTTCTATTTTAAAACTACGTCTTTTTCTTGAGCTGGATATAGTCAACGAAACCAAGATTTTCCAGTCGCAAAGCAAGTTGACAGAAATCGGCAGAATGCTCGGCGGCTGGATGAAATCTTTGAATAGCGCATAATCGCTCACCGCACCGCGGGCGCCATCGACAGAA
>CAZVCF010000056.1:0-6698 GCA_964626355.1 uncultured Gammaproteobacteria bacterium
AGAAAACTTTTCACTTTTGACTTGCATTTTTGACTTTTGCCTTTTGAATGTTGACTTTTAAATCTCATAATTCATAATTCGTAATTCATATTCTACTCTTTATTCCCGAATTGAGCAATGATATTTTCAATGATTTGTTTTGCGCTCTCCTGCGCTTTATTCGGAAAGAGTTTTATCGCTTCCAAAACAATATGTTTTGCCACAACTATTGGAAGATCATTGATAGTACGAACAATATCGCCACGGCTATATTCGGTATTCATTACAATCGGCACGGTTGCCGCTGTTTCAGTTAATCCGATTCCCACCACAACTGCATTCAATTTGCCAAGTTCTTCTGCCAACGCCTTCATTTTCACGTCATCATTTCCGCAATAGCCGCCGTCCGAACACGCGATAACCAATCGCAGACGGTTGTTTTTTATTCCCCGTTTCTCGTTTTCTTCAATTTCTTTTTTTATCTGCCCATATACATACGCCAACGCTTCCGCATCGCCGTTGCCGCTTCCCTGTACCGTTAAACTGTGCCACATTTTTACTTTATCTTTCGCGTTAAATTCAGGAGAAAGTGGTTTATCCACATCAATATCCTTTTCTATATTGTCGCCGCGAAAAGAAATTCCCTCTGTGCGAACGGAAAGCGCGTTTTTTTTCTGAAGCCCTGCTCGTTCGATATTTCGTTCAAAGCGATGTAACGCGGAAAACATAAGATATTCCGCGCGCCTCTGCATCTGCCAAAGACGTTCTCCGCTTTCTTCATCAACAGAGCTCATCGATCCAGATTTATCTCCGATAGAATAGAGATCAAAACCGCCGATTATTTTTTCTTCTTGTATTTCTTCGCTTGGTTTTTCGCGAGAAAGCGGATCAGTATCGCCGGCGAGAATGCCGATTTTATGCCGCACAATATCCTCAATCGTCTCGCCGCCTTCGCGCTTGCGCACAGGCCCATCGTATGTCGGCGCAACTGCTTTGCGCGCTTCAACAAGAGCGTTAAAAAGTTTTGTCAATATATCAACAACCAATTCGCCGTTCGGCAAACGGGTTTTTTCTGCTTCGTTAATCTCTTTAACGATTTGCCTTGCTTCTTTTAGTTCAACGCCTGCTGATTCCGCCAAATAACGTTCTTCGCGCGTATAACTTAATTGTGTCGTGCGCTCTGCCAATTTTTTGCGTAACGCATCAAGTTGCTCGTCAGACGGTCTGACAGCTTCTTGATCTCCATAATCTCCGGGCACAGCAGACGAATCGCCGCCTTTCTCTTTTTTTTCTTCTTCCAAATTCGGATCTCCAGCTGGCGTTGCGTCCATACGAACCCATTCCTTTTTTATTTCATTCCACACCTCGCTCCATCCATGTCCGGTTCCGGAATTGATATTTGAAGCGCCTCTGTCATCTTTCCCTTTAACGCTATGCCCAACGCAATGACGCACTGGAATATTTAATTGAGAGCATAAAGCGGCAAAATAAGTATTCACCACATCGCAATCCCCTTTTTTAACTTCATCAACAGCTCCAGCAAAACCATTTGGATGCGTGTTATAAAGAGAATTATATTGATTACTTTCCGTGTAATCTTTCGGCGCAAGATATTGTATACGGCTTCGCACATACGAACAAATTGCCCGCGCGCGCGCGATATTGCCGCGTTTTTTATTTTTGATTTCATCCAATTTTGCGTCTGTTTCAGATGTAAATTTCGATGGCATATTTGGCGCCTTTGGCTGTTCGCGCGACACAAATCGCTTATCCGGATAGGGAGCGAGTTTTATCGTAACATCAGCCATACCGCCGCTTTCTCCATCAACAAAAATAACCAAATCGCCATTTTGGTCTTTTTGCGCAGAACACTTCTGTTTGCCAGCTTCGACGCTGTGAAAACCGTGCGTGTATGGAATCGGTAGACTTATCCATTCGCCGGTATAAACTGTCGCGGTAAGCGTCAAATCAATAGGCCCTTTCGTATAATCTATATTTTTTGAAAGCGGAATAGATGTAACATCGCTATACATATATTTTTCTTCAATCCATACATTGCGCACGCTATTCCATTGAGAAAATGATTGTTCCTTGTAATACCCTCCCCATGCCGGATAGATAGACCAAATGGACGGCGATTTTTCTCCCTCTTTAAGCCGATCCATCGGATCAACGCCCGGCTTGCTTTCATTGCGCCGCGACGGAGGTTTCGTCGGCGCTTTTTTTAATTCTCCCGCGCGCCATTTTCGCGTATCATCGTCCATCGTTTTGTTTTCTCGTTCATCCAATGATCGCATGCCGGCAAGATAATCGGCAAAACGTTTTTCTATCCGATTTGCTTTCATCTCCCATGAAATATCCGAGGAAAACAGAACATCAAAATCTGCTTCGTTCCGCAACTCATCAATCTTCTTGCCCGTTTCTTTAAATTTCGGTTTATACGGTTCATTCTTTATTTCAGACAATATGGCTGAAAACAAATCACTCACGCGCGGAGAAAATTGCGCCGTTCTCTCTTCAAGTTTTTCAACGACTTTTTTTATTTGTTCAGTCTTTTTTTCTGACGGAATCGGCAATTTATTGATGTTCGTCACCGCTTCTATCATCTCAGAAAAACTGCCAAAAGGCAGTTTGCTGACTTTCACTCGAAAAGAGATTAAGTCGTCCACTTTTCCCAACGCGTCTTTCGCGTCTTCATAACTTTCGCCTTCAAGCGCCTCCGTATGGAGCTGTTCAACTATTTGCTCAATTGAAGGAAGCATCGCCTCCTGTTGAGCCGTTGCAACGCGCGATATTTGTTCAAATTTTTCTTTCATAATAACTTAAATTACGAATTCAATTTTTGTATCTTTTCGCGCTCGTTCAGATAAGGAAAGTCGATTTTGTTAGTGAAATGGTTACAAAACTCAAAATGTAGTCTTCGAGCGAAAAGGTAGTTCTCGACTCCGCTCGAACTGTAATATAATAGTTATACTTCGAGCGAGCGAAGCGAGTCGAGAAGTTCGAACGAAGGTAATTCTCGACTTTGTTCGAAGACTACATTTTGAGTTTTGTAACCATCTCTATCTATAAATGCAAGATTATTTTCTCTCTTTTCCATACATTTCAATTTAGATTAATGTGGCTGCCAGGCCTGGATTCGAACCAGGATTACCACGTCCAGAGCGTGGCGTCCTACCATTAGACGATCTGGCATTATCTCCTGCGCTTCTATCAATAGAATTATAAAAACTCTATTAAAAAAAACAATGTCCCGTCCCGATGGCCATCGGAACGGGACTCAAAACTTAGAGAATCTTCGATTAATTATATATTTTTATCGCTTCATTAAGGATTGAAATAACCGGAAGAAGCGATTTGCGATATAATTCATCAGGAAGAAAATTTTTAATATCGTTTCGCTGAATAAACCAAAAAAGATGATGAACTGCTGTCTCGTTTTCATACGGCGCTTCGCTCTGGATAATGACCCTGCATAATGCCGCGATACTGATCATTTCAACGATCGTCGTGTGATTTTTTTTCTTACGCGCGATAAACTGTTCTAGATGCATTTCCAAATCTTTCGCAAGCGCCTCCCATACGGACTTTTTATTGACTATCTTTTCTATGATTGTCCCTTTCATAAAAACACACTATGTTTTCTAAAAACATATTGTGTGATGTTTCTGTTTTGTTCGCTTTTTTATCTCCAAAGAACGGATTATCAATATACCATATCCATTTATTCTGTCAAGGGTGTGTATTAGTATAATATAGTCCTGTTATTTCTGCTAATTGTATAAAAAATACTATATAATTTAAAAATCAAAATGCAAAAATCAAAATGACAATTCAAAATTCAAAAATTTTAAAAAGTAAATAATTTTACATTTTACATTGTCATTTTTCATTTTGATTTTTGAATTTTACATTCTCGCATGGAATCAATGTGTATATAAAATTTTACAGAGAGAAGATATCATAATAATCCCACGAGTCTAATACAAAAACTCATATAAGATCCCTGCGATGAATACGATATAAATCGCGTATGCGAATACGCGGGGTAATCGTATGACAAATTCTGGCTTTCGTTCCCCTTTCTTTTTCGCGCGATATGCCGCCTCTAACAAGAGAATTCCTTGCACGCCTCCCAAAATGCTTCCTGAAATACCGATAACCGCGATAAAATTTTTCATTCCTAAAAGAAAAATAATCAAGGGTACGCCAATAGTAACTGCCCACGCAATCCATTTCGGCAACTTAAAATCAAAATGAAAATGTTGCCGCAAAACATACGCAAGCGCGAGAAACGACGTGCTCATTGAAAGAATTCCAAAAATGCCGCCAATAATCAGCACATGTCGTCCAAGCGACGACGCAAGTCCGATAACTCCTTCTTCGGTCGTATCAATGCCGGTAACGCCGACAATTGAAATAATAAAAATAAGATAAATAACAACTGGAATGAGCAACCCGATCGTAATTGCTTTTTTCATCTTTTTCTCCTGACCGATTAATAAACGCCTCATTGTCGGAATCGCGGACGCGCCGCCCATTGCAAAAAGCGTCACGCCGTAGGGCAAAAAGAGATACGCGGTGTCAATGAGCGAAAAATTAGACAACTCAATGTGCCGCGCGCTCACGCCGAAAATAATAAACACGACAACGCACAGCACGCCGATCATTCCCAATTCAAACCACGCGACCGTGCCAATACCGCGCCATACGATGATGCTCGCAATAATCCAAAATAAAAAATTGTACCAGAGCTCGCTTCCGCCAAAAGTCGGTCCGAAAATTTCAAATAAAAATCGTCCCGCGCCGATAATATACGCGACCAGCGCCGCGTAAATACCGAGAACCAACGACAAACTCATTATTATTTCCCCTTTTACGCCAAGATATTTTCGCGCGAAACCTGCCATCTCGTGCTCGCCTTTCGTGCGTAAAACCATTTCCGCGTACATTGTTTTTTCGAACCATAACACGACCGCGACAATCACGAGGTACGCGATGCCAACCCAAAAGCCCGCGCGCGCGAATACATACGGCAATCCGAAAATTCCCGCGCCAACAATTGTGCCAACCAGCACCGCAACCGCCTTCCAAAACGCAAGTGTCATATTTTTTATCATATTATTATTATAAAAAAACAAAAAAAGGGTACAATTATTTGTGCCCTTTTTTGTTTATTAAAATCTATAACACTATTTTGATTTGTTTAATTTTTTTGTTATATCAATAACTTTTTTATGTTTCTTATAATGTTTTTTTTCTTTATAAATATCCACGAGGAGTTCTTTTGCCTTTTCAATCGCGTTGGAAGTAAAATTACCTTTCTCGTCTAAAATGTAATGACCGCTCATCGCAGACGCGAAACCATAGATAACGAACTTTTCTCCTTGATAAGGTTTTTCTAATCGCACTGTCAGGGTTGTATCTTCAATGGAAATGATTTTACCGGTTAATACTTGCCCGTCGTATTTTTTCTTAATCGGAAAATTTGGATTCTTATCAAAAGTGTCTTCTTTTGCTCGTTGTTTGACTTGTTTCGCAATATCTCTTTTGATTTTGCTTTCAACATACTTTTCTATCGCGTCAGTACCGTTATCAACAATTTTTTTAGGTATTGTGCCATGAGATTTATATACTTCATAAACCGCCGCGTGTACTTTTGTCGGAACCGAAACCTGCTTATAATATTCGTAAGACAACTTGCCATTTTTTTCTTCGTAGGCGAGTCTTTCGGATTCTCCAAGCGGATCATTTTTATCAAATTTAAAAAAACCTTTCATATACTTGCTATTCTCCTTTTTCGAAAGTCTGTTGAGATTCAACCTCGCTAGACTTACTGTTTAAAGAACAAAACATCCATAGTACTATAATACAAAATTTGTCTATTGACAAGGAAACGCAAAGATGCTCTTATAGAGGTGCTTCTTAAATGAAGAGTTATTCACAATAAAAATAAAACCGTGAGAGAATGCGCTGTTATTGAGCGCACTGTTCTCACAAAAAATCAAGGATACTACGTGAAAAATATCGTATATAGTATTGGTATTTTAACTATCTTATTAACTCTCTATATCGTGATGGCATTTGGAAACAATAACGCGCCAACAGAAAATCGGGATTGTTCAACTGTAGATTTTCCAAAAAAATTTACGATTGATAAAAAAATTATATCCTTCACCGAATCTTTTTCCGTTGAATCTGGAAATACGTCGCTGGGGACTATTTCAAAAAAAATTATTAGCGCCACAAAATCATTTGAATATGAAAATGCAAAAGGGGATCTTTCCGCAACCGCAAAAACTTCGATGTTCTCATGGGGAACGCAAATCGATGTAACGGATTGCAGAGACAATCTACTCGGCACAATTAAAGAACAATTTTTCCAACCGATTTTTTCGTTAACGCCAGGCTATACCATTTATACGATTCTCGGACAAAACGGACAAACGCTCGCAACATCAGAGAAATCCGAATTTATGAAAACGACCTTTACGCTCAAGTCTCCTGATCAATCCCTTATCGCAACGATTGAACGTCCGATGATGAATATGTTCGGCGACAAATGGACAATTACCATAAATAAAAATACTATCGATCCGCGAGTATTGATGATGGTCGGAGCATATAAAACCTCTTCTGACGGTGATAAAGAAGATAAAAAGAAAAAAAACTCAACTACCCTCGCCTATAAGGCGAGGGGTTGAAAAACCCTAGGATTG
>CAZVCF010000057.1:0-6599 GCA_964626355.1 uncultured Gammaproteobacteria bacterium
CTCGATACCATTACGAAGATAGAGGAAGATTCTTTGGAAAATAATTTTTATGCGCACTGCACGCTTGCGCAAAAAGGATTGCCTGAAGAATTTTATACTCTCAAAAAAAGCGTTGAAGAATTACTTCGTCGCCAATGGACGAATGAAGATGCAAGAAAGATCGTAGAAGCGACTAATCTGCTGACTGATTGGATTGCTTCAATAGGCATTGTGCTCATAGAAGATACCGGCGTACCTGCAATGACACTTATGAAGTTAGTAGAGTTGCGTTGTAACGCAAAACGCGCGCATGATGAATTCGCGGCGCTTCTTAATAAAGCGGTACAAAACGAAAACACCGATAGTGAGCTACTACAATGCTATATGGAATGTAAAAAAATCTTCGAGAAAATAAGAAATTTTCTTGAAGAAAGAGTAACTGCCATGTTCCGTGAACAAGATAGAAATATAAACTAGCGATAACGAAAAAAATATTTTTTCGTATACGCAAAAAGGAGAACAAAAATGAAAAAAATAATATTGTTTTTACTCGTTGTCTTTATATTCAGCGCTATAGGGGCATACGCTCAATCCAGTGATTGTATATCACTAAAAATTCTAAAAAAAGCAGACCAGATGATGAAAAAATCGTATCCACTTTATAATAATTTCCGTGGAAATTATGGGAAATGGTTTCAAATCGAGGAAGGATTCTCCTGCTATTATAATCGCAATGCGATAGATATAATTGGTATAACTTTATGCTGGGATGGAACCTATAAAATTATCAAAGGTAATGGTCTCTATACCAATCTTATTAAAACCGGTGACTGGACGAAATGGAATGAAAAATAAAAATATTCAAAACGAAAATCCCGAAAAAATCGGGATTTTCAACTTTTCAAAAATACGAATCTCAACAACATTTACATTTTCCTCCAAATAATTTACTCAACGACGCAAGAATAATAATTATCGGCCAGCCAACCTCAACAACGCGATCGCCTACAACATCAAACGCTTGTAATAAAAACAAAATTCCAAAGAGAAGCGCGAAAATCATAAACATCTTGTGATGCATGCATCCGCACCCTTTCCCTCCCTTTCTGCATTTTCCGCAACAACCTTTTTTTTCGCCATGCATCGCATCGCCATCTTCACACTTTTCAAACGGTTGTCCGTATTTTGAACAACCAACTGTCTGACAATTCCCCGACTTATCCGAGGTACCCTTGCAACCGCCGGTACACCTATACTGTTCCATAAAAAAAATTAATAATGTATTGAGGATAAGCGATCTTTACCTAATTAACTGCCTTATTCGTTTCAAGAATAAGCACGAGCGCTTCTCGAAGATTCTTTTTTGCCTCTTGTAATGTTTTCCCCTGCGTATTTACGCCGGGAATTTCTTCAATCCACCCAAGATACCATTTACCACTTTTTTTATACACTGCAGTAAATTGTCGTTTTGATTTTTGCATATACAGTAAGTATGCATTATTTTTATATCTTTTTAATAGACCTGTTGCGAAATAATTTTTCGTTAGATTTCGTTAGATTTTCGAGCTAAAAACTTTGAAATTCGACGAAGGAATACAGTCGTCATATACCAGATCACGTTTACAGCATATTTCGAGGAGAACTTCAAAGTTTTGAGCCGAAAAGATGGCGAAAGATAATGAGAAACTTATTTCGCAACAGGTCTAATGATCTCTTCCCCTATATATTTTTGCAATACTTCAGGAATTTTAATTGAGCCGTCTTTTTGCTGATAATTTTCTATAATCGCGATAAGCAAACGGCCGATTGCAAACGCGGTCGCGTCATTCATATGAATCAATTCAACTGTGCCATTTGCGCGGCGCACGCGCGTATTCAATCGCCGCGATTGGTAATCGCCCATATAATCCGCCGTGTGCGTTTCGCGATATTTATTTTGCCCGGGCATCCACACTTCCATATCAATCTGCCTCACATCCGGTCCGCCCATATCTCCCGTGCAAATCATCACAACACGATAGGGCAACTGAAATTCTTGGAACATATATTCCTGAATTGCCACAAAAAAATCTTGTTCATTCAAAGCGATTTCCGATGCGGTAAATGATTCCATTTCTATTTTATCAAATTGATGCACGCGCAAAATACCGCGCACATCTTTGCCATAGCTTCCTGCTTCACGGCGAAAACACGATGAAAATCCGACATACCGCAAGGGCAATTTATTCTCTTCAATAATTTCATCCAAATGCATCGGTCCAAGCGTATGCTCCGCGCTTCCAATTAAATATAAATTATCTTTCGGAAGATGAAATCGCTCTTCCTCTTGACCCGGATCAAGCCGCGCCATTTTGATATAGATATCTGGCTTTATCATCACCGGCGGAATGACCGGCACAAATGGCGTTATGGGATGCATCGGCGAAATGCGTCGGGCAATTTTTTCAACAATTTCTTGATTAGTTAACAGTGAAAATACATATTGCACGATCGCGATTTCCATTACTGCTAAATCGCCTTTCAAATAATTAAATCGCGCGCCGGAAACTTTTCCGGCTGTTTCAATATCAATGACGCCAAGCGCTTCGCCAAGCGCGATATGGTCTTTCGGCGTAAAATCAAATTTTTTCGGTTCGCCCCATTTTCGTATTACTTTATTTTCTGTTTCATCTTTGCCAACAGGAACTGACTCATGCGGGATATTCGGAATTTTCCGCAACACATAGAAAAGCGCGTCGTCTATTTCTTTTAATTTTGGCTCTAATCCTTTAAGTTCTTCTTTGATTTTCCTCCCCTCATCCGCGCGATCTTTATCTAATTTATTTTTTTCCGAACGCAACGATTCAATACGCGTAAGCAATTCTTTACGTTCCTTATTCAATTGCAACGCCTCATCAACCGATTTTGAATCGGCGTTTTTGTTTTTCGCGGCTTGCTTAACTATCTCCGCATTTTTTTCAATAAATTTGATGTCCAGCATAGGAGTAGGAGGTTAGAGGATTAGGGGATTAGGAAATTAGGCAAACAAAAAAATAGAAAATTAGGGGATTAGCTTTTTAGCTTCTTAGGGAAAAAAATTAGAGAATCTGAAAATTAGGAGATTAGAAATAAATCAACGAATAACGAATTCGTAATGAATAAACGAATAAAACAATTCTGACTCCCAATTATATAATTTTCAAAAAATAATTCGTTAATTGACAATAAATAATTTCTTTCTACGATAAGCTATTTAATGATATCACCTATTTTCTTTTGTGCAAATAAAAATATATGCTCGGTCCGATATTCATCAGACCGAGCAAGATATAAAAAATTTTAGAAAAGTAACAATATTTTGGCAATTGCGACAATAAGCAGTAGGGCTACTAGTGGAGCAGCAAAAAGTAAAAAAGGATGTGGATGCTCTAGAAAATTTTTTATTTTTGTTTTATTTGTCATGGTTATTTCTCCTTTCTTAAACACACGATATTCATATCATGTGTTTCTTAAATATTTATTTATTTTTTAAATATTGACGAAGTGTCTCCAGCGCACTCTCTCCCTGTTCCGGCTCCATATTTGCTTTTTGGGCGATGCCGCCCACGGGAACACCTGCACCCTTAAAAATTGAAAGAAGGTCAAGGTTTTTATCATTAGTGCCGAACGATACCATTGCCATTTTCATTTTCTTTAGGGGATTAAACTGCTCCCCTTTTACTATAACAACACGTGCGCCTGTTTGATACAACTCGCTCATGAGAGTGGTCATATCAACTTTTTTGCCTATTGTATCAACACGAACAATATCATTTCCGAGATCTACTTTTGCTAAAAGTACTTCCTTGTGTGTCTCGAGGATACGCTCGTATTCGCATATCCATTCTGAAATAATCTGATCTGGTTCGTAATTTTTTGAAAGGTGCTTCGCAAGATACACTCGACGTGAATCATCGGCAATATTTGATTTTACCGCTTGATTCACGATAGAACCAAAATGTGTATTAAAATTCATTTTATCTCCTTGCTCCGCCGCAAAACATAACTCAACAGTATAATCGTCTATCTCATCATCATAGAGAGCGGCACGCAATACACTTCCTGACGACGGATAATTATTGCGATCTTCTGGTTCTATAAGTAAATCATCGAAATTCCCGAAAACCTTCTGCCATAATTCGCGAGAGTGTTCGTCGATTATAGCAACGATTTTGTGGCCAGCCGTTGTTAGTTTATCGACGAATGATCTTGTCATGTCGTTGTCTTTATTGTTAACGCCGAGATCAACGAAGACAATATTCCTGTTTGGTGCCAAACTTGTCACGTCAAACTTATCAACTGTGAAAGCTTGGACGAATGATACCGGTACTTCAGGATTATCAATTATTCTTATAGTAGCCGCTGTGGTAAGCACGCCATCAACGCTCCCGACAGCGATTATATAATTAATTAGATTTAACTCTTCTTTTTTAATTTTCTTCATTCTTTTTCTCCGTTTTATGTTTTATGCTCAAATTAAATGATCAACATTCAACTAAGCACAATCCTGTATCAGTTCGATTAATAAGATGGCGAAAAAACAGAAAAAATATCTATAAAATATATTATTTTTTAAAGAACCTTATGAAAACTTTCTATAGATATAATATACCATATTTTTATGATTTTGTCAAGCCCCGCCTCAGTTCCAGCGACAGTTGCAATCCGTTCGCACATAATACTCCATCGACGCCTAACGGCTTAGTTTATTGCCATTCGAACATTTCACAGAGAACTGAAGCTGGGCAAGGTCAAAAAACCATTGATTTTTCAATGGTTTTTTGACCAACATTCGTGAGGCACTCCGCGAATGCGAAGCGTTTTCACTATTAACTTTTGGTTATTTATGATGGAACATTATTCTTCAAATTTCCTGTTTTGAAGCCTTCTATATTTTCAACAGTGGTTTCCAAAATACGTTGAAGCGCTTCTTGCGTGTTAAACGCGTTATGCGGTGTAATCAGCACATTCTCCGCGTCAATGAGATAATGGTTCGCGAGCGCGGTTTTCAAATTATGTTCCTCTGGATGACCGTAGAGCACGAACTCCCGTTCATCTTTTATAATCCCTTCCTCTTCCAACACATCAAGCGCGGCGCCACCTACTATTTTTTCGTTTAACGCCCATACAAGCGCTTCAGTTGCCACAACTTGCCCGCGCGAGGTATTGATTAATAACGCTCCTTTTTTAACCAATCGTATAGTTTCTTTATTGATTAAATGATGCGTTTCCTTGAGATACGGCACGTGCAACGTAATGACATCCGAATTTTTCAATAATTCGTCGAACGGCACATAGCGCGCGCCATATTGTTTCGCCAATTCTTGATTAGGATACGCATCATATAAAAGAATATTCATCCCGAATCCATACGCATATTTCACCATATATTTCCCGATGTTGCCTGTTCCCACAATGCCGATTGTTTTTCCTTCTAAATCAATACCCTTTAATCCTTGCGGAGAGAAAACACCCGTCTCCTTAACACGATCGATGCCGTAAAAAATTTTTCGCGCCAAACAAAGTATGAGTCCGAACGCGAATTCTGCAACGGTATTCTTCCCGTATGTCGGCACATAACCGACCGCGATGTTTTTCTTTTTACATTCTGCAAGATCGATATGATCAAATCCCGTAGAACGAGTCACTATATATTTTACTGACTGCAACGCGCTCAAAACCGCTGCGTCAATTTTCGATCCAACAAAAACGGACACTACCTCCGCATCAAGTTGCTGGGGAATATGATCCTTGTCTAATTTCTCCGCGTAAAACGACAATTCATCGCCCACGAGTTTCGCGCGCAAATATTCTTTCTCCCATTCCTCAATTTCAAAAAATGCAATTTTCATAAATCAACGAATAACGAATTAAAAACGAATGAACGAATTACGTGAAAAAAATTTAATTTTTGCCATGACGTGTCGGGATTGATTTTTAATATAGTTCGAGTGAAGTCGAAAATTACCTTCATTTTTTGTGGGAACTGTCCCCGAATCGATAATAATATCTTAATAAACTATAATCTATAAAGACAGGAAGCAGAACCAAACTGTGGAGACGAAACATCTACTTCACTCCAGCCAAGCATCGGTATACTCCCCCCTAAAAACATATCAGCGACCCTATAATCAATATCAAAGTGGTAAGAACCCGCGAGATCTATATTATGATCTTTTAAAATTTCTGGGTATTGGAGGATAAGCGCGATCCCCTCTTCTGCAGTAAGAGGAGAGCGTCCTATCTTTACGAATTGATATACTGATTCATTCGGATTTTCCCCGAGCATCGCTTTGCCATTTTCAATATCAACAAGGATATAAGCGAGCGATTTAGGAATTTTTATATCTTCCGCTGTCTTAAAATCGGAAAAATCAAGTCCAGTGAATCCCTTCTCCCCCTCCACATCCATTAGAGGAATCTTCTTTTCAAGCGAGAGCAGTTTTTCGCTGGGAACAATGATAAAAGGAATATGTCCTTCAGGGAATGTCTCTCGGGAAAGTTTGAAGAGGTGTTTTCTCAGAGGGGTGAAGATTTCTCTGAATTTTTGTTCCTTTCTATTCGTTAATACAGGAAAACCTTTGTTTACAAGGGTATCTACT
>CAZVCF010000058.1:0-6498 GCA_964626355.1 uncultured Gammaproteobacteria bacterium
TCCGACTTCGTCGCTCCTCCTCGCGGTATCTTTTTCATTGATACCGCTTCGTCGTTGCTCCTCGTCTCGCTCGCGTTCTCGAACATTCGCGACGAAACGGGGTTCGGCAACCATCTCAACTTCGGTTTTTGCGCGCGCATCAATCGAAATAAAAAGAATTCTATTTTCTATCAAGCGCGGCAGATGAGATTGTTCAATTTCAAAAAGCAATACTTCAGGTAAAACGATTCGTTCTATCGTTTGCGGATGCGATGGAGCGATAAAGCCGATTATTTTTTCTTTTGCGAATTTTGGCGCGTTGGGCGTTTCCAATATTATTCCAATTCCGCACGAAATATATTTTTCATTGCGAGAACGTTCCTTAAGACGGGAAATGATTTTTTTATATACCTCGGCAATGCCGATATCTCTAATATAATTGAAAATGAGTTTTATATTCATCGGCCGCACTACGCATAAACGATCTCCGATATATTCAAGATTTTTTATCGCGAGCACGCGGATACGATAATTTTTTTGATCGCGATAATAATCCAGAAAACCATTTTTCCATTTGTTGTTGGTGAAGATATACATTTTTCGGATATAGTTTAGGCGCGCAGTATAGTTGTGACCTTACGAAGCGCGGAGAGAATATAATTTTCTTTAAGCGCGCAGAGTAATATAAAATACGAAAACGCGCCTAAAAATATAAGAAGAAAAAGATTAAGATTGAACAGACTCATCCAATACACAATAATTCCCATTATAAGAGACGAAATGATAATTTTTATAATAGATTTTTTTTCAGTGAAAAATGAATTATTATGAAGTATTTTTTTGGTGAGACGGTACGTAAGCGCAAGATTGATAGCTTGCGCGATAACGGTCGCAATTGCAGCGCCATAGAGTGAGAATGACGGAATAAGCATAAGATCAAGAATAAGATTGACACCCGCGGCAATAGAGGTAAAAATGAGATTTTGCACTTGATAATTGAGAGAGAAGAGAAGGTTATCCAAGGTCATAGTTAGTGAATAAAGCGGAAGAACAAAAATAAGAATACGCAACGCAAGAATGCCATTGTGATATTGAGGACCGACAAATTCCATAATGATTTGTGAAGCAACTATAACACCGCCGATGCAAATAGGAATAATAACCATCATAGTATAGGAGAGTATGGGACGAAGGAGCGTAATAAGTTTTTTATAGTCATCATAAAATTTTGCGAGCAATGGAAAAAGCGCAGCATTGATAAGTCCAGGTATTATAAAGACTAATCCGACAACTCGCACCGCAGGCGCGTATTCCCCAACGGTTATATTGTTTTTAAAGATACCAAGAAGCACAGTATCTGTGTTGGTGAGCAACGCGCTTACTACTCCGCCGAACATAAAGGGGGTCGCGAATAAGAAGAGCTTTTTGCCGTAATGGGTGTCAAACGTCATTGAAGGTGAACTTGTTTGTATTATTTTTATCGTTGTAATAGCAATGATAACAAGAGAAACAAAAGAGCCGATAATATACGCATAAACGAAATATACAAGCGAAGGCGATAGTGAAAGAAACGCGAGTCCAATAAGCGTTGTGACGATAGAATCAATAATAATAGAAAGCGCATTATACTCTGATTTGTTATGCGCGGTCGCAATAGTAACAAGAGCGCCTAGACCTATATTTAAAAACTGTAATATCAGGATGTATAAAAATATTTCTTTAACAAATTTGTTCTCTATGAAGAAGAACGTGATAAGCGAAATAATTATAGAACCGATGGCAAATAGTGATTTAAGTATAAAGCTGGTGCCAAACAATTTTTTTTTGTCCATTTGCCCTTTTTGATATTCTCGTATAAAGAGCGGACTTATCCCTATATCCGAAAAAAGAAAGGTGAATCCGGCAATAGCGATTGCATAATTAAACGCGCCGTATTGTTCAGGTCCAAGCACGCGCGCGGCGTACATGACGAGAAAAAATTTAAATATCTTGCTGATGAATTGCCCTACAGAGAGCCATAGAGTATTTTTCGCCACGATTTGTTTTGGCGAGAGATTATTGAAAAGGAAATAAGAAATTTTTTCCCGTATGGTCATATGAAATAAAAAGACTTGATATTTAGTATATCAAGTATATATGAAGTTGCCTATACGATCGAAAAGGGTTTAGGGTATAGCCACTAGGGTGTAGGAATTAAAAATAAATAACTAACAGTGAATAATTAAAATCCTAAATTCTAAACAAAAACGAAGATTTAAAAATTATGATTTTAGATTTATGAAAGTTTCTCCGTCATCGAGGCGAATGCATTGGTTAAATGTCAAAGGTCAATTGTTTCTGCTGTTTTTGTCGTTTATTCCCCTCTCTTTGCGCTCTTCGTCTTTTTCGCGCGTTCTTTTTTATTCTGGAAAAAGCCGATAAGATTTTGAGCAACAGTGCCAAAAATTTTGAGATACGCGGAAATTTGCAATTTTTCGCGGAAAGCGAGGATTGACTCCTCGATTCTTTGTGCCGCTCCGAGTATTTTATGGAGAATCGCGATCCAATAAACCAACAGAATAGCAAGCAAAAGCGCGATTACGCCAAGCGAAATCGACAATACTAAATAAAAAATGTCTTGGGTGCTTTGCAACATAATTGATTTAAGGTTGAAGGTTGAAGGTTGAAGGTTGAAGGTTGAAGGTTGAAGGTTGAAGGTTTTATACAGTATATAATGTGTAAAATAATATGCAATTTTCTATCAACAGGGTACAATTGGTATAAATTTAAAATGTAAATATCAAAATGAAAAATTACAATGCAAAATTAAAAATGAATTTAAAAACCATATTTATAAAAAATTGGAGTGTTAAATACACTGATATTTAAAAAATAATTTTAACATTTTACACTGTCATATCCGAAGTGAGCGAGGAAAGATAAAAAATGTTTTATCGTGCCGAACGAACGAGGATATATCGGAGATATTTTACATTTTGATTTTTCAATTTTTAATTTGAAACGTGGACCTTCAGGAACAACAATTTACGCACAAGGCGCTTCGGATAACGAAGTGGTATATTCTGCATCGCCGGCAATTGCGCATAACGCTCATTATTGGATTGATTATTATCAGTATTAGTTTATTTGGCTATTCGGGCTATCGTCTCTTAATGATCTATTATTACGACCAATTTTTTAATCAATCGTTAATCAATCTTGCGAGTCCTTCAAACGATACGGGTGGCATACGCGATCGATATGGCGCGCGTCCGTTAGAAATAGGCGAGGTGCGTGCAGTTGAAAGCGGTCGCGATGGCGCGAAAAGAAAATACGATTTTTTCGCGCGCGTGACAAATCCGAACGATAAATGGATGGTGGAGCGTTTCAGGTATCGTTTTGTATGGGGCGGCGGATCAACGCGCGAGCAGGAGATACTTATTCTTCCCAGCGAAGATCGTTTCATCTCAATTCTTGGCGAGTCGCTTGAAAGCAGTCCCGATGGCGCGGTGATCGATATTCTCGCGCATGAGTGGCGCCGTATGCGCGGCGGAGAAGAAAAAATCTTGCAAGACAAGATGTACCTTGCGACCGAGAATGTCGAGTTGCAACAAAAGGAAGACGGTTATCAAGACGATCGTTTGCTTTTCGCAACGCGCAACGGGTCGCCTTATAATTTTTATCGAGCGTATTTTGACGTGCTCTTGTATAGTGGACGGAATATCGTCGGATTTTCTCGTGTTGATATTGAAAAATGGCGCGCGGAAGAAACGCGTTCTATCGCGCTTGTCATCGATGAAAAATTGCCGTATATAGGTAAGGCAGAGATTTATATCGATGTAAACTTAATGGACAAGAGAAACAGGTATTAATAATGAGATACAAATTGAACGTTTGTCTTATTTGAATTTGTTTTGAGGCTTGTGCTTTGGATTAATGTAAAATGTAAATATCAAAATGCAAAATGACAATGCAAAATCAAAAAATTAAATTTTACATTTTAAATTGTCATTTTGATTTTTGATTTTTGATTTTTGCATTTTGAATTTTTTATGTGGTTCCTGCTTTTTGACCGCCTGAAACATATTAATTGGCATCTTTTTTTTTATGCGATTTTTTTGACGCTTATCGGACTTGGCGCGCAATATAGTCTGTCGCTTAATAGTTCACCGATCTATTTTTGGAAACAATTGCTTTCAATAGGTATCGGATTATTTTTTTTTGTTGCGGTGCTTCTCTTTGATTTTCGCGCGCTCAAATCAATTATGTATGTATTGTATGGTATATGTGTCGCGCTTTTGATAGGTATTTTATTTTTTGGAGAAGAGCAAAGGGGAGTGCGCGGATGGTTTGCAATTGGTCCTTTGTCGTTTCAGGTCGCGGAATTGATGCGTTTGTGTCTTATCCTTGCTCTTGCCCGGTTTTTTGAAACACGATCGCGTGCAATGGACTGGAAAGATATTAGTATCAGCATCGCATTGACGATAGTGCCGGCATTTTTTATTATCAAACAGCCGGATATGGGTTCGGCACTTCTTCTTTTCGGCATTTGGTTTTTTATATTTTTTGCAATCGCGCGCGCGATGTCTTCGATTAGATATATCGCGATCGCCAGCGTGTTCATAACAATCATTTCTTTTTTTGTTGTTCTCAAGCCCTATCAACAGGAGCGTATTCTTGCTCTTTTTGATCGCATTTCAGATCCACTCGGCATAAATTATCAATCAATCCAAGCAATGACCGCGCTTGGATCGGGAAAAATTTTTGGACGAGGCATCGGACTCGGTCCGCAAAGCCAGTTGCATTTTCTTCCGGCGAGCAGAACCGACTTTCTTATCTCGGCGATCGGGGAAGAGATGGGGCTCGTCGGCATCAGCATTGTCCTGATTTTTTTAACGCTTCTTTTTTATGAATTATTTCGTTTGAGCGCGCGCGTGTACGACGCGTTTGGAGGAATTATTATTCTTGGCGTTTTGATTAATTGGGGTTTGATGAGTTTCATTAATATCGGAATGAATATCGGTCTTCTGCCAATCATCGGCCTTCCTCTGCCGTTCCTCAGTTTTGGTGGAAGTTCGATGGTTATCAATCTGATCTCGCTTGGTCTTGTGCAAAATATCGTTATCCATCAAGGACTTGCCGCGCGCCGCGAATCGCCGATCATTGTTGAAAACGTTCCGATGGAGATTTGATTATGCCAGCGTAGCTCAGTTGGTAGAGTCCCGAAAAATAATTTGCCGAGGTAGCTCAATGGTAGAGCAATCGCTTCGTAAGCGATAGGTTGTGGGTCCGAGTCCCACTCTCGGCTCTGACAAAAGGCAAATATATTTTTCGGGGATCCACGATTTTGTAGTCAAATCAAAGATTTAAACAAAATTGGGACAGGCGCTTCGTAGCCGATAGGTCGTCGGCCTGCCCAGCTCCAGTTCTCTGCAGAACGTTCGCATAGATTAAACTAAGCCGCAGGCGTCCTCGGAGTAGAGAGTCCGTAAAGACAAAACACTCGCTGGAACTGGGGCGGGGTTCAACTCCGACCGCTGGCTTTGGAAAATTTAAAATGTAAAAATCAAAATGGAAAATATCTTCGATATATCCTCGTTCGTTCGGCAAGATAAAACATTTTTTATCTTTCCTCTCTTGCTTCGGATATGACAATTCAAAATTAAAAAATTTAAAAAATAAATCGTCTCGCATTTTGCATTGTAATTTGTTTCGGATTTTGAATTTCTATTATTTGAATTTGTTTCGAATTTCGTGCTTCGAATTTCGAATTTAAGAATGTCGGTAAGACGACAATTACCATTGCAGTAGAGTTTCTTATTTGGAAAGAACGCGGTATAAATTAACAATGACCGATGATAAAATTTATCAACGTTACTAAATTATATTCGAAAAACATTTACGCGCTGAGGGATGTTTCGTTTCATGTTGCGCCGGGAGAATTTGTTTCAATCGTCGGAAAATCAGGAGCGGGGAAAAGCACGATTATAAAATTATTGATCGCGGAAGAAGAGGCGACTGGAGGAAAAATTATGATTGGCGGATGGGATATCACGTATGTCAAGCAAAAACATTTACATATTCTTCGTAAGCAGATTGGCGTGGTATTCCAAGATTTCAAATTATTGCATCAGAAAACGATTTTTGAGAATATCGCGTTCGCGCTTGAGGTGATTGGCGAACGACAAAAACGAATTAACGAAATTGTTCCGCGCTTGCTTCGCATCGTGAATCTTGAAAAAAAGAAGGATAATTTTCCGTATGAGTTGTCTGCTGGAGAACAACAGCGCGCGGCAATCGCGCGCGCGTTGGCGCATCGTCCGAAAATTATTCTCGCGGACGAACCGACCGGCAATCTTGATTCCATTACCACGCGTGAAATTATCGAAATTTTTAAAAAAATCAATCAATTAGGAACTACCATGCTGCTCGTGACTCATAACAGGGAAGTGGTGAATCTGCTTGAGAAGCGCGTTATCACCTTAGATAAAGGACGGATAGTCGGCGATCAACCGCATGGGAGGTATGTTATATAAAAAT
>CAZVCF010000059.1:0-6404 GCA_964626355.1 uncultured Gammaproteobacteria bacterium
GAAATCTTTGAATAGCGCATAATCGCTCACCGCACCGCGGGCGCCATCGACAGAAACGAAAATGCCAGGAATAAAACCGCTCAAGCTGGTCTGCCGAAAGCCGCGGTTCCAGTAGGCGTTCGGCACAATGTCGACAGGGGGAAAATAAGCCCCTATTTGAAACGAACCCGAACCTTTTCCTTGATAATCGTCTATGATTTGATTCGTCTGCTCAAGATGGGTTATGGCGTACAGGAGCTGTTCTTCCGGCGTCATACCTGTTTCGTTTTTGTAGTGTGCGTTGGTTTGTAGGGTTTTAAGATAATCATTCGGGGTCTTGCCAGCTTCCAGTTGTTTTCGTCCCTTGATTTCTGCGCCCTTACCCTGTCGCGGTATGTTGGGAAGATTTTCCAAAAGCAGGACGTTCCAACCGCCGTGTTCTTGTAGTACTTCTTTTTTGGTTTTGCCCTGGTGGTGTGATGAAAATTCCTTGGGAAAATAGACTATTTTGCCGTCTTTATCCGCGTTGATATATTTGTCCCACACCCAGATCGGCTGGCTTTCTTCAAGTTCTAACGGTTCATCAGGGTCGGTTGGGTTTTCTTTGGTTGCAAAGAGTTTTCTGTCTTGGTGGTGCTGGAGAATAACCTGTTTATATTTCTCTATCAAATCATCTAGCGGAAGGCCAAAGGGCACGATTAAGAGTTGAGTAAATCCTTGTTCTGTCTTGGTTTTCAGCCATTCCCTGCTTTTTTGCATTCCTCGGCTTATTTCCGCGTATAAGGGAAAAGGGTATTCTGTGCCATCGATACCCCGAATGCTTTCTGAACCGTTTGATACTTTCTGCAGGATGTTGAGCCGTTGTAAGATGCTTTTTTGATTTTCGTACTGTTCTTTTAATTCGTGGTAGGACAAAGCTTCAAATGGCCAGAGCATACTGCGGAGCGCGTCCCTTTTTTGTTTGAGTTCCTTTTTCATTTGTTTCGCTTTCTCGAGATCGCCGGAATCGCGCACCGCGAAATATTCCGCGACGAACGCGTCGTAGAGGGTTTGAAATGCTTCGTAGTCGTGTTTGAGATTAGAGCAGAGAGGGGGCATAGATATTATTCTTTATTTTTTTAGTATATCATACGCTATAGGTTTTGGATGAAAAAATTTCGCAACGCGCCAAGATTTTTCTCCGCCAGGATGCGTTCTTTTTTTTACTTACCCGTTAATTTTTTCTATTTTTATTTCGGTAAAATGCTGGCGATGGCCAACGCGCTTGTGATAGCGGACTTTTGGCTTGTATTTAACCACGCTTACCTTTTTCGCGCGCCCCTGCGAAATTATTTTCGCATCAACTTTCGCCGAAAGTTTCGGCGCGCCAATTGACACGTCGTTTGTTTCCGCATTAAACAGCGCAATCACATCGTCAAAAACAATCATATCATTTTTCGCGCCATTAATTTTTTCAATGCGAAGCACCTGCTTCTCATGAACAACATATTGTTTCCCCCCTGTTTGTATAACTGCGTACTGCATAATGGAATATATAAATTAAAAATGTAAATATCAAAATGAAAAATGACAGTTAAAAATGCAAAATTATTTTTGTCTTCAAGGATTAGGGTGTTTGAAATAAAAAATAATGGGCATCCTCTATAAAGTATAAAAACATTTTTTAATTCATTTTTAAATTTTGCATTGTCATTTTGATTTTTGATTTTTGCATTTTAAATTTTAATCATCTATTAATGTACTTCCGTATCGCGAATGAACTGCTTACGCGCGCGACAAGCAACATTCCTACGAAACCATATATCCAAAAATAGTAATCATATTTCAAAAATTCGGCAAGATCAAAATCATATCCGAGAAAAACAGTGATTTCCTCTCGAAAATACCGCGCTAACCCATAGACGACAATACCGTTAATCAACCATCCAAAAAACGTATAGAGCGATGCTTCATAGAGAAACGGTCTTTTGATAAACCGCCGCGTCGCGCCAACCAATCGCATCACGCGCACTTCTTCCTGTCGTGAATAAATCACGAGGCGGATAGTGTTGAAAATAACGATTAAACTGATAAAAATAAATATAGCGCCGATACCGATTCCTGTCAAATATAATTTCTCGCGCCATTCTGAAAGACGAGCGATAATCTGTTCATAATCGTAAAATTCCCGATCGGCAATTATTGCGTCAAATTCTCCTTTATTGAGAAAGGTTATAATGGCATCGTAATCTTCAAGCCGTTTTGCTTTGATTTTAATTATCCCTCCGACAGGATTCTTATCAAGTTCCTGAAGCGCGCTCTCGATCGCGGCGTTATTCAAATTTTTCAATGTTTGCAATGCCTCGTCTGAAGAAATATACGTAATCGTTTCAACTTCCGCGCGATCGCTAAGCGCGCTTTGCAACGCGTTGATTTTGTCCTGCGAACTTCCTGGTTTCAAATAAATACCAATGTCGATTTTATCAGCAAGCGTCTCAAAAGTGCGATCAAGAATATGCGCGGAAATATACAAAAAAGAAAACGCAAACAGCGTAATCGCAACAATAAATATTGTGCTTAATGAAAGAAAAAAATTTCTATAGAAACTATGCAGAGCGAGTTTGAAAGCGAGAAACATAGGGATAGGAGGTTAGGAGATTAGGGGGTTAGCTTCTTAGGTTCTTAGGCGATTATAGAATAAATAAAATTATTCTACTGTTTCCTAAAAAGCTAATAAAGCTAAAGACTAAGAAGCTCTCTTATTCCGGCTGATACACGCCCATAAATAATACATTCGGATTTTCTGGATCAACTTCAAGGATTGTCGGAAAACGGCGCGTGGGCAATGATTTCGATTTCCATGTTTTTCCGCCATCAATGGAACGATACAGTGTTTTATAAACCGTATAAAATATCTCATTCTTGTTTTTCGGATTTACCGCAATGGAATAAATAACCGTCTCGCGCGGCTTGAAAAGAAGCGTATAGGGATAAAATGTTCGTCCGCCGTCGTCAGTTCGCACTAATTCATTTGTTGTCGCGAAGATAAATGACAACGGATTTTGCTGATCAGGAAATATGCCGACGATTGAACCGCTTGTTGTTTTTTTCTGCAATGCCTGACTGAAATCAGTCCATGTCGCGCCTCGATCGCCGGACACTCGAATCCCCCAATCATTAAGACCAACATACAAGACTTGTGAATTGCGCGGATGCGCATAAATATGACGCACTGCGTTGCGGAACTCGGCAATCAGCGCCCATTCAATACCGCCATTTTCAGATCGAATCAATCGTCCATCTGACATACCAAGATAAATGGTATTCGTGCGCATCGCGTCAATCGCTATTGTCCTAATAGTCGCGCGCGGCGCGCCGTCAGTATACATCACATTCCATGAACGACCGCAATCGCTCGTTTTCAACGCTCTATTTTCAGTTGTCGCATAGAGGACGCACTTATTGCTATTATCAATCGCGATAGCGTTAACCTTCATAGCGGGAAAACGATCAACTCTCTGCCAACTTTCTCCGCTATCAAGACTCATTAATAATCCTTCATTATTCCCTCCCGCATAGAGAGTGCGATGATCTTGCGGATCAAACGCGATTGTGTTGATATTCGCCGTATAAAATTTCTTCCCGCCTAAGACCGATACTAAATCAGATTTTTGAAACCACGTATCCCCTTTATCAAACGATTTAAAAATACCGCCATCAAACGCGCCCGTGCGCACTTGAAGCGTACACCCCGCGCCTAAAAAAAGGAGTGAACCAAGTATAATAAAAAGAGTATATTTTTTATTCATAGCAACGAAACAAAATTACGCCATAACAGAAGCGAATTCGCATTTCCTTCTATATAAGTATAGAATTGAAGGAACTCCTTTGTCAAAACCGACAGTTGATAAGATGGAGTCTGCAACGCGCGCATATGCGCGTGGAGCGCCATTTCTCCGGCGATAAGAAATAATTCCTTGTCCTTTTGAAACGATCCATACAATCTCTCGGCAGCGCTATAGTGTTGCACATTTTTTGAAAACAAGAGAGAAAAATCATTATAGAATAATTGTATCTTTTCTCGATCTTCTTTGTTTTTCTCAAAACGATCGCGCAATTCAGGCAAAAACGAGAGAGTATCAAAAATATAATCTTTTGACTTTTGTTGATTGTGCGGAGGAAGCGGATACGAAAAACGAATTATCTGCGCGCGTGAACGAACGGTTTTCGGAATTCGTTGCAGAGAGCGCGCAAGAAGAAACAGAACGCAATAAAGCGGCGCCTCTTCCAAAATTTTCAGAAGATTATTTATTCCTTCGAGCGAAATCGAATCCGCGTCTTCAATAATAAAAATTTTCTTTTTCCCGTAAAGCGGTTTTTGGTAGCACGCTGTTTTGCAATCGCGCATTTGTTCAATGCTTATATTTTTTTTATTTTCTTCCCGTTTGATAACGATTACTTCCGGATAAATTCCCGCAAGCACCATACGTTCAACGCGCTCATACGACTCATAGAGATGGTTACCCAACCCCGATTTCTGCTGTATGTCCGATAACGCGGCTACGACTTCGTCGCTCCTCCTCGCGGTAACGTTCGCACTATTACCGCTTCGTCGTTGCTCCTCGTCTCGCTCGCGTTCTCGAACATTCGCGACGAAACGGGGTTGGGCAACCATCTCTTTGGATAAAATATTAATCGCGCAATACTGCGCGAATAATTCTTTCTCCGTATAGCGCGGCCCGTACAAAAGATACGCGTGATGAAGCGTGTCATTCGCAATGGCTTTTTCAAAAAATGAAATAATCTTTTCTCGTCCGACAATTGGCCACTTCATAGGAATAGGAGATTAGGTTTTAGGGGGTTAGGAGATTAGGAAAAAATAACAAATAGCAAAAATAGGAAAAACAATTGACCATTGACATTTGACCTTTGACAAGATAGGAATTGATAGAAATTTGATGGTTGCAAGTCGTATGTTGACGGTTAATTTTGTATGTTGTTGGTTGAATGTTGAAAGTTAACTCTATTCGTTATTCGTTGATTTATTGTTGTTCTACTGGTCAAATGTCAATGGTCAAATGTCAAATGTAAAAATCTATTTTTTACTCAAAATTGACTTTTTGTATGTTTCCAAATTTTCAAGCGCGATACCGGTGCCGCGCGCCACGCACAATAACGGATCTTCGGCGACATACACAGGAACACCTGTTGCTTTTGAAAAAAGTTTATCGATATTGCGCAGAAGCGAGCTTCCGCCGGCGAGCACCATTCCTTTATCCATAATGTCCGCTGATAATTCCGGCGGCGTGTCAAATAATACACTCTTAATCGCCACAATAATCTGATCTAATTGCGACTGAATCGCGTCAGTGATATCGTCGGAAACCACCGTGACAATTTTTGGCAATCCGGTTGTCATATCGCGGCCGCGCACCTCGATACTCAATCGTTTATCCAAATACATCGCGGAACCAACGTTGATTTTAATATCTTCTGATGTGCGTTCGCCGATCGCCAAATTATATTTTCTGCGGATATAATCAGCGATCGCGATATCAAATTTATTTCCCGCCACGCGCACGGACGCTGACGCAACCATTCCGCCAAGCGAAATCACCGCGATTTCCGATGTTCCTCCGCCCATATCAATAATCATATGTCCGGACGCGGAACCGATAGGAATGCCCGCGCCGATTGCGGCCGCGACCGGCTCTTTAATGATATACGCCGCGCGCGCGCCGCCGGCGATAGACGCGTCAAGCACCGCGCGTTTTTCTGTCGAAGTAATTCCAGCAGGAACTCCCACCATCACCTCCGGTTTAAATAAACGAAAACGACCAAGCGATTTACTGATAAAATATTTCAGCATCGACTCGGTCGTTTTATAATCCGCGATCACGCCGTCTTTCAACGGACGCGACGCGATGATTGTTTCCGGCGTTCTGCCGATCATTTCTTTTGCTTCATCGCCCACCGCGAGCACTTGTTTATCAAGCGTGGAAATCGCCACGACCGACGGTTCGTTAATAACAATACCTCGCCCGGGCACGTACACGAGCGTATTCGCAGTTCCTAAATCAATGCCGATTTTACTGATAAACACGTTTCAAATTAAAAATGCAAAAATCAAAATGCAAAATGACAATTTAAAATGTAAAATTATTTATTTTAAAATTTTAAATTTTGATTTGTCGCTTTATATTTGTAATGGTCTATAATTCTTAATAGTGAATAGTTAAAAGTTAAATACAGAATACGTTAAAAATTAAAAACGAGAGATGAAAAATTATAAATAAGACAAAAATTATTGATATTCTTAAAGTACGATAAAAAAACGCTTTGGTCAATCGCACAAAAATTTGACAAAATGCGCATTTTTTCTATGATTTCTAAATCCGAAATCCGAAATCCGAAATCCGAAATCCGAAATCCGAAATCCGAAATCC
>CAZVCF010000060.1:0-6384 GCA_964626355.1 uncultured Gammaproteobacteria bacterium
CCTCTAGCCACCCCAAAACAGTGGAAAACCCTTTTAGGGTTTTCGCTGTTTTAATAGTTAACAGTGAGATAATAATGAATGCGCTAGTGAGGTTCAACCTCAGTCAGGACTTGGCACATCAGTGCAATCGGACTGTCCAAGCATTATAGCGCTCACTACTCCGTCCGCGTTCGCGATCCTCGCCTGAAGGCGCGTTCGCGTGCTACCTAGTACACAGCCAAATTGGCCGGTTTCCACAAAGAGACGCATGCCCTTCGCACCAGGATTCCCAGGCAAATTCATACTGTTCATTTCGATCGCACCGTCATTGATTTCCAGCTTCACCTTCGGCATCGTAGTCCCGATGCCGACGTTGCCAGAACTATTTATTCTGACTCGTTCTGCCATTGCTGAACCGTTTGATCGAGTATATAAAACTAGCGCTCCTGCATAATTTCCAGCAATACTCGTTTCTTTAACACCACCAGCGCCTGCCCACTCTGTGTACTGCGTACCGTTGTAAAGTCCACCAAAATTGATAAAACCTCCAACCCCTGCGGCTTGCGTTGTCATATCACGAAGTATTAATTGAGGATTGTGCTTATTAGCCGGCGTAACACCGCGGATATCTAATATTCCTAATGGATTTATTGTTCCGATGCCGACGTTGCCATCCTGAAGTATCGTCATTTTAGCATTCTCTACCGTACCACCCTCTCCTATTGCAAAATGTAAAGCATTGGCTGGTGCTTTATTTCTTTGGAAAATAGTCCACTGACCAATATTGTTGTCCGATAAAATTAATCCACTGCCACCATCACCATTAGTATCATTACCGCTAATATCTATAAAGTTAACTGCTCCATTTGTATTTTTTGCTAAATGCAATTGATAATCTGGCGCCGTGGTCCCGATGCCAACGTTGCCGTTCGTATCCACTCTCATCTTTTCTGACCCTGCAATTTTAAATCTATGAGGATTACCACCAATTACATCTAGTGAACCGTCAGGGCCATATATTACGTACTGGCTTGAGGCATCGGTACGAACAATGCGTAGAGCATCAATAGCAGTACCCCACACCTCTAATTTACTTGCTGGCGCCGTCGTCCCGATGCCGACGTTGCCGGAGGAAGCAATTTCTACTGCATTCACAACACCATTTAAGGTAAAGCGAAGATTAGTATCGTTCGCGCCAGTTGTATTTTCTATTGCCCGAACCAGCCATAAACCATTACCAGGATTGAGACGCAGTTGTGCTTCATTATTTGCTGTAGAATTAGTGTTATCAATAAGTGTCCAAATGCTACCTGCCGTATTTCTTGACACATTAAGTACTCCTTCCGGCGCCGTGGTCCCGATGCCAACGTTGCCAGAATTGTAATAAATATTTGAAGCGGAAGTAATCCACTGACCCCCTGAAAACTGTGTACCGTTCACGCGAAGAGCGCCAGTCAAATTAATATCACCTACTACGTCCAATTTATACCCCGGCGCCGTGGTCCCAATGCCGACGTTGCCGCTACTGTTGTTAATCTCCAATCTTGTAACAAGTTCAGTGAATCCAATGAATGCAGTGGTATTTGCTGTGTCAAAATCATACCCAGTGATCAGGAATCGCGGCGTATTGCTCGAAGCTTCGCCAGGAGAAACATTATCCCAGGTTGCGGTAAGCCAGACATAACCGTTCCCGTCTAATTTTCCATAGAATTTAAGTCTCTGTGATATCGCGCTCTCGCTTCTTAAAGAAACGGTAGGCAATATCCCCCAACTTCCACCAATATGATAAATACCGCCTCCTTCTGCCCATCCTCCCTCGATCTGAACTTGTAGAGTAATACCTGTTCCTATCCGGTATCTCCCCAATGGAATAGTAAGATCGCCGGTTCCACTTTGACTAACCTCAGCGGTCTTAAAGTCTTGAAGAAGAAATTGCCCATTCACCTGCAATTTCGCCATAGGCGCCGTGGTCCCGATGCCAACGTTACCGCCGCCCGGATTAAGAGCCAAATTTCTCCACGCCACCCAATCTGTACTCGGCTGAATCCATCCATAATTATTAGTCGTATCGTATCCGAGTACAACCACGTTATCGTTATTGGTACTGCCCCTTACAGCAAACTGTCCCGCAGTATCATAATCACCAACTGGAACAGAATCAGCAGTTACGACTAATTTATTCCTTGGCCAAACCGTCCCAATGCCAAAACTGCCCGCTCTCATTACATAGAGACCTGTCGTGTCGTAAGTAGTTCCTGTATCAGGAATAGCGGTATATTGAGTTTGCAATCCCCTATTCAAGATTACATTACCTTTAGTAAAAGCAGTCCACTGTATAGAAGCAAGCCACGAGGCGCTTGCCTGCGCCCATACGGAAAGAGAGTTAGGACCTAAACCAGTTCCTGCACGACGCACTACCTTCACATCCTTAATGCTAAACTCATTACCGCCGAGAATAGTGTGATCAATATTGTATGTTGATTCAACATCAACGTCGTTGTTCCTAAAATTGATCGCGATAGTTTCTACCGAATCACCGTGGTTAGAGTTGGTTGGGTAAATGTTCCACACTACGCCTGCATCACTCCATGCGTAACCCTCTAATACCAACTCACCAATTTTAATCCACTTGTCGTACGAGTCGCCATTCGTATAGTTCCAAGTCCATGTGCCATACTCCATAAATGAACGACCGCCGATGTCCCCGCCTAATTTGAAAGTGCCATTGACGTCTAGTTTGAAACCCGGCGCCGTGGTCCCGATGCCGATGTTGCCGCCTGATTTTATAGTAAGAGATTCAGCAGTATTTCGGAAATGCATATCGCTCGATGGGTCTATGTAAATGTCTCCCCTATTTGTTGTGCCATCATAAAATTCAAGTGACCCACTACTACCAGACGCACCCGCAAGTCTTAACTCCGCGTAACCTGACGCCGCAACTACATGCAATTCTCTTTGCGGCGTCGTCGTCCCAATACCGACGTTGCCATTCGTATCTATTAAAAATCTTGTTGCCACCCATGCTTCATCAATGGAAAAACCGCTCCCATTGGCGACAAGCTCATAGTCCTTTTCTCCAGTAGTTGTGTCCTCAAGACGAAGCGTTGGTCTGGCATCCGCAATATGCAACTTAGCTATTGGTTTTGCCGTCCCGATGCCGACGTTGCCGGTGATTGCCGTTGCGCCATTACTACCAATAAAGGTAGTTAAAGGATTATAAGCTTGCGGTATTCCACCTCTGGAGAGCATAACATTATCCACGAGCACTGTGTGCGTATTGCCTTCTGCCCTAAATCCTACATAAATCATTGTTGTTTTAAGGTCTGTTGCCGCAGGAGCAGTAAACGTGGCGCTGCAGAAAACCCATTTATTCGTGTTAGGGGTTATATCATACGTATCTGGATTACAGGTTTTATCTACAATGTCCCGATTGGTCGCGGTAGTACCAACGACTATACGACCCTGCGAACCATCTGCTCCTCCTTGGTAATCTGTTCTCATTCTCAATGTTACAGTGTACACAGACGATGGCACTACTTCTATTGCCTGGTTAAGACCACCATCATTTGAGGCTGAGAAACTCAAAGAACCTGCTAACGCCGTACCGGAGATATTACCCGAACCAGCGCTCGCATCGTACGCAAAATCTCTAGAGGTCCACCCGCTAATTCCGTCTTCTGCTCCGCCATTATAGAGAAGGTTAGCCCCGCCGGACTCACCAAGAGCTATAACGGTGTTGTCTGCAGAAACTGTCAGTTTATCCAACGGCGCCGTGGTCCCGATGCCGATGAGGCCGCCGATTGGCTGCAAGGATAAAATTCCTTCGTTTACTCCATTTTCTACAGTTCTAATCCAAGCATAATTTGCAGTATCATTTATGCCAAAATTTAGTAAAGTTGAACCTGAAATAATAGACGATGGTTGAAGCCTTATGCCCTCATTCCCTGACGCAGGCGCGGCATCAGGACTGACAACACTAAGTTTCGCTCCTGGCTCAGTCGTCCCAATACCCAGATTACTTATGTTCACAATTTTTGTTTGCTGGAGATTAAGCGTGCGATTCGATTTGTCAAACATAAAAAGTAATTCTGATTGCGCAAGCGCAATCAGAATTGGAATCGCGAAGAGCGTGCCAACAAAAAAACCGAGGATAATAGCAAAAGGACGGCCCATAGAAATAGGGGGTTAGATTTTGAGAGAGAAATATATACGAGCGCAGAATCCGAACCCGCGTCAATTGAGCGAAGTCGCGCGTGCTCATCTTCAAGGCGCGAGGAGCGAAACGTATCAAGAGGAAAGATACGCGAGCGACGAGCAACGAAGAAGATGAGCGCGCGCGACTCGCCCAGTAGGGAAGTTCAAAAATAGCTGATTTCTGCGTTACTCCTCCTCGAAGTAGTGCGAGACTACATCTTCGTCGTCGCGCCTTGAAATCATCTCATTTTTGAACTTCTCAATTGACGTGGGTTCGGATTCTGCGCTCCTAACAACCGCCTTTTCTCTAATTATGCAGTCCCGCCCCAGTTTTGCAAAGAAGTGCTAAATTTATTTTCTGATTTTATCTGTTCAAATGTTGCGAAATATATCGTTTGTTTTATTGCAAAACTGGAGCGGGACTGCCACACTAATGTTCCCACTGCCAACCCGATGTTGTAAAAATATATTTCTCTCTCATTGGGTTAGGGGGTTAGGGATTTTCCGCCAGAGGCGGATCTGCTTCTGGCGGAAAATCCTATTTATAGTATATTTTATTTTTCCAACAACAAAAAGAAATTATACACAATAAAATGTTACAAGATTTGCAGATGTCCGATCTCTACAAGTTGAAAAATCCTCGAAAGTCTAACTCCCGAGAACTAAATAAGAATAAATCATCGCTTGCTTTTTCATGCACCTGCATGAAAAAGCAAGCGATGATTTAAAAATATAATTTCTTAAAAACTTTCAATTACCGATGTTGAACCTCGATAGTGGAACGATTAGAGCTTATTTTCTTCTCATTTTAATTGCTTGTTATTTCATGCACCTGCATGAAATAACAAGCAATTAAAATTGTATCATTATTCAATAACTGTGGCCTCGGCGTAGATTTTAAAATAATAAAAACTCATACTTTGTAAGCTTTTTATTTTATCTTTTTCTTGAGAGAGATTACGTTTGATTGTACGAAACAGTGGATACAGGCTCTTGACAAAAATATGATACTATGGTATACTCTTCTCTGATCATCAATGATCAAAAAGTTCATTATAAACAAAACTGGTAGAAGCCTGACTTCCACCAGTTAAACAAAGGAGAAATATAATGAAAAAAATACAAACAGCATCAATATCAATATTTGCGGTATTCGCGATAGTTATGGCGCTGACTACGCCAACAAAAAGTTTCGCTCAAAGCTTCGAGCTGGAATGGAAAGTTGAAAATGGTCACTATGTAGGTGACCTTGATGGCGATGGTGTTGGAGAAATCGTACAAATCGACGAAGCCAAAAATACAACTCAATTCTACGATGGAAAAACCCATGAGAAAAAATGGGAAATCAATTCACTCATTAGTGGATACCTCCTGCAGTCGTTTGAACCTCTTATTTCACCATTGATTGATTATAATGGCGATAAAATAAAAGAAGTGGTCTATGTCAATATCAATTTTTTTAAAATAATTGATATTGTTGATGGAACAGTTATATTTGAATTGACTGAATCTGATGTTGAATATGGTGTAATAGGACTCATCGATCTTGACAAAGATACTATTCTTGAATTAATGCTTTATAAATATGAGTACAATAACGATAACACAACCTTTCTCATTTATTCTACCGGAGTTTCAGCGCCAACCGCAATAACGCAATCGTCGCAACAGAGAATTCCAAAAACATTCGATATGTCACAGAATTATCCAAATCCATTTAATCCCACAACTGCTATTGAATATGAGATTAAAAATTCTGGGTCCGTAAATTTGGAGATTTATAATTCCATTGGTCAAAAAATAAAAACTCTTGTTTCAAAGCAACAAAACGCCGGCGTGTATAAAATACAATGGGACGGCAAAGATGCAAAAAATAAAAAAGTAGCAAGCGGTGTTTATTTCTACCAAATAAAGATAGAAGGTATTTCTCAAACGAAAAAAATGCTTTTGGTAAAATAAATTCCATAAAAATAAAAAAGACTCGATATAAATAATGTCGAGTCTTTTAAAATTTAAATGGACCTCGTGCTTCTAGCTCAAATTTAGTGTTCGAGTGAAATCAAAAACCTAAATTGGGTTCAGAATAGTTTAAAACAAATAAAATCAAAGTAAAATTTTCTTTGATTATAGGTATTTTTTGATAAAAATTAAGGATTTGCATAAGGCCACATACATATTGCACTCCATAAAACCGTGATACGTAACCTGTTT
>CAZVCF010000061.1:0-5940 GCA_964626355.1 uncultured Gammaproteobacteria bacterium
TTTGCCCGGCCTTCGTAGCCCCGATGGCCATCGGGGCGGAGTAGGCAATTTGTTTGGAATTTGGTGCTTGGGATTTGGAATTTATAAAACTGGTGCTTGTAATTTGTAATTTTTACTCTTCACTATTAACTTTTCACTTTTAGTTTTTAACTTTTTCCACCCTATACCCTAGTGGCTATACCCTTCCGCCTTTGGCGGAAAACCTTATCTGCTCATTATATCACCTCATCAAACAAAAAAAAGCCCCGACTTTTGGTCGAGGCTTCCATTCACCTCTCTCTATAAATGTTATAAAGAGAGGGTTTCTGCAGAAAATTCTTGTCGTACTAACATTTTTTCATTAATGATTCTCCTGTTTAAAAGTTTAAAAAATATTTTTGCTATTTTTCTTGATGTTGCAGGGCAAGGTGTTCCAATTTTTCTGCCCATTTGAGATCATCGTCCAAAGGAAGAGATATTCCGTGCGTTCCTAAAGCATAATTCAGCAGAACGCTCCACCGTATTGCGTTAAAACCAGTCCAATATTCCCGATCGACGTCATCTATCTCTTTGATTAATTGTTCTTTCGGCGCTTGTCTGAAACAAAATGCGATATCAGTATCAGTAAAATAGTTCCGTATCAACGCGCTTGCAATTTCTTCATACCATGTTCCTGTTTTCTGCGATCCGTTCACAGCCCTTTCAAAATAATATTCGAGCGCGTACATAAAAACATAATGTAAAAATCCTTTTTTGTAATCGCCTTCCGAAGGTTTTCTATAGGGTGTAAAAACAATAGTGCGCATCAATTCATTCGGAATAAGATAACGCACAATACTCTCTTTTTTATCGAGAAATATTCTTTCAACGCGAATGTCGCTTCTGCGCTTAAAATAATGGTATGGCCGCGTATGTACTTCTCCTTCTAAAACGGTGATTAAGACTTCTTTTTGCTGTATCGATTTTGCCGTTGCTATAATAAGTTCTAACTGTTTTATAACAACGTATTCGCGTTCAATAACACCAAATGCTACGTAGTCAATCAGTATAGTGTACCGCTCAAATGCTGATTGAATATCTGAACGCACCATACAAGTATCATTCAAGTTTCTCTGCATCTGTTCAAATAATTTCATCTCTTCAATCGATTCATCCGCGTCTATCAGATGTATTCTTTTTCTCGAATGCAAAATATATTTATTCGCAAGCATACTATAAAATTCATTATTGAATATGATGACGTATCTATCGATTCCTGTTTCTGCCATACTCTGACTATTTAATCCATTTTCGAAATCAACCTTTGCTGAAGGTGTATCAATAGCTTCTAAACAAATAATATCCCCCTTCATTAATTCTTCAGCTATCGCAGGTAATTTCTCAAGTTCTTCGTGATTACCCAATATAAAACGCAGGGTGATTATTGGCTCCATAATAATTCAGCTTCTTTCTCTGTCTAAAAATATTTATATTTTAATGGACAAACTATAATTAAAATATACTCTAATAACAAAAATAGTCAAGTACTTAGGGTATAGGGGATAAAAATAAAATTTACAATTTAAAATTTTCGATGAATTATTCATTGCTTGCTATTCCATGCACCTGCATGAAATAGCAAGCAATGAATGAATCAATTTACAAATAAAATACTATGATAAAATCATTATAAATGTTATGCCTGTTCTATATATTAAGAAGGTAAATATAATCAATTACAACAACACACTATAGTTATGAAATGGGATACTACGAAAGATAAATTATTTTGATTTTTGAATTTCGATTCGTTTTCAATCTCCTAATCCCCTAAAAGCTGATTTCCTATTTCCATTTGACATTCTACGCATTTTCTGCTATTCTTAAAATACTGTTCACTAAAAACCAAAAACCATAGGAGGTAAATAGTGCCTAAAAAACAGAGAAGTATTGAAAGCGATCTCGCCCATTTTTCGCTTGATCCGCTTTCAAAAAATTTCGTTATCGCGAAACCGGTTCAACAACAAAGTTATGATGAAAAAATTATCTACGAGATTGAAAAACGCGGCGACTTAATCATTGAACGGAAAGGAGACGGTTATAAAATCTTCGGCACAAAGAAAGAAAATATCGTCAGACTCTATACCGATGGCATCAATGAAATAGATGAACGATTTGATCATATCAAAAAAGAATTCGCGTCAACCATACCGAACAACTCAATGACTATCGGTGAAGCAACCGCGTATTTTGATCAAAGCAAAGACGATATCGGTTACGTCGGAAGCATTGTCAAATCAAAAACACAGCGCGCCATTGAAACGCAACATCAAAATGGTTTTCTCAAATATATGTTATTCGGCGTTGTGTTGTATGACAATCAACCGATTATCAATGAACCGTACTGGCGTCAACTTGGAATTATTAGTGATATCATTTCAAAAAAAACCACCCTTGGTCATATTCTTCCACCAAAAATACTGTCGTGTTCGTATGACGAAGCGAAAGAATTAGTAAAGAAAAACGAATGGGAAGGGTTAGTGCTCTACGATCGGAATTTTATTTCATCATTTCGTCTTGACGGCGGAGATCCGCAACGGGTAAAAGGATGTTATAAGTGGAAACCGTTAGGAGAAGATGATTTTATCGTGCGCGAATTAATTCCGTCAGAGAAAGATCCGAAACGGCTTAAGGAAGTTGTGCTCTTGCAAATCGACCCGACAACCGGCAAAGAATTTTACTGCGGAAAATTCGGCCACTTCACCGATGAAAAACGAAAAGAAATCCAAAACTTGAAACGGCCGTTTGTCATACAAATAGAATTCGAATCACGTTTTCCGAAAAGCGGAAAAGTTCGAAATGGAATGCAATGTATCCGTATCCGCGATGATAAAAAAATAAAAGATTGCATCGCGCCGAAAAACTATCCTGCTGTTGAATACACCGAAAAATAGTGACTTCCCCATATCTCACTATCATTGCCATGGCAGAGATAATGAGATATAAATTTTTAAACAATGACGACAAAATCCCTCGCTTACCGAGTAAGCGAGGGATTTATATTTTTAAAATTATTTCTTCTCTTTTTTTTCTTCTTTCTTATCCTCTTTTGGAGGCAACGCGGACGTTTCGACAGATTTTGGAATCTTTTCAAAAACAACTCGTCCATCTTGCAATACCGCTAACAAATCGTCTCCTGGTTTAATCGTATCTTGCTTTGTCAAAACGCCTAAAGGAAGAAGGATAAATTTCTTAATAATCCGCTTCATATGACGCGCGCCGTATTTTGCGCTAAAGCCGTGCTCTAACAGTAATTTCTTTACTTCATCGTTGAAACTAATCTTGCATTTATATTCTTTTACCAGCTCGCGTACGTCTTCTAATTGCAATTCAAGAACTTTTTGAATTGCATCAGGATCAAGCGGTTGAAACACAACCATATCATCGAGTCTATTAATAAATTCTATCGGAAATCCGCGTTTCAAAAGTGCGTCCGTTACTTGTGCGTCTGATTCTCTTTCTTCGCCACTAAAACCAATCATGTTTTTTCTCTTTTCAAGAGGAACATTCGAAGTCATAATGATGATCGTATTTTTAAAATACGTTTTTCGTCCTTGCCCGTCAGTCATAACACCATCATCAAGAACTTGCAATAACGTATTATATAAATCAGGATGAGCTTTTTCGATTTCATCCAACAAAATAACGGCATATTGTTTTCGGTGAATTGCTTCCGTCAACTGTCCTCCTGCGTCATATCCGACATATCCGGGTGGCGCTCCGATAAGCCGCGCAACTGTGTGACGTTCCTGATATTCGGACATATCGAATCGAAGCAACGCATCTTCAGTTCCAAAGAGATAGAGTGCCAATTGTTTTGCAAGCCATGTTTTCCCAACGCCCGTTGGACCTAAAAATATGAACGAGCCAGTCGGACGATTTGGTTCTTTTAACGCTAAAAGCGATTTTGAAACCGCGTCGATTGCTTCATCTTGGCCGATAACTCGCTGTCTTAAAAATTCCGGCAGTCTTAAAAGTTTCTCTTTTTCTTCTCGCGAGGTAACGATTGGAATACCAGTCCATTCGCGCACCACGTGAGCGACATCTTCCTCTGTCACTTCCAATGGAGGAGGCGATTGCGGATGAGGAGACAGTAGAGTTGGTTGATTGTGCTGACGCGCAAACGGATTAAGCGCTAAATTTCTCGCAGGCGCTGCAGCTGTCGCGGACGCAGGAACTGTTTCAGCAATTTGCGACATTGATTTGGTACTGCCTGACTCATCAAGAAGATCAATCGCTTTGTCAGGAAGATTTCTGTCATTAATATATCTGACTGACAATTTAACCGCGCTTTCAATAGCCCCGTCCAAATAGCGCACATTATGAAATTTTTCGTACTTATCTTTGATTCCGAATAGAATATGCACGGTATCTTCCTCGCTTGGCGGATTAACCATAATCGGATAGCAACGACGTTCAAGAGCAGCATCTTTTTCAATATAACGTCTATATTCGTCTGTTGTGGTTGCGCCAATACATTTGACTTCTCCGCGCGCCAACGCTGGTTTTAAGATATTCGCCGTGTCCATACTGCCCATTGCCGAACCTGAACCGACAATCGTATGAAATTCATCGATAAATAAAACAATCTGCGGCAAACGACGTATCTCTTCCAAAATTGCCTGCAACCGTTCCTCAAATTGCCCGCGGAAAATTGTTCCAGAAACAAGCGCGGATAGATCAAGCTGTAAAATTCGTTTGTCTTTTAACTTGATCGGAACGTCTTCACCTCGAGCAAGCAGAGTCGCTATTCCTTCAACAACTGCTGTCTTGCCAACACCGGCATCTCCGATATACACTGGATTATTTTTTTTCCGATTGCATAAAATCTGTAGACCTCTTTTTATTTCTTTCACACGACCGATAACCGGATCCAGTTCTCCACGACTTGCGAGAAGCACTAAATCCTTTGCGATGTGTTGAAGCACTGATCCGCGCGGATACGGTAAAGGCTGTAATGGTATTCCTGTTTGTTGCTCTTGCCGCGACTCAATAAGCGGCGCAGAACCAGTTTGAAATCCTATCGGCTGTTGCCCCTGATTAATCATTTGTAAAAGGGTTTGCTTTAAATTATCAACATCAATATTATTAAAAATGAGAAGATAATGCGCCAATGTTGATTCAATAGAAATGATGCCGATGAGAAAATGTATCGGCTCGCCGCGAATGCTTCTCGCGTTCATCGCAACACGCATCGCCTCGTCAAGCGCTCTTCTAAATACCTCGATATGTTCAGTATTCCCTTCTGACATCAATGATGCGAATAATGTGTCGTAGGTTACATTGAATCGATCCAATATATTGCCCAATCGAGCGTCCGCGCGATTAATAATAGTGAGTAAAACATGCGCGGTAGTGCAGTTATGTCTCATACCTTGCGCGAGAGATTTCGCCTCATTCATGATCTGTATAAATTCTCTCTCGTCAAATGAACCTGTGTTAGCCATAGTAATTCCTCCATTTGATTTCTTCGTATAAAAAAGCGATTTTATGATGTATTCATGAACCGCTTTATACTGTAAAGATCGTAGTACTATAATAGAATACCCTCTAAAAATGTCAACCCCCGAGATAGAAGATTAGCTTTTAGGGGATTAGGAGATTAGGGATAGGGTATAGCCACTAGGGGGTATAGGGAATTAAAAATAAATAACTGATGAATAACAAAAAATAGCAAGTAGTTGATAATGAGTGATAAAAATCCCAAATTACAAATTCCAAATTACAAACAATACCGAAATTCTAATGACCAAAATCCTAAACGAAACGCCCTTCCTGTTTTGAATTTAGAATTTTGGTCATTTGAATTTGTTTGGAATTTGGTGCTTGTAATTTGTGATTTATAATGTTGGTGCTTGTAATTTGTGATTTATAAAATCGATGTTTCGAATTTTTGATTTTTGCATAAGGAAGCCCCGACCT
>CAZVCF010000062.1:0-1350 GCA_964626355.1 uncultured Gammaproteobacteria bacterium
AAGAATAGCATATTTCTCAAAAAATGTCAACACCCCGCTCCAGTTCTCTGCAAAATGCTCGCATAAATTAAACTAAGCCGAAGAGACGCTGAGCGTTTCGAAGGTGTCGACGGAGTACAAAGTTCGTATAGATAAGACATTCGTTGGAACTGGGGCGGGGTCAAGAGCAAATAATTTTGAATTATGAAATGCTTTTTTGCGTTATTTTATGAAAATTTGGACCTATATACGAATGTAATAAATGAATTTATACACGAATGTAATAAAATAAGCGATCGCTTAAAAAATTACATTGTTCAAAATCTAAATCTAAAGTAAATACTCTGTATTTTTAAAATATAACTCGACATCAAAAGTAATGATGTTGAGTTTTTGTTTTGTATTTTTATGGATAGGCTACTATCGAGGCGCGCGTTTTTTTGAACCATTACACAGACAGGGCGGAAACAAAATCCTCTAATTAAATAGACCTGTTGCTTAATAATTTTCGTAGCGAAATTTCAAGATTTTAGGCGAGGCGAAGCAAAAATTTTGAAGCATATACAGCGTATCTGTTGAAAAATTTTTGCGAATCCGCCAGCTGGCGGACAAAATATTGAAATTGTAGCAGAAAGGTTATTACGCAACAGGTCTAATGTGTAATCTCCGCTATAACTCATTTCTCGGACCTTCTATTTTTGCTGTTTCTATCTCTGATTCTTTGCCGGTGATGCGAACGACATCTTTATCTATTTTGCCGAATTCGCCGTAGGCGTTGTTGTACGCATTGACTGCGGTGCCAAGATGCGATCCTAATTTTTTCATATATTCTTCATAACTAACAAGATGTTTCCCGAGCTGTTCTACGCGCTTTCTAATTTCTTTCGCGGATTCTTCAATTTGCAAAGCGCGTAATCCTTGCAGTACGGTCTGCAAATATGCCAAAAATGATGTTGGCGAAACAATAATGACTTTTTTTTGTTTGAACGCGTATTCTATTAAACTGCTGGTATCCACTTTTATCGCGCCAACTTGATTAACAAGGAGATCGTAATAAATCGCTTCTGCCGGAATAAACATAAACGCAAAATCCATCGTTCCTTCATCGGGCTTTACATATTTTGCCGTTTCATCAATGCGAGTTTTCAGATCGTTTTTGAATATTTTTTCCAGTCGCTCTCGTTCTGTCGCATCCCGTTCATCAACAATGCGATTATAGTTTTCCAGACTGAATTTTGAATCAATGGGAATAATTTTTTCTTTCACGCGGATTATCGCGTCCACAATCGTGCCGTCCTTGAACGGATATTGCATTTCATAACTGCCCGGCGGCAAAACATTTTTAAGCAAATTTTCAAGATAATATTCGCC
>CAZVCF010000062.1:1450-5600 GCA_964626355.1 uncultured Gammaproteobacteria bacterium
TGATTTTGCAACATCAGAAGCGACTTATCGTCTTTCTGCGCGTTCTGCAATTGATTGAATTTCTGAGAAAAAAAATAAAAGAAGACCGCGCATAGCGCGATAAAAATAACGATGAATGCGATAAAAATAAATTCCATAGATAGTTAATAATTTTCTATTATTGATAAGTGTAGGCGAAACATTTACAATTTTCAACAAAATATCCTCTTTACTTTAAACTGCGGAGGTCGAGCCTCCGCAGTTTTGAATAACAAAAAGTCCCGTTTTTATCACGGGACTTTAATTTCAAAAAAGTTTTAATGTACTATCGCACCAAGGGCATCTATCAGGTATTTCTTCGTCCATATCAGCTATGTAACGCGTGAGGTTATTTTCGCATTCACTGCACCAACTTCCTCCAGTACCCTGATCACTGACAACGTCTACAATATATGCAATTTTTTCTGTTTTTTCCTGCGAAGGTTGCGCTGTTGCGCTATCAGCTTTCTTCTTCTCGTTAGCCTTATCAACTTGATTATTTTTTGACGCGTTATACTGAGGAATATACGTTATTTTGCCTTCTACCAATTTTCTGCCGCAATTTGGACAAAATTTATATTTATCTTCTAAATCTTCTTGTTTTATTCCTGAAATATTTTCAATAAGTCTTTCGATCATTAAATTATCTAGTCTCTCTGCGCATTCACTGCATGTACTCCATCCACCGCGATCGAAAATAGTTGATAAAATATATGCGGTTTCTTCCCTATTTTTCTTTCTCTTATCGTCTGTATATGATCCGTATGACATAAATCACTCCACGGTTACGGATTTCGCAAGATTACGAGGTTTGTCCACGTCGCATCCGCGCAATACTGCGATATAATACGCGAGAAGTTGGAGTGGTATTACATTCAATAAGGGCGATAAATAATCGCGTGTTTTTGGAACATAAATAACATCTTCGGCAAGCTCTTGTATATTCTCGTTTCCTTCTGTAGCAACCGCGATAATTTTTCCGTTCCGCGATTTTATTTCTTCAATATTCGAAACAACTTTTTGATATATCACGTCTTCCGTGTCGGTCGCGATAACCACGACCGGCATATTTTCATCAATAAGCGCGATCGGACCGTGTTTCATCTCTGCCGCCGGATAACCTTCCGCATGAATATAGGAAATTTCTTTCAGTTTCAGCGCGCCTTCCAAAGCAACGGGGAAATTATATCCGCGCCCTAAATAGAGAAAATTATTCACCTGATAATATTTTCGCGCGATTTCTTTTATCTTTTCTGAATAATCAAGAAGGTACTGCGCTTGCTGCGGAATCCGTTTAATCGCTTGCAATTCCTGCGATAATTCATCATCGTTCAGTATCCCCTTTTCTTTTGCTAAAAAAAGCGTAAGCATTGTTAAAACAGTGACTTGCGAGGTGAATGCTTTTGTTGACGCAACGCCGATTTCTGGTCCGGCGTGCAAATAAATTCCCGCGTTAGTTTCGCGCGCAATAGACGATCCAACAACATTCACAATACCAAATGTTTTCGCTCCAGCTCGTTTAATCCGTTTAACCGCTTCTAAGGTATCCGCCGTTTCTCCGGATTGACTAATGACAAAATACGGCAAGAGAGGATTGATATAATTTTTTTTATAACGAAATTCGGACGCGTATTCTAATTTACACGATACATTCAGGAGATTCTCAAAAAGGTATTGTCCGATGAAACCCGCGTGCCACGAAGTGCCGCATGCTGAAATAACGAATTCAGAAGCATGTTGTAAAAAATTAATATGTTCTGAAATGCCGCCGAGCCGTATCGCGTTGTCGGAAACTCTGCCACGCATTGCGTCTTTCATCGCGTTTGGTTGTTCAAAAATTTCCTTGAGCATAAAATGCGCATAGCCGCCTTTTTCAATTTGATCCAACTGCAACACAATCTGTTCGATATTTTTTGGCGCCGTTATTTCATTTAAATCTTCGATAATCAATTCTTTCTCTCGTTCGAGCACGGCTATCTCGCCATCTTTCATATAAATAATATTTTTCGTATGTTCTACGATAGCCGCTTGATCGGACGCGACAATATATTCATCATTATTGATAATTCCGATAATAACCGGGCTGCCGGAACACGCAACAAATATTTTATTTGGTTCAAGACGATAGAGAATCGCGAGGCCATACGTCCCCTGAACAAGTTTGAGCGTCTGCGCAAGAATATGTTTGAATGACGTTTCTGCTTCAGAATGCGTTATGGTATATTCAAGAAGATGCGGGATAATTTCCGTGTCAGTTTGCGAGACAAAGCGATGTCCGTCTTTTTCTAAAAATTTTTTAAGAATGCGATAATTTTCAATAATGCCGTTATGCGCAACCGCAATGTTTTTCAAACAGTCAAAATGAGGATGCGCGTTTTCATCCGACGGAACTCCGTGCGTTGCCCATCGCGTATGTCCGATTCCGATCGTTCCATTTTCCTGTACCGTTTTTAGATCTTCAATACTTCTGCCTTTTTTCTTATATCCTTGTAATTCCATTTTGTCATTGATTAGCGCAACGCCAGCTGAATCGTATCCTCGATATTCAAGCCGTTTAAGGCCGTTAATCACTATCGGCAATGCTTGTTTTTTGCCGACATAGCCAATTATACCGCACATAGTTTTAATCCTTTCTATTTAAAGAACTATATTTTATTACTTTCAAGAGTACCATTAATAACTAAAAGTGAAAAACTAACAATTGAGAAAAAAATACAAATTATTTATTACATAATTAACGCATTAACGAATTAACGAATTTTCTAAAATTTCTAATGACAAATTCAAAAACGATTCTTTAATGATAAATTTCAAAACACAAACCTTGAACATTTAATCTTTGTCTAAAAATTTGAAGTAAAATAACCGCTTATCAATTATATACACTTATGACACGGCCGTTTCATAGGTGTATATAATAAATGTATCGGCGGATAGAGTATTAGGTATTGAAAATTGTATTCAATTCGTTAATCCGTTAACTCGTTAATAAAATAATTTTAAATTTTGAATTGTCATTTTGCATTTTGATTTTTACATTTTACATTTAACTCTTTGTGAGGTATGCTTCTATAAACCCTTCCAGCGAGCCGTCTAAAATTTTTTGCGGATCCGAAGACTCGTATTGCGTACGATGATCTTTAACCATTTTATAGGGATGGAGGACATACGAACGAATTTGATTTCCCCATGACGCATTTCGGAATTCTCCTTTAATGCGTTTTTTTTCGTCTTCGTGTTGGGCAGTATAATATGCTTCCAATTTCGCGTATAGAATTTTCATCGCGCGTTCTTTGTTTTGCGCCTGCGATCGTTCCTGCTGGCAAGCAACCGTAATGCCCGTCGGAATATGCTTGACGCGCACCGCGGTTTCAACTTTTTGCACATTTTGTCCGCCGTGTCCCGACGCTCGGAATGTTTCTATTTCAATATCCGAATCTTTGCATTCAACAGATGGGGTTTCTATTTGCGGCATTACTTCAACAAGCGCGAATGAAGTTTGACGCAGTTGTTCCGCGTCAAACGGCGAAACGCGCACGAGCCGATGCACGCCATTTTCGCTTTTCAAAAATCCGTACGCGTACGGTTCATCGATGAAAAGAATTGCTTCCCGAAGGCCTGAATCAGTCGTATTTTTTTCAGCCAATGCGTAACTCCATCCTTTTCGTTCGCAAAAACGTTCATACATCCGCAGAAGCATATTCGTGAAATCTTGCGCGTCTTCTCCGCCGACTCCCGCGTGCAACGCCAAAAGAGCGCCATTTATGTCATAGCGCCCGTTCAAAAAAGTTTCTAAATTCAATTGCCAAATCTTTTCATCAAGTTCACCAACCGTGCGAGAAATGTCTTCCTGTAAATTAACTTCTGCTTCCATTTTATCTTCCTGCGCGAGCGTGTATAAATCTTCTATCTCTTGCGCAAGCTGTTGCCATACCTCTTCTTTCTTGCGTAAGTTCGCGTGTTCTTTTGATATTTTTTGCGCGCGAGCGGAGTCTTTCCAAAAATTTGAATCACTCATTTCTTTTTCAAGCGCGGTAATTTTTTCTAACGTTTTCGTTTTGTCAAAGATAGTCTCTAATTCTAAAAACCGTTTTCCGCAACTCCTGAATTTTTTTAATAACCTCTTCCATAA
>CAZVCF010000063.1:0-5596 GCA_964626355.1 uncultured Gammaproteobacteria bacterium
AACAGGTTACGTATCACGGTTTTATGGAGTGCAATATGTATGTGGCCTTATGCAGGGGATGTACATATGATACATACGATATGCTGACTGTATAGTCCTTTACAGAGTTCCAACAAAAAGGAGTTATATGTAATGAAACGAAATTAGGACTTACGCGTTTTGATGCAATTCAAGGAAAAAGCGAGGAGCGGAATAAAGGGTAGTAACCCTGTGTTTGCTTGTTCACTCGGAAAAGCAAATTTATTTGCTTTTCGCTCGCTCACTGCGCAAATAAGCCGTATTGTAATCATACGGTGTTGAGCACCGCAGCTTTTGACGCAGAAGTGCGCCAAAGGCGTAAGTCCTAAAAATAAAAAAATATCCCCCGTCCCGCAATGCGGAGCGAGGGATCTTTTCAAAAAACTTTACTGCAACAAAAAACGGACAAGCACTGGATTATGATCGGAAAGCGGCGGATCAGGTTGAGGAAGCACTCTATATTCCGAAACATTTAAACGCAAAGAATCGATATCTCGAACAAGCACGTAATCAAAACGATGAGAGACGTTTGCGCGGTTATATCCTCTGTTCGCATACGGATTATCAACGCGGAGCGTCGGCTCATTATTCGTAGCGCTATCGCGTATATTGAGCACGCGCAATGGATGCGGAGCCTCCTTGTCAAAAATATCGTCTTCGTTAAGATCTCCTGCTATAATCAATGGTATACTTTCTTCAGAATCGTGATTTTTAATAGCACGAGTCAATTGTGTAATTTGCCGCGCGCGTATGAATCGATGAAGAGCGAGCGTACCGTCATGAAGATGCGTGTTAATAATGCGCACCATGCCGAACGGCGTTTCAATGAGTGTGTCCAAAAAACCTTTTCTTCCGCGACGTTCCCAGAAATTCATTTCTTTCCATAAAGAAAATGGCTCAAACACCGTTTTTCTGATAGGAAATTTTGAAAAAATAACCAAACCGCCGGTTAGATCAAATCGCCGCACAAATCCGAGAATATACCGTGTCCGTTTATAGCCTTCAATAATCGAATAACCATCTTTTCCGAGCGCTTCATAAATCTGATCACGATGCCAAACGTCAAACGATTCTTGCAAACACATAATATCAGGATTATATTGTTTAATGTACGGTCCAATACGCGCAATACGTTCTTCCCGATTTTTTGAAAACCAAAAAGGAATATCCCAGATATTAAACGTTATAATACTAAATGACCGCGAAGGCTGAATACTATCATTCACATCCGTCACCTCCTTCTTACTGTTTTTGATTGAAATTATTAAGGAACCATTATTATATCTACCGATATATTGATTCGTTCGCTCAGAATAAAAAAGAACAAAATACATTCTTTCTTTATTCTTCGCTCACTTCATCAATATGGTAGTCCTTATCGCCTATTTTGTCAAAGCATGCCTCGCGACCACAGGGCGCTCTTGCTATAATCACACGATTGAGTACTCTAGTGATAGCTCATTACAAAAGGTTGAAAACATCGTATTAAATCAATGTTTTTGAAAAATACGATACAAACAAGGAAAACAGATGAAAATAATAAGATTTTCACTTATATTCTTTCTTTTTTCTATCATTACTTCCTCGACAAATGGTTTCGCGCAATACGCGCTACGGGCGCAGTATAGCGAAACAAGATGGAACGAATATGTTGCTTTCGTTGACGCAAACAAAAATGGAAAAATAGAAAGCTACGAAACATTTTACGAAGATAACAAGAATAACGGTATTATCGTTAAAGAATGGAAAAAAGATTTTACGTATGTAACAATAGATACGTTGAAATATTATGGGATTGTTTATTACGCAGGAGATATAAATAATAACGGGCTGATTGATATTGTTATCCAGACAGGCGATATCGGTTTTGGCGGAAATGGTTATTTGCAAGTTTGGGAACAAGAAACACCGACAAGTTTGCCGACAAGAAAAATTGACCAACTTACTTTCCCTGAGCGAAAAGTTCTTTTTTTCGCCCAATATGTTGACTTAAATCAAGACGGTAAACAAGAAATTTTACTGTCTCGAAATGGATTTTTTGTTGGCGACATCAGTATTTATGAATGGGATACGAACGCCAATAAACTTATTTTGAAATGGTCATACGGCCCAACAAATGAGCTTGATAAAAAAGCTGTAGGCGATTTTGATAATGATGGTGTTCTTGAATTCGCTTTTGGAGACCCCGGTTGGATTGATTTTGGAGGACGATCATCTCTTGATGCCAATACAGCTAAAAACCGACATAAAGAAATTATCCCAGGGGTATATACTATTCAGTCATATTCCAATGAATCCAGTCTTCCAACGAACACTATCGGTAACGCGCGCATTCATATTTTTAAATATATAAACGATACTACCTATCAAGAAATCTGGGACTACGATTGCGGATGGAAAGTATCAACAACAGGGCCATCGTTCTCGCTTGACTATGATGGCGACAGCACGCAAGAATTCGTTTCATCGTTTTCGGTTTTTCATAACGCGAATGATCGCTTTACCTTTCTTCTTATCGGTTACAAAAATGATGCATACCAAGTTTTGTATGATATCGGCGATCCATCTACAAAATTTATTGGTCTCACCATAGGCATTGCGAATGATTTTGACCAAGACGGTCAAGATGAAATCATCGCGAGTACGCAACCTTATACGCGTGTCTATGATTTTGAATACGGCGAAGGCAGCGGCAGTTGGTTTTATACTGAACTATGGGACAGTACAGGATTTGGATACTATGCGCCCGATATCAATCATAACGGATATCCGGATCTGTATCTTATCCTCCACTCGAGCCAAGAAAGACGACTTCATATTTATGAATCAATAAATGCGCCAACTGGAATCATTCAACGCACAAAATCTTTTGCGCCCAAAAAAGCAACTCTTTTTCAAAATTATCCGAATCCTTTTAACGCAACAACGGTTATTCCTTTCACCGTCAACGAGCAAGCAATCGTTACCCTGATACTCTACAATATCCGTGGCCAAAAAATTGCCGCACTTATACAGAATGAAGTAAAAACACGCGGCGATTATCGCGTAACATTTAACGGTTCTTCATATCCTTCCGGTATATATTTTGTTGAGCTTAAAGAGCAGTCCGTTGTTTCGCGAAAATCGATTCGACATGTTAAAAAGATAATTCTGATGAAATAGATTCTGATTATGTCAAAAAAACGCAATAAGTCCCGATCTTGCTTTGCAAGATCGGGACTTTTTTTTAAAAAATTATAAACCAATCGATTTTAAATATCTATCCGTTTCCCATTCACCGAGCATAGCGCTCGCAATAATCTCTTGATTTGAGAACTTATCAAAATTAAACGCCACGTGCGAATCCGTATAAATTGTATGAATTTTCACCGGTCGAATTGAGCCGAATAATCTTTGAATTTTATTTTCGACTTTCTCTTTCGCCGTATCCTTTTTTTCTTCATAAAAAGCAATGATTTTCTTTTTAACTTCATCACCGACATCGCCAATTGTTTCAAGGATTTTTTGCTTGTCTATCTCGATCTGATCCAGCCTCTCTTTATAAAATTCTTGATAAACTTCAAGGTATCCATTAACCCGTTGCGTCCAACCTATAGTCATTTTGTAAATCCTGTCAATGCTTGTGTGTTGCGCAAGCGCTATAAAACGAGGCCACGTAGTAGCATCATCGTAAATCCATCGCTTATGGCCGTGCACATCAAGCACAAAAATCGTGTCACACCCCATATCTATCGCTCGTTCGATAGGCACTGGATCAGTATACGCGCCATCGCCAACAAGAACAGTTTCCTTAATCGTTCCATCCGGATTAAAAATAGATATATTCTTCGGCTTGAACCATGGCGTTTGCGAAACAGATGCCGCCATCGCACTCGCATAATAATCCTCGAAACTTTTTAGCCTATCATAAACGATTTTCGCTTCTTTATATTCTATTTCCGCTTCCTTATATTCTTTTCTCGCTTTATCTTTAAATTTTTTCTTTACCTCTTCAAAATTTTTTGTTGCCGCTATGAAAACGTTCGTTGCTTTCTCTATATTCGACGCATATTCTTTCAAAAAAGGGTCTTTATTTGAAAAATAGAGCGTCTCGCCGCCTCGATAATTAGAAAACACCGTACCAGTCGCTTCAAAATGAATCGCTTCTTCGCTAAAAAGTTTTTTAAAATTAACTCGCTGTTTTAGCGTCGTAACTAACGAATCATCATTAAAAAGAAACGAAGGGCCGTTATACGATTTGACTGAAAGAAATTCTTTGACAACGATATCGGTGGACTTTAGATTCTCAGTTACAAATGTATCAACTTTCTCAAGTTCCTCAAGCCCGCACGCGGTAGCGCTTCCGGCAAATATGCCGGTAGATGACGCTACAACGTACGATATACGTTTACCGCGCGCCTCTAAACGTTTTTTAAGCACGCGAGACGCTCGGATTTGAAATCCAAGATTTTCAAATCCGCCAGTATAAACAGCGCCAATTATGCCAAGATCTTCATTAATAAATCCCATGTATCACCTCTTTCTTTTTTTGAATTAATGCTATTTTTAAAGAACTATCATCTATAATACTAATATACCGCTTTTGAAAAAAAAGTCAATACCCGTGGATAGGAAATTAGCTTTTATGGGGTTAGGGATTAGGAATAAATAAAATTTTCAAAAAACAAACCTGCGGAAATCGAATTTCTGCAGGTTGTATATTCCCTATTTTTCATTCATTAATCTTTTTAATAATTTCTTTTGTCGCGAGAACGTCGTCGGTGAAAATTCCGTCAAAGTTATTCTGTATAAAAAATTGTATGTCGCGCTGGTCGTTGGTTATTCCGCCGTATACTTTTATGCCGGCACTGTGCGCCAGTTCGACTTCTTTTTTTATATTGATACATTTCGCAACGGTATAAAAAAATAATCGCTCTAACGGAGTTGTCCAGCCAGTGCATATACTTTTGGCGCAACATTGTTCTGCTTGTTGCCTTAAATGAAACGGAACCGACGGCATAACGCTTATGCGGACATCTTTGTACTGCGCGCGCACTTGCTGAAAAAAATCTTTTTTCTCCGTATAACCGAGAAGCGCATAGCGCGAATACGGTATATCAAAACAGTGTCCCCACTCGATGATATTTTTTACCAATTCAAGCGAATACTTTTTTAAATCGAAAAAAACTTCTAGAGAAGGACTCTTCGCGCAGAATTGAAAGACTTCATAGATATGCGGGATCAATTCCTGACGAACGCCAAGTCTGGCTTTTTGCCTTAATTCTTTGTATTTCGTCTCGCCGATTATCAATGGAGTCTCGCCACGCTCAGCGTGGCTTTCAGAGACGCTCAGCGTCTCGTTCATTCGTTTAGTCGTTGCATCGTGAAAAAGTATCGGTTGATTGTCTGCTGTTGATCGCACGTCGCATTCAAAACTATTGGCGCCATCTGCGTGCGCTTGTTGTATTGCCGATAGTGTGTTCTCAGCACCTCGCGCCATTCCGCATCGGTGTGCAAAAATCTTACCATTCCACTGCATATACGCCTTCTTTCTTTTTGCTTATTAATTAATTTTAGGTTTACTCATTCTAAAAATCAA
>CAZVCF010000064.1:0-5474 GCA_964626355.1 uncultured Gammaproteobacteria bacterium
TTGTCGACGATACGACAGACCGCTTTCAAAGTTTGAAGTTAATTTAGGATAGAAGGATAATGTCCCTGATCCGTCAGTGTAGGTAAAATTCAAAATCAAAGACACCGCGCGTTTCGGCGATAACGCGTATTTTCTTGCTTGGACGACAACGCCATGGACATTGCCCGGTAATGTCGCGCTGGCGATTAAAGAAGACGCGGAGTATGCGCTTATAGCGACTGATGATAATGAAAAATTAATCTGCGCAAAAAAACGCCTTGCTCTGATTGAAAAAAAATATCATATTGAAAAAATCATCAAGGGGGTAGATTTATCGAATGTCGAATACGAACCGCTCTATGTATTCAAAAAATTAGAAAAAAAAGCTCACTTCGTCATTTCAGCAGATTTCGTGTCAATGGAAGAGGGGACAGGGATCGTGCATATTGCGCCATATTACGGCGAAGAAGATTTTATGGTTGCAAAAAAATATGACTTGCCGCTTATCAATTGCATTGACGATAATGGGCATTTCGAAAAATTAGGCGCTGCGTGGGACAATTTTTTTATCAAAAAAGCTGATTCGTTTATTATCGAAAATCTTAAGCAACGCAATCTTTTAATAAAGGCTGAAACAATTCAGCACACCTATCCTTTTTGTTGGAGATGCGAGAGTCCGGTGTACGATTATCTTTTTTCTTCATGGTTCGTAAAAGTAACTTCACTCAAAAAAGAACTGCTTGAGAATAATCAAAAAATCGCGTGGGTGCCGGAGCATCTGAAAAATGGACGATTTGGAAAATGGCTTGAAGGCGCGCGCGATTGGAATGTATCGCGGAACCGTTTCTGGGGAACGCCGTTGCCCGTTTGGCGATGCCAAACGGAAAAATGCGATACCATTGTATTTGACTCAATCGCAGAATTAGAAAAATTAAGCAACAAAAAAATTGACGATCTCCATAAACCGTATATTGATGAAATAACAATTCGCTGTGAAAAGTGCAACAACGAGATGAAGCGAACGTCGGAAGTGTTTGATTGTTGGTTTGAATCCGGCTCAATGCCATACGCGGAACGGCATTATCCGTTCGAAAATCAAGATGAATTCAAAAAAAATTTTCCGGCTGATTTTATAGCGGAAGGATTGGATCAAACGCGCGGATGGTTTTATACGCTCCACGTGTTGTCAACCGCGCTTTTTAATAAACCGGCGTTCAAAAATGTCATCGTGAACGGGCTTATTCTTGCGGAAGACGGCAAAAAAATGAGCAAGCGTCTTAAGAATTATCCTGAACCAGAATATATTATGGAAAAATTCGGCGCTGACGCGTTGCGATTATATTTGTTAAGTGGTTCTGTCGTTGAAGGAGAAGAATTGCGTTTTAGCGAAAAAAATGTCGCCGAATACTGGCAGACAATTAATACGTTCTATAATGTGTATAATTTCTGGTCTTTATTTAAAATAAGTAAAGACCAGTCCTCCGAAACTTTAGTGAAGGAGGACAAGCAACTCATTGATCAATGGATAGAGAATCGCTTAGAAGAAGCAAAAGAAAAAATAACAAAAGCGTATGAAAACTATCTGCTCAAAGACGCGGTCGCGGAACTTAAAAATTTTATTAACGATTTTTCAACATGGTATATTCGTCTCAACAGAGATCGTTTCAAAGAATACGCGGCGAGCAACGATTCGTCCTTAAGCAATTTTTTAGCGCGTATTCTGTATGAAACAGCTCAACTCCTTGCGCCGATTTGTCCTTTTATCACTGAACATATCTATCAAAACGGCATCAAAGAGGCGATAGGCGAGCAGGCCGAATCTATTCATTTAACGCAATGGCCTTCGCAAAAAAATTATGATCAAAAAATTTTAGAAGAGATGGCAGTCGCGCGGCGTATCGCGGAAATCGGCTGGGCGTTGCGCAAAAAAGCGCAAATTCCCGCGAAACAAAAATTGAATGCATTGTATGTTGAAAAAAATATAGAGCTTAATGGATCATACCTTAAACTGGTCGCCGACGAGCTTAATATCGCGATAATTGAATTGGTTGATACGAATACGCTGGGCAACAACGGACAATACATTAAAAAAGAAACTGAAAAACTAAAAATTTTTTTAGACATACAAATGACCGATGAATTAAAAGAAGAGGGGATTGCGCGCGAACTAACCCGTATCATTAATAATGAACGTAAAAAAAGAGGACTCAATTTTAAAGACACGTTCAATATATTGTACGACACAGAAGACGAAGGACTTAAAAAAATAATAGAAAAACATAAAGAAAAAATAAATAAAAATACAAGTAGCGCGCTCAATCTGAAAGATTCATCAGTCTTGGAAGATGGAACAGAAATCTCAATAGGCGATTCATCTTTACGGTTGTGGATTATTTAATACGAAAATGTAAAATTTAAATATCAAAATGCAAAATGACAATTCAAAATTTAAAAATGAATTTAAAAAAACTGTATTATTACCAAAACATTCGGAAGTCGGACTTCAGAACGCTTCAGAATTAGGGTGGTTGCTTAAAGAGTTGGTAGAAATAACCAATATCTTTGCACCCGATATATAAATCCTCAAAGACAAAAAATAATTTTATCATTTTAGATTGTCATTTTACATTTTGATTTTTGCATTTTGCATTACGATAATCTCGGGTTCGGAATTGAACGGTATTATACAACCAATTGCTTTTTTATGGTAAAGATACATAATAATTCCATACTGTTTTTTACAATCAATTTCCCTTAAGAAAGGGGTGATAGTCATGAAAATACGTTTTTTATCCCTATTCCTATTTTTCGTTTTTTCCGCATATAGTCAGGAAATCATACCGTTTACTGATATACAACCGAAAACACTAGGAAAAGGATATACTGTTTTTGAAGATACAACGATCAGCGAATTCTCCGTAGAAATAGTGGGTACACGCAATGTGATGATGGGGGATATTGTGTCAACCCCTATTTTTATAGCGAAGCTGTCTGGCGGCACATCAAAATATTCGCTCGCGCATACGGGCGTTATCGCGGGAATGTCCGGAAGCCCGGTAAAAATCAACGGAAAAACAATTGGCGCGATTTCTCTCAAGATGGGAATTTTTGATAAAGATCCTGTCGCGGGCGTTACACCGATTGAATATATAGAGAATATGGAAGAAATTTATCGAATGGCCGGAAAAAGTGGAGGCACGAAACCGGCAAGTTATTTCCATTATTCCGAACCGATTCCACTCATACTTTCTTCACCATTTAAAGAATTATTCTCTGATACCTCTAAGAATAAAAATTTTGTCGCGCGTTTTTTTGAAAAAAATTTTGTTTTAATGCCTGAAGCAACGGCGTCAAACGTAAGCCCAGAAATCCATTTACCTATTAAAGAAGGCGGAATAATCACCGTCTATCTAACAAGAGGCGATATCACTATCGCTGCAACAGGAACTATTACTGCGATTTACGACAGTATCGTTCTCGCGCTTGGCCACGAATTTTTTGGAAACGGATCAACCGCGCTTCCTTTTAGCGCGTCATCAATTATTACGAGTATCGCCAATTATGCATTCAGCTATAAACTACCTGATAACAGTAAAAATTATACAATTGAAGGCGCAATCATTTATGATAGTCCTGTCGGCGTGAAAGGAATAATCGGCAAGAAAGTGAAGATGATTCCCGTAGAAATCGCGCTGTATAACCATATTGATAAACTCGAGCGTAAACTGAATATCGAATTTGCCCCTCTTACGGAAATCGTTCAACAATTTTTGCCTGGCGTCGTTGCGCGCGTTGCCATCAACGGCCAGCCAAAGAAAAAAAGCAAAGCAACTACTCGTGGTTTTAACGAAAAAAAAGGCGGATCTGTCACTATCCGTCATTATGTCACCTTCGCACATTTGCCTCCAATTGACGTAATCTATAAATACAATTTCAAAGAAGATGCGACAGATGCGATAGTATGGAATTATCTTTTTTTAGATTTCTATAAAACCGGTATAATTTTTTCCTCTGTTATTCCGGATGAAATTGATCGTATCGCTATAACGATAGAATATGATGAAGAAACGCCCGCAATGTCAATTTATGGCGCGAATATTTTTACTAAAACGGAAATAGAACGAACACGTCTCGATTTCCGTCCTGAAGACGAAGTGCCAATTGAATTGAAGATGAATACGTATCCTGATACCGCGCTTTCATATTTGACGACCGTCGTGCCCGTTATGATTCCTATGGAAACGAAAGAAGGAATAATGACAGTACGCATCGTCAGTGGACAATACCTATACGCGATAAAAAGTCAAAAATATCTCGAGGAAAGCGATACAACGAGCGCTCCCGATATTATCGCACGGCGACTCATCGAAGCGACGAACAAAAGTTCCAACACGAAACTATTTTGGTACGCGGAAATTTTGCTTGACGAGGAAGAGGTTGGTGAAGAGAAAAAAATAGTTCCCGATCTGTTGCGATGGGGGAATGTGCCGAGAAAAAAGATTATCAAAAAAACCAAGATTGTTGAACAAGAAATCGCACTCCCCGAATTTAAAAAAACGCGTCCTATTTTTGCGACGCAGACAGTATATATTTCAGTAGGAACAAAACGGACTTTTTTTGATAAAATTTTTATACAGCCCAAAAGGATTAAAGACTATTTAAAAAAACCTTAAAATACAGGCCTCTCGCGTTCGAACGCGAGAGGTCTTTTCTTTTTATTGGTCTATTTATACCAATAAAATCAATGTTTTTAGACTATTGACCCCGCACCTTTCGGCGATGTGCACATTACGCACTCGGAGAAGTATCGTCGAAAGGTGCGGGGTATTGACTTTTTCTCTAAAATACAGTATTATATTTATACTCTGAATAAAGAATAAAGATCATTACAATTTATTAATAACAAAAAATAGACGCAATAACGCATCTATAGAAAGGAATCAAAAAATGAACAGAAAAATAATTGAGACGAGCATCTTCCCTTCGCTGGAAAAAATCTTAAAAAATTGCAATCAAAAAAACCTGGAAAAGGCGACGACTCTTCTTAAACAACTTAAACAAGGGGATATCTCGCACGGATTAAAAAAATATAAAATAAAAAAATAAAATCTGAAAGGAATAAAAATGGATAACACTATTGAAAAAGAAATTGAATCGCTTAAAAAACAGCGAGAAGAAAGAATACAAAGTATAAAAAAAGAAATCATAGGCCAAATGGACGCATTAGATGTCAATAATCCAGGGGAGTGGGGTTGGGCAATAAATGATATTGGATTAAAAATCATTTCCCTTCAAATGACTCTAGATCGTCTTGATTTTCAAATAGCAGAACTTGAAACTGCGGTAGCCACTATCGAAAAATAAATTTCTATCAACATCAGCCTCTTGTCTTGCAAATGCGGGGACGAGAGGCTATTATCTTTCAAACGGAGAAGCGCGCTCAAAGCGTAAAAATACATACGTATAGTGTCGTACAACATACCTTTTACGACACA
>CAZVCF010000065.1:0-5463 GCA_964626355.1 uncultured Gammaproteobacteria bacterium
TTGTTATCGTTCGAACGTTTTACAGAGAACTGGAGCGGGGTGTTGACATTTTTTGAGAAATATGCTATTCTTATTGCAGTGTTGGATTAGTTAATAAATAACTAACTCAAATAAAACTTAATTAGATTAGAAAGGAGTACTTAAATGTTAATTTTTGTTATTCTAGGAATATACGTTGCGCTTGTTTTTATAGGAATTGCGTGGGCACACGGATGTTTCGATTTAAAAAAGTGAATAAAGAATAAAAAAACTTGCAAAGCGCGTTTTGAATCATAAAAAAATTCAGAGCGCGCTTGAAAAAAGGAGAATAAAAATGACACCAGAACAATTGATAGCAACTATTATATTTTTCACTACCTTGATTGCAATTATGGGTGCAAGAAGTCCAGAAGAAACAGAAATCGAAATAAGGATTGAACGCCTAGAGAAAATAGTTAAAAAAATCAACAAAAAACTTGGTATAAATTAAGAAAGCTTGAAAAGCGTGTTTGAATCATAAAAAAATTGACCGCGCGTACCTATTTTGCGTGAGTCAACGTATCTATCAGCGTTAATCAGCGTTTAAGTCCGCGTTGATCAGCGTTTTAGAAAAAGGGAGAAAAATGGAAAAATTAAATGACAAAATTTTGGCGTGGATCGATCCGAGCACGATTGAAGAAAAGGCAAAAGAACAATTAATTAATATTTCTGAATTGCCTTTTATCTTCAAGCATATCGCCGTAATGCCTGATTGCCACTTAGGCAAAGGAGCGACGGTAGGTTCAGTGATCGCTACGCAAGGAGCAATCATCCCCGCGGCAGTTGGCGTAGATATCGGATGCGGAATGATCGCGGTAAAGACAAAATTTTTCGCAAAAGATTTACCGGATAATTTACAGGCGATCCGTACAGGCATTGAACGTCGCATCCCTTTAGGCGCTGGCGGATATAATAGAGATTTGAGTAAAAGCGTTGAAGAAAAATTAGTACAATTGTTGAGGATAGGGGGACTCCAATATAATGAACTTGATCCGAAATGGCCGCGTCAATTAGGAACACTTGGGTCAGGGAATCATTTCATCGAAATTTCTTTAGACGAGAACAATCAAGTATGGGTTGTTTTGCATTCCGGTTCACGCGGTATCGGAAATAAAATTGCCACAAAACATATTAAAATTGCACAGGGTATTTGCGAACAGATGTTTATCGCATTAAAAGATAGAGATCTTGCATATCTTCCCGAAAATTCTCAAGAATTCAAAGAGTACATCAAAGATCTTTTATGGGCGCAGGAATTCGCGCGATATAGCCGTGAAGAAATGATGGATCGCGTGATGACTGAATTGGGTTATACCTTCTACAAAGAAAATGGGCACCAAAAAGAAATAGAACTTGAAAGAATAAATTGTCATCACAACTTCACTGAAAGAGAAACGCATTTTGGGAAAACAGTATGGCTTACGCGGAAAGGCGCAATCCAAATGCGCAAGGGACAAAAAGGTGTCATCCCCGGTTCAATGGGAACAAAAAGTTATATCGTCGAAGGTCTTGAAAATCCGCTTAGTTATCATTCAGCTCCTCATGGCGCTGGCAGACGATTCTCCCGCACAGAGGCGAGACGCAGACTAACAATGGAAGATTTTGAAAAAGAAATGGCAGGAATTGAATGCCGTCACAGCAAGGAATTGATTGACGAATTGCCGAGCGCCTATAAAGATATTGATGAAGTTATGGAGCAGAGTAAGGACTTGGTTAAAATTGAACATACGTTAAAACAGGTACTTAATGTCAAGGGCGATTAATATATCATAAAAAAGGGCTGTCCAGCATTGCGCGGGACAGCTCTTGACCCCGCCCCAGTTCCAGTGAATGTCTTATTTATATGAACTTTGTGCCCCGAGGACGCCTAACGGCTCAGTTTGTTATCGTTCGAACGTTTTACAGAGAACTGGAGCGGGGCAAGCTCCCGCCCCAGTTCCAGTGAATGTCTTATTTATATGAACTTTGTGCCCCGAGGACGCCTAACGGCTCAGTTTGTTATCGTTCGAACGTTTTACAGAGAACTGGAGCGGGGTGTTGACATTTTTTGGGGAATATGCTATATTGAAATGGGTGCATAGCTCAATTGGTTAGAGCGCTGTCCTGATAAGGCAGAGGTTGGCGGTTCAATTCCGTCTGTGCCTACGAAAATGAACAAAAAGTTCATTACACAAAAAAGAAAAAGGAGAAAAAAATGAAAAACTTTGTTTTATTTTATATCGCAGATATTGACGGCAAAAAGACTCCGATCGGCGAAAAAGTTGTAATCGCCGGGAAGGAGGAAGAGAAAGTTTCTGTCCGAAGCTGGATAGAAACAGGAGACAAGTTATTTTTGTACAAAGTGATTATTGCTTCCGACAAAGCGGAAGCAATGATAGAAGTCAAAAATTTTTTGAAATATCAATATCGTAACGTTTCGTCGGTTCCTTCCGATACTATACCTATTCAGCATTTTGCCGCATGGCTTGTGGAAGACCTTGACGGTGAAATGGGCAGACAAGATAATCTGCCAAAAAATGCCTATTTTGGATTAACTGAAGAAATAGGAACCGTTTTTATTAGACAACGAGAAAATCTAAGGGATAAAAAGCCATACAAAACGCCCTACAGAGAGCAGAGAGGACCTCATTATGGACCGGCAGATAGCTAAAAAATAAAAATTCAAGACTTCGTTCTGAAATATGAACGAAGTCTTTCGATTTTCTTTATAAGCCTGTACAGTGTAACAGTGCAGGGTCTTGACTTTTTATAGAGGATATGCTATTCTAATTGATAGTGATCTTTAAATATTCAAAATTGTTTGAGTGAAGTAGATACCTCACTCTAATAAAGAAGGAGTTAAAAAATGTCAAAAGAAACAAATATTCATACTTATACGTTTAACGATGCGCACGATCCAACAAAGCCGGCGCAAATGTGGTTCGAGGAGTCTCATGAAGGACTCGTCTTATTTATTGTTTTTTATACGTTGGCTTGCAGGTGGAGACAGTGCGCCGGATGTAATCTGCCGTCAATGTCATCAAGCAAACCAATAAATTATAAATCACTGATGGCGCAGGTTGATGCTCTTTTTGCGGATCCGATCGTTTTGGAAAAGAAAAATGACATCAGAAGAATCATATTAAGCAACAACGGTTCTGTTCTGGACGAAGAGACTTTTTCCTCAACGGCTTTAATGTATTTCATCGCAAAAATGAATATGTTGATTCCGCGCACTGATGTTCTTACGATTGAAACGAGGCCGGAATATATTGATATTGCGGAATTAGAATTTTTGAGCCGCGCGCTCAAAGAAGGCGATACGCCGACCGAGCTGGAATTAGCCATTGGATTTGAAGCATACGACAATCGCATTCGGAATAAAATTTTTAAAAAGGGTTTATCGCTTCGTTCGTTTGAAGAATTCGCGGAGAAAATAGCGAAATTTAATTGTCGCTTAAAATGCTATATAATGCAAAAGCCTGTGCCGGGAATGTCAGACGAAGAAGCTGTGCAAGATGTTAAAAATAGTATTGATTATTTGAGTGGTATCGCAACTCGTTTTAATTTGAATATCAATGTACATCTTAATCCAACGTACGCCGCTCGCGGTACTGTTCTTGACAACGCCTTCAAGCGAGGGGAATACACGCCGCCGAAATTAGAAGATGTGGCGTTGTCTGTCCGTTACGCAAAAGGAAAAAAATTATCAGTATATATAGGACTATTCGATGAAGGACTGGCGGTTGAGGGAGGTTCTTTCATCCGTCATGGAGATGAAACGATACTCAACAAATTAGAAAAATTTAACAAAACACAAAATTTCGATTTGTTAGATTAAGTTGATGTTTTTGATACTAATTTCACCTCTGTCCCGTAATGTGGGATAGAGGTGTTCTTTATATTGACAAATTTTTGATAGTGTGTTATGCTGTCTTTACAGTTTTTTACAATCAGGAATACACTATTCAAAACAAAAACAATAATATAGAAAGAGTGGTATAGTATGATGAAAAATATATTTGCCGTAGCGCTTGTTGTAATCCTATGCGCGAATAGAACCTTTTCACAGTCATTGTATAGCGGAAACGAGAAAGACAACACCGCTTCGACAAAAAATTCCGTTTTTTTTGATTTTAGAATTGGAACAGGCGTAATGGGCATCAGTGGCACTAAAGAACGTATAGATAATATCTTGTCAACTACGTCGGAACGTGATAAGAATAACCCAAACAATATTTGGATCCTTACGTCGCAATTTAATTTTAAGAATCGTCCGATACTTCTTAACGCGCTACAATCGCGATTGCCGATGAGAGGATTGTTTTCGGTGCGTTTTCATACTATTACTATAGGCGTTAAGGGATATAGAATGAATAATAAAGATTCGAAGAGCGGCGAATTGAGTGACGGAATCAACAATATACTTTTTTGGTATCAGCCACGTGATGTAGATCTTCCTTATTCCAACGATTTGAAAGAAGGAGGAATATTAAGCCCTGTGCGCTATAGCGCGTTTAATAAATTTTCTGTATGGAATACCGAATTCTTCGTTACGTATAGGCTTACTGACAATTTTTTGCGCACTAAAACCGCAGTAGATTTTTATAATGGAACAATGATGACGCGGCTCTCACATCAGCTCTACTTACAAGCGCGGCAAGATGCTACTCTTAATAATTATCGTAATACAGGATTTTATTTTTATAATCGCGCGGTGGTTACGTACGATAATATCTCAGACGGGATTTTTGTTGGTCCCACAGGTGGCGTGCAATTTTCAAAGCAATACGATAAAAATTCTCTCACCGCATTTTTTTCGCAGTCGATAGTTGTCGGAGATCTCCAGGAGGACGCGATATCCGTTGACAGTATACGTTTCGTATGGATTGGCGATACCACAACCATATCGTGGAAGGGGTATGATGTTAATGGAAGATTAAGTCCGAAAGGTAATTGGAAATTTATTCCAGTGAGCACCTTGTCAGTCATGTATGTTAGAAAAATTAGTAAGTATATTTTTCTGCGCGGGGAGATAGAGGGAATGGTTTATTGGGGCGCGATTATTGCGCCTTTATTAAAATCGAGAATAGTTGATGTTGGCAATGATCAGAAAGTGCTTGTAGTAGACACGGAACAAAGAAAAAAGAATTTATACGTATACAGTTTTTTGTTGACACTACAAATTGCTTTTTAAAAAATTTATAAGCTCCGCGATGTGCTATCGCGGAGCTTCATATTTTAGTCACGAATAACATAATTTTAATATAAATAGTTGACTTTTATAATACGTTTTCTATACTACTTATCATTCACCGCGGGGTAGAGCAGCCCGGCAGCTCGTCAGGCTCATAACCTGAAGGTCGTGGGTTCAAATCCCACCCCCGCTACCAAATAAACTAAAAATTAAAAGTGAAAAGTTAAAAATAAGGAACGCGCTTTTTTTCGCGCAGTGGGATTTGAAAG
>CAZVCF010000066.1:0-5433 GCA_964626355.1 uncultured Gammaproteobacteria bacterium
GACGGAGCAGAGAGTCCGTAAAAACAGAACACTCGTTGGAACTGGGGCGGGGGCTTGACTTCTTTGTAAGATATGCTATATTATTTATCAGCGTATAAGTCGAGATATGGTCTCGATTTATCAAACGCTCTTTAAAAAAGGAAAAAATGAAAATAACAAAAAAAGTTCAAAAAACAATAGAAGAACTCGATGATATTAAATGTAATAAATGTGGAAAGTCATGTCTTAACTATCCTGATATGATCAATACCGTTAGAACTGCCGATTATGAATTCGCGACGTTACAAGCACAATGGGGATACTGGAGTAATAAAGATGATGAAGCACACGAAAGTCATCTCTGCGAAAAATGTTACGATGAAATTATCGCCACTTTTAAAATTCCACCAACGGTTATTCCTATAATATATATCGGATAAAAATAAATTTAAAATTAGAAAAGAAGACCTATAATGCTAATGATCGCACGCATTGATTTACAAGAAGAGGGATTAATCGAGATAGATTATGCATCGCCGCTCCTTTATATAGAACGAGAAAAAGCGCTCCAAATGTCGCTTCAGGAAATCACGTTATCTCATACGCCCTATTGTAAAAATATATGCGTCATTAAACAAATAAGTGGCGGGCAAAGTGTCATTTTTTGCCCTGGATGCGGACTGCGGATTCCTCTTCAAGAAACTAATAGCGATGATACGGTTGGTGCGCTTTTGCAAACACTTAAATGTAAATACAAAAAATATGAAACAATGGTTCGGTCGGGCCAATTCTTGGAAAAATTTTAATTCAATCAGCCAAACCGAGATTTTCAAAAAGTACAAGCCGCGATTTTGCTCGAACAAAATCGCGGCTTTCTTCTACCTTTTCTTAGTCTTTTTTATATGCGCGAGGCGAAATTCATTTTCGTTGACTTATTGTACTGTCATAAGAAAATGAATTTCGCCTCGCGCGTACTTTCTATTTCGTTTTCAATTCATCAAGTTTTATTTTAATGATTTTTTCTTCTCCTTTGTGAAAAATTTTTAAACTGACTTCGTCGCCCGGTTTGTAATTCTGGATTTGTTTCGCAAGCGGATTGTCTTCGTCTATTTTTTTGCCATTGAGTTCAAGAATAATATCGTTTTCCACGATTCCTGCTTTATCCGCCGGACTGCCTGGCACAATCGCCAGCTCTTCCTGATTCTTGCCGCGTGCCACGAGCGCGCCGTATTTTTTTTCTAAGTTATTCGCTTTCGCGATGGTTTCATTCACTAACACATATCGCACGCCCAAAAAGGGACGAACGATTTTGCCAAATTTTCGCACGCTCTCAATCACATTCTTCGCTTGATTGATGGGAATTGAGAAACCGACTAATTGTCCTCCTGACGCGATCGCGGTGTTCACGCCGATCACTTCGCTGCGCAGATTAACCAATGGTCCGCCTGAATTGCCAAAATTAATCGCCGCGTCGGTTTGCAAAACGCCTTCCAACACTTCACTGCTTCCGCGACTGTCTCCGGCTTCCACTTTCCTTCCAATCCCGGAAATAACGCCGCGTGTTACCGTATTTCTAAACTCTCCCAACGCGTTGCCGATCGCAACAACCGTTTGACCAACTTTCACCGTATCCGAATCGCCTAATATCGCTTCACTAAATTGTTTGTTATCTGTATTTTTAATTTTGAGCACCGCAATATCATTAAACGGATCGCGATCAAGAACTTGCGCGTCATATTTTTTACCGTCATTAAACACCACCGTGTATTCAGCGTCTTCCTCAGCAACCACATGTTTATTTGTCAGAATCAGCCCGTCTCTTGAAATCACGAACCCCGTTCCGCCGCCAATTTCGCGCTTCTCTTTTTTCTGTTTTGGCTGTTCCTGCTGTTGTTGCTGTTGCGGTCCGAGAAAAAACTTAAACGGACCAAAATCCTGAAAAAAAGGATCGTCAAAAAACGGATTGTTAAACGGCGACTGTTGCGATCCATAATAGAGATCAACATATTTCGACACCACAACGCTCACCACCGCCGAATTTACCGTATCCGCCACCGCGATGATTTTTTCTTCTTCGCTATTGGCAATCGGCTCGTATTTCTTCGCGCTTTCTTCTTTAATCTGTTTAAGAATATCTTTATTCTTCAATAATAATTTTTGAGAAATATCGTTTGACGGCGATTGCAATGAATTAAGTGTCGCATAAAAACCGGCAATACCTCCGGCAGTCGCGCCGACAATCGCGCTTAATAGAATTATTGTGATAATAATAACGCTTGGACGTTTGAACATAGGAATAGAGTTTATGGTATAGCTATTAGGGTATTCCGCCAGAGGCGGATCCGCCTTTGGCGGAAGGATAAAAAATCAAAATTATTTATTAAGAAATTAATGAGTTAACGAGTTAACGGATTAATTTAAAAATTTTTTGAGTTTCGTATTTTAGATTATTATTCCACATCCCTCATTCTGAATTCCATATTCCATTTTTGATTTTATTCCTAACCCCCTAAAAGCTAATCTCCTATCATTATCTTTTCTTTCTTTCTATTGCTTTATGCACCGCGTTTTTGATTCCGGAAACGCCGAGACCAAAATGTTCGATCAGTTCCTCCGGCTTGCCGCTCGCGCCAAAATTATCGTTCACGCCGACAAATTCCTGAATAACCGGACGATTTTTTGAAAATAATTCCGCGAGCGCGCTTCCCAATCCGCCATATATTTGATGTTCTTCAACGCTCACTACCGCGCGGCACGCGTCCGCGAGCCCGAGTAATACATCTTCGCTGAGCGGTTTAATCGTATGGCAATTAACTACTTTTACTTTTATTCCTTCATTAAACAATTCAACTGCCGCTTTGAGCGCGTTATAGAGCAATGGCCCGCATGCGACAATGAGCGCGTCGTCGCCGGCAGTATAAATTACTTCAGCGCGCCCGATCACAAACGGCGTTTTGTCCGTTGTTATCAGCGGTGTTGCTTCGCGCGTAAGCCGAAGATACACCGGACCGCGCAATTGCGCTATCTCCATCGTTGCTTTTTTCGCTTCAATCGCATCACAGGGGATGACGACCTTCATATTCGGCATCGCGCGCATCAGCGCAATATCTTCAAGCGCTTGATGCGTCGCTCCGTCAGGACCGACGGAAACGCCCGCGTGCGCGCCGACAATTTTTACATTCGCGTCATTATAACAAATAGTTGTCCGAATTTGCTCCCAATTTCGTCCCGGGCTGAACATCGCGTACGAAGCGATAAAAGGAATTTTTCCTTCAAGCGCGAGACCGGCGGCAAACGACGCCATATTCTGTTCAGCAACGCCCATTTCAATATAACGGGTTGGAAATTTTTCTTTAAAAAATTGCGCGCGCGTTGATTCCATTAAATCGGCGCTTAACACGACAACCTGCTGATTTTTTTGCCCTGCTTCAACCGCTCCCTCTCCGAAACCATTCCGTGTCGGAATTTTTTCAATGCCAACGCCATCCGCGCCCATGCGCCCTTCGCTTAGATTCGGATGAAGAAAAAGATTTTGTAAAAACATAGGGATAGGAGATTAGCTTTTAGGAGATTAGGGGGTTAGGAATAAATAAAAATAAGACCACAAATCACAAGCACCAAATTACAAACAAATCCAAAGCACAAAGCACAAAATTCAAAACAAATGATAAATAAATTCAAAATTCAAAACGGTTTAGAATTTTGGTCATTAGCCTGCCTACCGACAGGCAGGAATTTCGATATTGTTTGTAATTTGGAATTTGTAATTTGGAATTTTACAACTAATTATAAAAATGGTTTCGTATTTCGGATTTTAATTTTTCACGATTCATTCTTCACTATTAACTATTTTTCACCTTCCGTGTTCCGCCTGTAATTTAATTCCGCGTTCGCGAAGTTGTTTTAATGCCGCGTCCGCTTGTTCGCGATTCGGCGGAATGCCGTGCCATTCATATTTGCGCTCCATAAAATCAACGCCTCGTCCGGGAATCGTGTGCGCGATAATCACGGTCGGCTTTTCAAAAATCGCCTTTGCTTCATCGGTCGCGTCAATAATTTCTTCAAAATTATGACCGTCAACCTCAAGGACATGCCAGCCAAAACTCTCATACTTTTCTTTAAGCGGTTCAAGCGGCATAACGTGTTCGGTATGACCGCTAATTTGAATATTATTTCGATCGATAATCGCCGTCAAATTATATAATTTATTTTTTCCGGCAAACATCGCCGCTTCCCACGTCTGCCCTTCCTGCTGTTCGCCGTCGGACATCACGCAGTACGCGCGCCACGACTTTTTATCCATAAGCGCCGCATAACTCATTCCGCATGCCTGCGATAAACCAGATCCAAGCGGACCGGAAGTTGTCTCTAAACCGGGAAGATCCGCGCGATGCGGATGACCCTGCAAACGAGAACCAAGCTTGCGCAAAGTCATTAATTCATCAAGCGGAAAATATCCCGCGCGCGCCATCACCGCGTAAAGCGCCGGGCAGGTATGACCATGAGAAAGCACTAATCTATCCCGTTCGCTCCATGCGGGTTTCTTCGGATCATGATGTAAGATATGGAAATAAAGCGCGACCAAAACATCAACGATCCCCAACGGACCGCCGCTATGGCCGGACCCCGCTTCAACTAACATCTTAATAATATCCTCACGAACCATATTCGCGAGCTGTTCCATTTGTTTAATTTTTTCTTCATGAACGTGGGCCACGTTTCAAATTAAAAATGTTAAAATCAAAATTTAAAATGACAATGTAAAATGCAAAATTATTTCTTATGCTTGGTTATTTAAATTCATTTTTAAATTTTTATTTGTCATTTTTATTTTTGTTCTCGTTTTCCTTAATTGCTATAATATAAAAAAACGAGATTAAGCGAAGCGTCCTATTTACATTTTGCATTTAAATATCACGTTCGTTGTACGATTAATCAAATAATAAAATCGTTGCATTAGATCTTTGAAACCATATATTTAAATCTTCTTATATTCTCCTTGCTGTCTCCATCGAAAATGCCCGAGCCGACAACAACGCCATCAACTCCACTTTTTAGTATAGCAGAAAGAGTATCGATTTTCACGCCGCCGTCAAGATAAATTCGGATGTCGTTTTCAAATGACCGTAAAACTTTTATCTTCTTTAGCACCGCGTTTTGAAATGCCTGTCCGCTTCTGCCGGGCGTAACGGCTAACAACAAAACGGATTCGAGATAGCGAAGATATGATTTTACCGTTCGCGGATCTGTTTCAGGATTCAAAGCAATGCCAACTTCTTTCCCGTATGAACGGATTAGATGAAGCGCGGGCACGATGTCTTTTGTCTGAATCGCCTCGCGATGAAAAATAATCCGCGCCACTGATTTTTGTTCGCACCATTTTTTGAGTATCGCGTGGAAATCTTTTTTTAAATCAACCATTAAATGAATCTCGAAAGAGGGCATATTGAGATG
>CAZVCF010000067.1:0-4933 GCA_964626355.1 uncultured Gammaproteobacteria bacterium
CATTTTGATTTTTAAATTTTGATTTTGAATACTGTTCTCGTTACACGATCAACCAAATAATCACATCCGCTACGTTAAAAATTGAAACAACAAAGGAATACGGGGCATAGCGTAGCAGCCTAACGCGCATGCTTTGGGAGCATGAGATCCTGGGTGCGAATCCCAGTGCCCCGACCATCCTTCGCCAAGGCTACGAATGGCTTCGTCGTCCTCCGCGTTAGTAAACGCTACGGACGACTCCGCCACACTTCGCCAAGGCTATTGATGACTTTACCAAAACAACAAAATTCTTCGATTATATTCGAAGAATTTTGTTGTTATTATCTACTTCTCTACCTGTAATGTAAAATTATTTCACACCATATATATCTCCCTCAACCTTGAATTACGAAATTCTGTCGAGGCATGTTCCTTTTTGAACCATTGCGATCCCTCCCCAGTTTTGCGCATAAACAATGATAGAGTGCGTAGCATTAAATCGCGTAGAAACTACAAAATAGGTCGATACTTTTATGCAAAACTGGAGAGGGAGAGCACGAGGAATTTTTCAGCAGAAAAATATCCGTGTTCAAAAAGGAATATGCCGAGAGAAGGAATTTCGTAATTCAAGGTTCCTCTATCTATCAACTATTACGCAATCGGCGTCGAACTGTCGTAAATTGTTCTGTTCTGATAGCTCGCTTCACTTTCTATAATCATTTTTGCGCGCTCAATAATCGCGCTAATTTTCACATTTGATTTAACCAAATAATCAGTTGCCCCCAATTCTTTCCCTTTTTGTATATCTTGCGGCGCGCCAAGATTACTAACGATGAGCACCGGCACTTTTTTCCATGTTTCTTTAGCGCGTATCGCTTTCAAAACATCATACCCACTTACGCCAGGAAGCATCAAATCTAATAACACCATTGCCGGAGGCGCTTTCTCTTCAAGATAGGAAAACGCTTCTTTTCCGTCAGAAGCAATCCATGCCTCAATATTTTCTTTTTTAAATTTTGTCTCGTACGCGCGCACCAGAAAAACATCATCCTCGATAATAAGAACGATTTTTTTAATCAGCGCTGTTGCCGGCTGCGCCACCGGTTGTTGCGCCGGCGCTACTGGCTGTGCTATTGCAACTGGTTGTTGAGAAACTAATGGAGTAGGAGGAGTGTCCATATTCAAAAGTCAAAAACAAAAATAAAAATTTTAAAATTATCGAGTTAACCTGCCTACCGCGCAGGCAGGCGGATTAATGAATTAACGAATTAAAGGAAGACAGAAGATACAAGGTAAAACCCAAAAAGAACAAATAATAAATAAGGAAGAAATTTTCAACTATATAATTTTCAAAAAATAATTCGTTAACTCGTTAATGCGTTAATTAAGTAATGAATAATTTGTATTTCGCTTTCAGTTTTTAGTTATTCACTCTTAACTTCTTTATCGATGCCCAATTTTACATCTCCTTCTCGTGCCTGCATTCCTTTGAGCGGGATAGTGAAATAAAATGTTGAGCCTTTTCCTTCTTGAGAAACGAACCATATTTTCCCTTCCCATTCTTTCACTATTTTTTTAGCAAGATATAATCCAAGCCCTGAACCATCAGGAACCGCTTTAATCGCGCCCGGTGTTCTAAAAAATTGTTCAAAAATTTTCTCTTGCTGGGATTCCTGAATGCCGATTCCATGGTCTTCGACTGCATAGGTCATTTCTTTTTTTGTTTCGTCTATGGCTATAGTTATATTTACCGTAGCATTTTCAGGAGAATAGCGCAACGCGTTACTAACCAAATTCTGAACAACCTGCCATAACATATCGTAATCAAGCGAAATTGACGGCAACACTTCCGGCGCAGACTTCACCTGTATTGTTTGTTTTTTCAACACGAGCTGATCTTTAAACGCGGCAACGATATCATCGGTAAATTTTTTGAAATCAATTGGCGTCGGCTCAACTTTTATCCTGCCGGATTCAACGCGGCCAATCTGCAACAGGAGATTAATCATATTCAACATTCGATCGGTGCCTCCATAAACCTGATCAAGTAAATCTTTTTGTTCTTTTGGAACTTCTCCCGCGTCTCCTTCCAAAAGCATTTCAATAAACCACCTAATTGAACTTAACGGCGTGCGTAACTGATGCGACGTAACTGAAACAAATGATCGCCGCGCTTCGTCCAATTTTTTTTCTTCCGTGATATCGCGCACCACGATGACCGCGCCGATAATTCCCTCGCCCTGAAGCGGCGACGCGGTGAATGCAACAGGGTATTGTTTATCAGAAGCGCCGATTTGCCAACTCAACGCATCCTCAACAGTCGTGGCAACGCTCTCGCCTTTTTCAATGACATTCTTTAATGGATTTTGATTTTCTTCTATCTGTACTGTTCCTTTATACATTTTGACTATTGAACGCAGATCTTTTCCGTCAAATTCGCTCAATGAAATTTTAAAAATTTTTTCAACCGCCTGATTCGTCAAAAGAACCGTATATGACGTATCAACCACAAACAGCGCTTCGCCGATTGAACTAACAATAATCTGCAAGCGATCGCGCTCCTCTTTTAATTTAACTTGTAACGCGCGTTCGTCTTCGAGAACATTCATTAGCGCCGCCTGCGTTTTGGTGATATCTTCGACTTTCTGTTCCAAAACTACTTTTGCTTTTTCTAATTCTTCGGTGCGATTTTTCATTTTTTGTTCGAGCGATTCCTGTGAAAGAAACGTTAATTTCTCTTTTTCTAAAATATCTGACTGCACGATCTCCATAAAAAGAGAAAGAAGATCGCTCTCATAACTTTCTTTGATAAACAAATACGCTTCCGAAAATAATTGCTTCGCGCGCGCTTCATTCTCTTTCTGAAGTTCCGCGTAGAGTGCTTGCGAAAATTTTTTAAAAGAAGAAGTTATCTCTTGAACTGTTGCGCCGCCGGTCGTGCGCGCGTGATGCAGAGCCATCGCATAATCGATTTGTTGATCTTTTATCGCAACAGATTCAAGCGATGTTCCTTTAAGTGAATTTTGTATAAAAACAGCGAGCCATTGTTCTCCTTTGATACGAATTATTTCACTTACCATTTCCGATAAGCCGACTCCGCACACAAGCACTGCCTGTTCAAGCGGCAACAAAAAAATAAGGCGAAGTTCATCCGGTAATTCATTGGAAGTGATATGTTCAGCGATTTCCGCGCGAAGCGATTCTTTGGTAAATTCCTTTTTCACGATGAGCGGCTTATGGCTCACGATAAAATCTTCAAGCGCGCGATATAACGTGGCGTACGCGCGGCGCTGTATTCCTCCTGAAAGTGTTTTCAGCGCGCGATGCTGTTCAGTTAACGAAACAATCAAATCAGCGCGATTAATTAATCCGAAAAGATACTGTAATAATTTCTCCGCTTCACTCTGCGGAGTTTTTTTTGCGGTATGAAATAATGAAGAAAAAAAAGACACGTTCTAAATTAAATCCTAAATCCGAAGCACGAAATTCGAAACAAACGAAAAATAAAATATCAAATATCAAAATGAAAAATAAAAATTCAAAAAGAATAAACCATATCTAAATTCTAAATAAATCCTACAAGTAAAAAACGAATAATGAAAAGTGCATTACGGTCTGACTCTTTATTATTTTACACTATACTAAAGATAGTTAACAGTGAATAACTAATAGTGAAAAGTTAACTGTGAAGAAATTATTTATTAATAAATTAACGAGTTAACGCATTAACGAGTTAATAACCAAAATTCTGAACTCAAATCGAAAATTGAGTCATTGGGAATTCATTAGAAATTGCCTGCCCACCGAAGCCTTTGGCGAAGGCGGGATAATTAAAAATTTTATTCTATTCCTAGTCTCCTAACTCCCTAAAAGCTAATTTCCTATTCCTATGTTCCGCAAACTAATTACTCTCTTTATTATTTTCGTCATCGTCGTCACCGCGCTGTGGTGGTTCGCGCTTCAATTACAGGAAAAGCATGATACGCAATGGAACACGTGGTTTATTATCGCGTACGCGTTTGTGTATATTGTCTGCGGTTTCTATAGTATCGGATCGGCGTTCTCCTGCGGCGGATTCAAAAACGCGCTCGGCAAATCGCTTTTTTTCAACGGAATTGGAATCATTGCATGGGGATTGAGTTTTATTATACTGTCGTACTATTTAGTTGTAGTGAATCAAGCCGCTCCGTATCCGTCATTGATTGACGTGTTCGCCGTACTTTTCGCGCCACTTCTTTTGTTTGGCATGTGGCATACTCTCAAGACAACCGCTTCCGCATTCACGCTTGGACGAATTATTGAAACAGTGATTATTTTCGCGCTTATTGGATTTATTGTTTTCCAGATTATATTGGAGCCGCATCTTTCGCCGGATATTCCTCTTTCGTTTAAACTGCTCAATATACTCTATCCGTTAGGAACCACTCTGCTTATCGCAACATCGCTCGCGAGTCTGCGAATCGGCGGAGACGCCGCGCTGTCATTACTTTTTCCGTTTGTCCTTGGTTTTCTTTTTCACGCAACAGGAGATTTTCTGATGGTCTACCACGCCATGCGCGGTATTCAATGGAATGGTGATATTTCCTACATTGCGTATCTCGTTGGGATCGGAATGATATTTTTTGGACTAATGCGAATAGCAAAACCAATAGATGTCCCGAAAATATGATGAATCAATTAACAGTGAATAGTTAATAATGAAAAGCGAAAAACAAAATGCTCAATAAATTTTTCCGCCAGAAGTGGATCCGCTCCTGGCGGAAAAGAGCGATTATAAAATTTTATCCTCTAGTCGGTAAATTGTCAAAAAAAATTTACAAGCTATAAAAATAAACTGCCTACTTAATATTGCCATGGCAATATTAAGTAGGCAGTTTATTAATATACGCCGTTAAAAACTTCCTGTTTCGTTAATTCGTTCTATTTATTTTTCGTTAATAATAATTGAATCTTC
>CAZVCF010000068.1:0-4905 GCA_964626355.1 uncultured Gammaproteobacteria bacterium
ACCCAATACATGTAATTTTTCAGCTGGTGTCGTCGTCCCGATGCCGACGTTGCCGGCTCCTGTTATTCTGACTCTTTCTCCATTTTCACCTTGTGTCGCAAAAACAATTGGAGCATTTCCATCTGTCCGAATAAACAATCCCCCAGTACCTCCACTACCCACCGCTAATAATCCACTATTTGCGACTGTCCCAGCAGTGCTTGTAAATCCGCTATTGATATAATGTAAACGTAACATTTTATTCGTGGCTATATCTTGTGAAATATCTATAGCAGCATATGCCCCTGTTCCCGTGTTCGGATTCGTAACACGAAGACTAGTTTGCGCATTTTGAGTTTTGTAAATCTCCAAAAGGTCATTTGGTACCGTCGTCCCAATGCCGACGTTGCCGCCGGCAGTAAATCTAACCTTCTCAGATCCATTCATCTGAAAAGCCATGTCTGCAACATTGTAGACAGGGTGAACTATTTTTACATTGCCTGCATCGTATCCTAATTGAATTGTTTGGCCATCATAAGTGCTGTCTATTTTAAAAACAGTTCCACCCATTGTTATATTGCCTTGATTTTGAACCGCGGTTAAGTTTCCAGCAGCATCAAATGCCCAATTGGCCTTTACATTACCTCCAGAATCTACTGTTCGTATTTTAATCCCAACATTCCCACCGGCTGCAGCTGCTCCATTGGGATCAGCACCTAAAAACATATTATTTGCATCAAATTGACCTATACCCATCCACGATGCAACATTTCCTACCATAAATCTTATTGAACCGCCTGCTACATCTAATTTAGCAACTGGCGCCGTCGTCCCAATGCCGACGTTGCCGGCAAAATACGACTTACCGCCAGCAGAATAAATCGCATAATTATTAGCTGTCGCGCCAGTCATATTAGGTAAATAAAGTCCATAGGTATTAGTAGCCGCTCCTGTTAATGTCAATGCTCCTCTAAAAATGTATGCGTCATCAATATTGCCATTTGCTCCAACAACCGTATCGCCATATATTGCTGTAAGTGAATTAGCGCCATTGTCTACGGTTATACTGCCTTCGATCTTAGAATATATCCCATACGCATTACCATTCCACCCCACTGTATTTGTTAAAGCTGAATTATAAATTCCAAACACCGAACCTCCCATGTGAGCTGTGTCGTTTTGATTCAGTACATTATAAATTCCTGATAAGGTTCCTCCTCCTGTATCCCCAGGAAAAGTTACATTTCTGTAGAGATTGAGTGTAGGTGAAAGCGCTGCGAGCGAGCTATTAACATGTAACGGAGCGTTCGGCGCCGTGGTCCCGATACCAACACTCCCCTCCACAATAAGCCCGTTCGCAGGAGCCGCGGAAGTGCCAGAATACGTTGCGCCGATCGCAGCGGCGCCTTCAACATCAAGTGTGTTGGTTGCGTTTGAACTCATGCCAATCGCAAGTTTATTTGGAAATTGGTACGGACCATTTGCAAATGAACCAGCAATGACATCGCTTGCGGCTACGAGCGAACCTCCTGAAAGAATACCTTTAAGCGTTGTTGCTTCAACTGTTCCTTGTACGTATAAATCATTCGCTGAAGCCGCGACTGATGGAGTTCCTCCAGAACCAATGCGGTTATAAGCAAACCATGTGGTCGTTCCAAAAGAGAATGTGCCGCGCGGCACAATCAACATACCATTTACCATTCCAGCGCTTGACGGAGCGTTAATGGTCACTCTTCCCATACCTCTCTCAATTTGAAAGATATTGGTGCTACTGCTCACCCCCCATGGCTCATTACGGATACTAAACGCCATACTCGTATCAGCTTCATTTGATCCGCCGCCCCATCCTCCTGTTCCGCCTTTCGGCATGATGACTACGCCTCCATCGCTGCGAATTTTAAATATTTCACTCATCGAATCCCATCCTCCTCGATAAATCGTCATAATGGGCAACCATTGACTGTTCGGAACGCCAATTCGCAAAAAAGGACGATCGCCTACCCCTGACCAATAATTGCCAGTTGGATCGCCTAATTCAATACCTTGTGAAAAATTTGTCGCGCAACCGGTCGTGGTGGCATACGTGGTGGTCGAACTTGAAAACATACATTTTCCTCTTCCGATAATTTTCGCCGGACCACCGATAAACAATCCAGCTTCTTGCCCTGTGTTTGAATCAAATTTATTGAAATTAGTTGAACCATACGAACTCATAACCGGCGGCGGAAGATTATCTCCCGGCGGAGCCGCAGTCGGACCAGTCCACGCGGCATGCGCATTTTCATACGTAAACACAAAAGCGGCGACAAAAAATATCGCCGACAATAATAAAACTGTCGTTACGGAACGATGGTTATTATAAAAATCAGTGCGATGAAAGTATCGCTTCATCGGGCAAAAATAGTTGGTAGTTGGTAATGAATTATTTTGTTCGTGGAAATAATTCAACTTCGTCAATCGCTTTAATATCACTTTTGTCGAGAATTTTTTTCTGATATAAAAGATCAACGAGATGAATAAAGCGACGGTCTTCCTTGCGTAATAAAACGATAATATCGCCTCGTAAGTCAGCAATTTTTTCATCAAAATACAGCATTAAGTCAACTTTTAATTTTCCTAATTGTGGAACTACTTTTTCTTCAATTTTTGCGTCAACAATTCTATCAATAGCCGGCAAGAAAACTTGATCAGTAAATTCATATAAATCATTCTTAGTAAGTGGGTCATTTTTATTTGACATACAAAGAAGAGTGTTAATTTAAGTATTCTTATTTTAACAACTCTTTCTAAAAAAGAATAAAAGTAATCCACAGGAGAATATTGAACGGCGAGTAACGAACAGCAAAGAGTGAAAAACGAATAACGGAAAATGAATAACGAAAAATAATCTATAAAATAGACAGTAAAAAAATAAAGACAAAACAATAACTAAGAGACTTTAAGAACTTTAAGAGATCGGATCTCTTAAAGTTCTTATTCTAATGTTAGATGGATTATTTTTTAAAATTCCATTGATTCCAACCATGAAATAATCTTCGGAGATCGGATCTCCGAAGATTATTTATTCCAACATCAAGCCACTTATTCTTTCCAAATCCATTGACTTCAACCACGAAGTAATTCCTTTACGATATCCTTCTGTTCCCCCAAAAAGTTTTAACAAAAAATCTCGCTGCGTCACTGACGGAAAATTTTTCTTTCCAATATAATCCAGATGACTACTCCATCGGTACTGTTCTAAGAATCGAATCGCTTTTTTGTAATCCTTTATATCTCTTTCTCGCCACCCTGGCGCGGCCAAATCCAGCGGATTGCAATGGATATAGTAAGGAAGATGGAAAAAATGAGATTCGTTTTTAACCAACACGGCCTTAAATTTTCCCTGAAATAAAACGCCGCTTCTTTCGTATCTCTGATTAAAATACATTGAATAACCTATGCCTAATTTTTGCATAAACAATGAAATACCGTTATCTTGTTTTTGCCGTATCAATAAATGAAAATGATTTGGCATAAGGCAAAATGCCATAATTTCAACCAATAATTTTCTCGGTTGTCTCTCCTTTTTAATCTTAAGAGATCCGATCTCTGAAAGTTGAATCTCTGAAAGTTGACGATAATAGGGATGTTGAGGGGTATTGTTGTCATTAAATTCAAACAGGTCATGGATGAAACGAAAAAAATCTTTATCGTCTAAAAATACAGTGCGTTTTTCAACGCCGCGATTATATATGTGGTATATATAGTTATTAATAAAAGGTGGATTTCGCATATTTATATTATACTCTTAATTTTAAGAGATCCGATCTCTTAAAGTTTAAAGTTATCCACATAGTTAGAAATATGAAATTCGGACAAAAAAATAAAACAAAACTCAGCGCTGTTTTTAACGCTGAGTTTTAATTTTAAATTTAATTCTATTTTCTATATTATCTTCTGTTTCTATCTTTTTCTATTTCATATTTGCTATTTTATATTTTAATTTTCCTAGAGCCTAAAGCCTCACTTCCTATCGCCTCTTCTTTATGGGTTTCCGAATCCGCCGAGGGCGGTTTGGCTAAAACTTTGCGCGCTTTGACTTGCGCGAACCGCTGATTGCGAAAATACCTGAAACGCTTTGCGAATTTCGCTTTGCGAGTTCAACGGTGTTAAAATCCATCTATCTTCAAGTCCCATTTCTTGAAAAATTTGTTTGAAATCGGTATGTCCGTGGTCATCAATACCCATCGCGGCGATGATATGATTTTCTTTCATCAACATATCTTTCACAACTGACGCGACTGTTGCGGGTGTCTGCCGATGTGAACCATAATCAGCTCCATCGGTTACGATTAACGTAATCGTTCGAACATTTACGCCGTTATCCATAAATTCTTTTGCTTTCGCTAATACCGTCCCAAGGATAACAACCGTCTCATCATACAGTGGCGTTTGCCCATCGGCTGTATAATTCTGCGAATCAAGTCTCGTTGCTTTGTCTATATAATCATATTCAAACAAAACGATGCCATTTAGATATTTCGTATGCATCAAGATATTGTTTTTTTGTTTTGAATTGATTAGCGAATCGATGATCAAGTTATGTCCGTCGCGCACCGCTGGCTCATTTCCTGCGGAATGTATTGATCCGGAATCATCTATTAAAGTTGTGACGAGCACGACTTCGCTCGCTTGCACATCATCAACTTTAATGCCTAACGCTCTATTTATCTGGACCCCAACATTGGGAACGGTCAATGCTTTAACCGATGCTTGCGAGAGCAATCCTTCCTGTTGTGAATCTTTAAATAATTGATTAACATCGTTTGCCGTCTGGCTCATTTATTCTATTTCTCCTTTTTCTCTCCGACTTGCTTTGCAAGTCGGAGAGATTTTCTATTCTTTTATAATTTTTCTATTTACTATTTCTTTGTATTACGAGACCCC
>CAZVCF010000069.1:0-4827 GCA_964626355.1 uncultured Gammaproteobacteria bacterium
AATTCCAAATCACAAATTCCAAATCACAAACAATAACCAAATTCCAAAATCCAAATGACCAAAACTATTGTTTTAAATTTTGAATTTCAGTCATTTGAATTTGTTTCGAATTTCGTGTTTCGAATTTCGTATTTATAATTTTTTGATTTTTCATTTTTAATTTTTCATTTTTAATTTACTCTGTATCCTACCTCCATAACACTTTTAACCTTCCGCAGTTCCGCGGCAACCATACTGATCGTTGAGCGATCTTTCGTGGCGCATTTTATTTTTAAAATTGGATCTTTCTCTGTCCGTACGATATTCACGTTCACGATATTAAAATGCGCGATGCTGATAACGCGAGAGATATCTTTAATTAACCCAATTCTATCTCTCACGACAATCGTAAAATCAAGCTCAATCGATTTTGATTCAAACCGTATAGAGGAATTCAAATTATCTCGCAACGATTCTTTAATTTTATGTTTCGCAAAATTTGTTTTAACAATCTCAAGCCATGACGCCGACGGTTTCTTATTTCGTTGAATGACAATACTAACGACATCGCCTGAACGCAATTCCTCATCAAGACTAACGATTCGTTCGTTCACGCGCGCGCCGCTGCATTGATTGCCGAGCTCCGTATGGATGCGATACGCGAAATCAATCGGCGTCGCTCCTTCGGGCAAATCCACCACGTCGCCTTTTGGCGTAAATACAAAAATTCTGTCTTTAAAAAAATCTATTTTGACCATATTGAGAAATTCGTCTGGATCATTGATTTTCTTCTGCCATTCGCTCAAAAGCGCGAGCCATGAAAAACGCTGATCGGTCGCGGACACGAGATACGACGATTGATCTTTATGTTCCGCGTAAAACCAGTGCGCGGCAATGCCGTACTCCGCTTCCTCGTGCATTTGTTGCGTGCGTATCTGAAACTCGCATAATTTACCTTCTTCGCAGAAAAGCGTCGTATGTAAACTTTGATACCCATTTAATTTCGGCACCGCGATATAATCTTTAAATCGTCCTGCCAACGGACGATATAATTTATGAAGCGCTCCGATCGTTCGATAGCACTCTTCAATTGATTGAACAATAACACGCACTGCGATCAAATCGTAAATCATGTCAAATTCCATATTATGGCGAAGCAATTTTTGATAGAGACTCCAGTAACTTTTCGCGCGGTAATGCAATCCGAGAAAACCAACATCTTCAGCGCGTAATTTTTCATACAAAACAGGAGTCACTTGTTTCAGATAATCTTCACGCTCTCTGTACTGCCGTGCGTGCGTTTTAATGAAACGATATTCTTTCGGATACAGATATTGGAAACTAAGATCCTCCAGCTCGCGTTTGATTTCTTCAATGCCGAAACGCGCCGCAAGCGGCGCGTAAATTTCCATTGTTTCGCGCGCGATCCGTTGCTGTTTATCTTCCGTTAACGCGTAAAGCGTGCGCATATTATGCAAGCGATCCGCAAGCTTGATCAACACCACGCGCAAATCTTTTGCCATACTTACAATCAGTTTGCGGAGATTTTCTGTTGTTTCTTCAATACCGCTTTTTTCTCCAACCGCTATTTTCGGATAACGCGCTTTGCCGATTTTCGTTACGCCTTCAACTAATAAAGCTATCTCATCCCCGAACGTTTGTTTGATCGTCTCGAGACTAACGGATGTATCTTCCGCAACATCATGCAATAATCCGGCAGCGATCGCAGGCGTGTCGAGCCGCAGCCGGACAAGAATGCGCGCAACTTCGAACGGATGCGCGATATAAGGCTCTCCGCTTTTCCGTTCCTGTCCGTGATGTGCGGTCTCGGCAAAATGAAAAACATTTTTTAGAAAAGGAACTTCTCCTTCCCTTTGTTGCGCGACTAATTCATTTTCAAAAACAGAAAAGTCAACCATGGAATAGGATATTAGCTTTTAGGGGATTAGGAGATTAGGAAGAGGGAGAAATAAGAATAGGAAATTAGGGGTTAGGAAAAACCTTAAATTACGAAATGTCATCGCGAGCGAGCCTCGAGGCGAGCGTGGCGATCTCATCGCTTCGTACAGGTGCGAGATTGCCGCGTCTCCGCCAGCTGGCGGATTCTCGCAATGACTAAAAAGGCATTTCGTAATTCAAGGTTATTAAGAAATTAACGAGTTTCCGCCTAAGGCGGATCCGCCTCTGGCGGAAACGGATTAACGAGTTAACTAACTCAATAAATAATTCAAAAATTTGTCCCTTATCTTTTTAATTCGTTAATCCGTTAATACGTTAATAAATAATTCAAAATTATTGATTTTTGCTATTTGCTATTTAATTTTTAATCTACTCACTACAAACTACTCACTATTCTTCACTCTTAATTATTTCTCAAAAATTTCTCTGCCACGATAGTCAATGTAAAACGACTCTTCATTGAACCGCTTTCCTCTCTGCTTTACCCTTATTACCCCATCCCCACAATATGTCATATCGTCGTATTTTCCCTCAGTTAGACGAAAATCATTTCGATCAATGATAAGCCATTTATTATTGCGTTTTGCCATAATTATATCTTTAAAAAGATTGATGTCGTCGTAACGCTCTTTATCTAAAGGAAGTCCTGTTTTATCAATAAGAAACCACACTCCGTTTTGTTTAACAGCAGCAACGCCATTGAAAAAACCTCGCGCGTTTTCATATTTTTCCTCATTAAGACGAGACCCGTCTCTTCTGATAAAAAAGAAACCTTTACCATTCTCAAAAATCACCGCGTAATTTTCGGAAAAATCAAACGCGAAATCACAGGACACTCCGTATACACCTATTTCTTTTTTATCAATATAATACCATTCTGCGTTTTGCACTACCCATGCGAATCCTTCTGAAAAACTGCCTGCGCCATCATATTCTTGTTCACTTAAACGAGAGCCGTCATGTTTAATATAGAAATGTTTATCATTTTTGACGATGCGCGCCAATCCCTCTTTAAAATTAGCAACATGGTCATATTTTTCTTCATTAAGAGGAACTCCTTTCGTATCAATAAAAAACCATTGCGAATCGCGCTTCACTCGAGCGCGGCCTTCTGAAAAACTGCCTGCGATATCGTATATTTCCTTATTAAGCACATGTCCTTTTGTGTCAATAAAAAACGCTTTGTTATTTTGTCTAACAGCGGCAAATCCTTCAGAAAAATCCATTGCTTGTTCATAATGCTCATCGTTCAAACGATTTCCATTTTTATCAACAAAAAAATATCTGTTACCACCGACAAATCGATCATCGCCACTATTGACTAACGCAAAACCATTATAAAAATTATCGACGTATTGTGGCCGCGGTTTGAGCTTTTTAAAAACTCGCTGTCTCAAGCGAATATGATACGGATCGATTTTTTCTTCAAGCGCGTCCATCTTTTGCTGTAATTCCTTTTTAAGTTTTTTTGCTTCCGTCATATCCCCTGAATCGCGAACGCGGAGATAGACCGCGCTATATTCGTCGGTTAACTTTTGGAGGGATTCATATTCGGCTTTGATATCGAAACAAATGTCGGGCATAGAAAATGTAAAATGTAAATCTCAAAATGCAAAATGACAAATCAAAATTAAAAAATGAATTTGAAAAAAACATATGATATTATTTTGTGGTTAATTCAGTTTATTAAAAAACAGCTACAGTTATTCTTATTAGTAAAGGCAAGTAATAATTTTAACATTTTGTATTGTAATTTTGCATTTTGATTTTTGCATTTTGAATTTATTGTGTTCAACCAAGCCCGATAGATCATTCTGGTAAGAGATACTGTCCAAACCAGTCTGTTATCTATAAATTTCGATCTAAGATGAACACAATAAGTCCCATAATTGCCGCGATGCCGTTTAAGAGCCAAAAACGCATCACGATTTGCGGTTCAGCCCATCCGGACGCTTCAAAATGGTGATGGATCGGCGTGGATAAAAAAATTTTTTTATGCCGTATTTTTTTGGAAATCATTTGTATGATGACCGTAATTGATTCAACCATTGGAATGAAAGCGAAAAAAGGCAATAAAAGCGCGGTGTTTGTCAGCATCGCGATAATCGCCAAGGTTACGCCAAGCGCCATGGCGCCGGTATCTCCCATAAAAAATTTAGCCGGATAGATATTAAACCACAAAAACGCAACAAGCGCGCCTGCGATAACGCCGCTTAAACTGGCAAGTTCTATTTTCCCCATCATCAACGCGATCGCACCGTATGACATAAAACCAATAAGCAATAGTCCGCCGGCAAGCCCGTCAAGTCCGTCAGATTCATTCACCGAAAAGGCAGTTGCGATAATAATAAAAATAAAAACCGGAATATACCATAAACCAATTTGCTTATCTCCAAAAAATGGAATATGCAACGTATCCCATTCCAATTTATAAAAAAACCAGTACGCGCCGATAAGTGCTATAACCGCGTATAAAAGCAATCTGTAGGTCATCTTGAAACCGCCGGCCTTTGAACCGACTCCGCGCACATTCAAATAGTCATCAATAAAACCGATGATTCCTGAAGCCACGAGCGCACCGAGCGGCAAGAATGTCTGCGGTCGTGTTAGAAAATTAAGAATACTGAAAAGTTCGTGCTCAAAAAAATAATCAAAAACATAAAAAAATACGGCAAGAACGGCAACGGTCATCCAAATAATCAAACCTCCGGCAGTTGGCGTGCCTGATTTTTTCTGATGCAACGCGCTAAAAATTGGTGCGTTTTCTTGACGGCCAATCGTTTTCCCTAATTTATATTTTGTTAAAAAATGAAAAAGTTTCGGCAACCAGCTCATTGCCACTAAAAACGAAAGGATCGTCAATATAAAAACTTTGATTAACGCAAGTTG
>CAZVCF010000070.1:0-4823 GCA_964626355.1 uncultured Gammaproteobacteria bacterium
ATAAAATGACTGATATAACTCCACCATATATCGTATTCTGGACGCAAGACAACCGAATCGCCAAACATTTCTTCTTGCCGTTTTCTCCAAAGCGCGCTGATTGCTTCCGTAGTTAATTCTCCTTTTTCTCTGCGAATCGCGTGAAAGTCTTGTTCAAATGTATACATCGCGATTTGACGAAACACGGTTGCGAAAATACTTTCAATTTTGTGCATATAGAGCGCGAATTTTTCTTTTCCGGTGAGCATTGTTTTCAAATCGTCAAAAACAAGCATCTCGCCGAAAACGCTCGCGGTCTCGCACAGCACCAACGGCGCGTCGTAATTGAAAAAATTTTGTTTGTCCGCGAAAAGACTATGAACGCCGTGACCCAACTCATGCGCCATCGTAAGCACTTCTTTTATAACACCGGTATAATTCAATAAAATATACGGCTGATGCCCGGGAGCAAAACTGGAACAAAACGCTCCGCTTCGTTTCCCTTCGCGCGGAGCCGCGTCAATATGACGATTCGCAAAAAACGATTCAGCGTAATTTCTATAGTCAACGGAAAATTTTCCGAACGCGTTGAGAATAATTTGTTTCGCTTCGTCAAAAGAAAATTTCTTCTCTGTCGCGCCGATGGGCGCGTAGCGGTCATACTCATACAACGTTTTATAGCCAAGTATTTCTTTTTTAAACCGATAAAAATCTTGCACAACGGGATAAGAGTCAATAACCGATTCCGTCAGGCAATCAACAACTTCTTTGCTGACGCCATTTCCTAAATGGCGCGAATCTTCAGGCAGATTGAATTTCGTATAACGATCGTTGATCGCTTTATCTTGTCCGATGATATTAAAAACGAAAGTTAATCGTCTTGCTTCTTCTTTCAAACCTTTGGTAATGCCGTCCGCCGCCGCCTTTCGTTTCGCGCGATCAGGCGAATAGAGCATATCAAGCGCTTCAGCTTCGGTGTATTGTTTTTCTTTTTTCCAAATACGACCGATACGAACCGCAAAATGTTTTTGAGATAATTCTTCGTCAAATAAACGGGAAAATGCCGCAGAGCTCGTCAACGATTTATCATTCAAAATCCGTTCTTCCATTTCCGTTAAACGATGCGGTTTTTCTTTAAGAAGTTTTTTGAGATACTGCGCGTATGATGCGAGCAAGGGCGAAGCGATACATTGTTTCAATACTTCTTCGTCCAACGCGATCAATTCCAAATCAACAAAAAGAAGTGAATTGATAATCGCGCTGTATTTTTCCTGCGCTTTCTGCATAAGCGCGCCATTCAACGGATTTTTCGTGTCAGCAGCAAAAAGCAAATGAGCGTAGATATACGGTTTAACCGCGTTTTGAATCAACGATTCATATTTTTTCAATAAAATACTCAGCGATTCGTCAGATAGATCGTCTTTAACTCTTCCTTTATACAATTTACTGAACTGTATCGCGTCAATAACATTTTTCTGAAAGTCTCTTTCTATCGCTGGATCGTCAACGGTTGCGTACAAATCCGATAAATTCCACGACGGCAAATTTTGTAATGCGATTTTCTTCATAGAGTATTCCTTATAATAAATTACGATGTAAATAACAATAATAAAAAGGATAACACATCTTCATCTTTTGTAAAGTCAACAGAAAATATAACACGGCACGCCCTCCTCATCCAACTATCGAGGTTGAATCTCGGTAGTTGAATAAATGGATGTGACCTTTCAAGAAAAACTTTGTTTTTTGGAAAGATACCTGTACTATTTAATTATCTTGAATTACGAAATTCCGTCGAGGCGCGCCGAGAAGAGAAATTTCGTAATTCAAGCTACAAAATAATTATGAAAAATTTATTAAAACAATATTTCGGCTACGATACGTTTCGTCCCTTACAGGAGGAGATTATCAATACTGTTTTGAAAAAAAACGATAGTCTTGTTTTAATGCCAACCGGCGGAGGCAAATCGCTTTGTTATCAATTGCCCGCTTTAAAATTCGAGGGTATTACGTTGGTTATTTCCCCTCTTATCGCTTTAATGAAAGATCAGGTTGACGCGCTCCAAGCGTGCGGCATCAAGGCGGAATTTATCAACTCTTCTCTTATCCCCTCTCAAATTGAAACCATCTGCGAACGAGCTAAAAATAACGATGTTAAAATTTTATACATTGCTCCGGAACGATTTGCTCAAAAAGATTTTCAGGAATTTTTAAAAACATTGCCTGTCAATTTAATCGCGGTTGACGAGGCGCATTGTATTTCCGAATGGGGACACGACTTTCGCCCTGATTATCGAAACTTGAATGTGCTCAAAAAAATTTTTCCGAACATACCGATTATTGCCCTTACCGCGACCGCCACCGCCAAAGTGCGCGAAGATATTTTAAATCAACTTGGTATCAAATCCGCTCACATATTTTTATCCAGCTTTAATCGTGATAATTTACACATCAGCGTCATTGAAAAAAAACAAGCTTTTGCGAAATTGGTTCATCTTTTGGAAAAATATAGAAATGAATCAGCGATTATTTATTGTTTTTCAAGAAAAGAAACCGAAGCGATTGCTGAAAATCTAAAATTAAATAATTTTAACGCGCGCGCGTATCATGCCGGACTCAAAGCGAATGAACGGAAATTGACTCAAGAACTTTTCACGAAAGACGAAATAAATATTATCGTAGCGACCATTGCTTTCGGTATGGGCATTGATAAACCGGATGTGCGGCTGGTTGCGCATTACTCGTATCCTAAATCGCTGGAAGGTTACTATCAAGAAATCGGGCGCGCGGGACGCGATGGCTTAAAAAGCGATTGCGTTCTTTTTTACACATACGCTGATACAAGGAAGCACGAATTTTTTATCAATCAAATAGAGGACACTCTTTTAAGGGAACGGGCTACTGAAAAATTAAACGAAGTTTTGATGTATGCCGAACTGTCTACCTGCCGTAAAAAATATTTACTCCGCTATTTTGGAGAAGAAATGAAATCCGACAATTGCGGCAGCTGCGATGTCTGCAGTACTCGAACGGAATTATTTGACGCAACAACCATAACTAAAAAAATTATGTCGGCGATTTTAAGAACCGAAAGCCGTTTCGGCAAAAACTATATTATTGACTTATTGCTCGGGAGAAAAAATTTAAAAATTGTAATCAATAAACACGATACGCTGTCCGTTTTTAAAATTGTGAACGACTTTTCTGAAGACGAACTGGGAGCGATTATCAATCAACTCGTCAATTTAGATTATCTGATGAAAAGCGAAGGCAACTATCCTGTTTTGAGCGTGACAAAAAAAGGAATCGTGTTTTTAAAGAGCGATGAAAAATTAAAATTGCAAAAACCGCGCGCGACTTTTGAAACGATTAAAACAGAGGAGAAAGGCGAAATCGCGTTTAATCAAGAACTATTTGAAATTTTAAAAAGCGCGCGAAAAAAAATAGCGGAAGAGGCGCAGGTTCCGCCGTTTGTCATTTTTGGCGATGTTTCGTTGAGAGAAATGGCTTACTATTTTCCGCAGAACAAAAAAGATTTTTCAGAAATAAACGGCGTGGGCGCGAAAAAACTTGAACAATTCGGCGATATTTTTTTGAAAAAAATTATTGATTTTACCGAAAAGAATAGCATTGCTCCGCGAACGATTCCGTCCAAATTAGAAAAAAATAAAACGATTAAATCGTTCGTCAAACGGCCGACGTATTTTTTAATGACAAGGGAATTCTTGCTGAAAAAAATTCCGATTGAACGAATCGCCAAACGGCAGAACATAACGTCATCCACCGTTATCAACCATATTGAAAAAATGGTAGACGCCGGCGAACGGCTTGATCTTGAATATCTAAAACTGCCTTCCGATCGTTATGAAACAATGAAAGCCGCATTCAAAAAATGCGGCGACGAAAAATTAAAACCGGTCTTCGACTACTTGCGCGAAAAATACTCCTACGACGAGTTACGATTAGCACGGGTGCTTCTGCGGTCATAACAATAGAATACAATGGTGAGCTTTGCAGACACTATATTTGTACTCATTCAAACTTAAATTCTCTCAACCCTTTATTGATTTTAAAAATGGTTTTGATTCCTGAGCCATAATTACTTAACAAGCTACGGCCAAAAAATCAGTTTGATACCTATGGCGAGTAGAAATATGGCGATCACTGCCCTGAATTTATTCTGCGGTATCCGGTCTACGATCTTTTTGGCGATCTGCGCGCCGATAAAAGAAACAGGGATAAAAATCAGAAGACTCCACCAGAGACGTTCAGGTAATGCAGCGCCGCCGACAAAATATGTGATGATGCGCGTGGAATCCACCGCGAGCCCGATCGCGCCAGCCGTTGCGATATAAACAGCTTTTGGCAAATCAAAGGCGGTCAAAAACATACTGCGGATTGCTCCGCCAATACCGAACATTCCGGCAAAGAATCCCGAAAGCGCGCCACCGGAGAGAGCTGTCATAGTTCCAGCCGGAATTTTGAATTTGGATTGAAATGTCAAAAAGAGTGCGTATCCCGCGAGAAACACACCGAGGAGGCGAAGTAAACTTTGCTCGTTCGCTCCAAGTGATATAGATGCGCCAAGATAGCTTGTCGCAAGACCTACGACACCAAACAAAATTAGAAGTCGCCAACTGAAACCCTTGCGGAATAGCGACACTTTCCATAAGTCGCCAAACCAATGGATAATCGCAACCAAGAAAATCGCTTCCACTGGTGGAAAAAATATCACGAGCACCGGAATCATCAGCGTAGATGTCCCAAAACCGGTGATTGTGCCAATGGCGGCGGCGATAAGGGTTAGTAATGTAATGTAAAGTATTTCCATATTAATTCAGCGA
>CAZVCF010000071.1:0-4712 GCA_964626355.1 uncultured Gammaproteobacteria bacterium
TAGCGGATGTGATTATTTGGTTGATCGTGTAACTAGAACAGTATTCAAAATCAAAATTTAAAAATCAAAATGTAAAATGACAATGCAAAATTTAAAATTAACGAGTTATGAAAATTAGAAATTGAAAATTTATTTGACTTTAAGTATAGAGTATCATCGCGATTATGCAATGTTTTTGAGGTGTGGAAGCGATGGCTTAAAAACGTCGAAAAGAGTAAAATTAATAGAGATATTTTATAACCGTTTCATTATGAAACTGCTTCAAATTCTCAATTTGAATCGGATTATTCAAGCGCTGATTTATTCTGATGTGCTTTTTTTCTCCGCTTTCGGAATGTTGAGCCCGGTTTACGCGGTATTTATCGAGCAGAGAATTGTCGGAGGAACATTGACCGTCGTGGGTATTTCAACAGCAATTTTTCTGATCGTCAAATCGTTCGTGCAGATGATCGTTGCCGCGCATTTGGACATTAAAGAAGACGACAAAAAAAATTTTTATTGGACGCTCGGAGGCGGTATCGCGCTTGCCACGGTGCCGATTTTTTATTTATATATCTCTGTTCCATGGCATTTATATATCATTGAAGCGCTTTTGGCTACGGGAAGCGCGGCGAATTTCCCCGCGTGGAGCAGTTTATTCACGAAACATCTTGATCAGAGGCGCAGAGCGTTCCAATGGAGTTTTCATTCAACTGCGACACAATTGGGAACCGCGGTTGCCGCGGCCGGCGGAGGATATATCGCGGACCATTTTGGATTTTCATATCTTATCTATATACTGATCGCGTTTGCGTGGATTGGCGTGCTGTCGCTTGCGCCGCTTTATTTTTTTATTAGGTCAATAGAAAAAAAGGAAAAAATACTCTATACTTTAGAGGCGTTACCTTTGAAAATTAACGAACAACTTATGCCCGCTGACGATTCAATCAAATCGCTTGCGCTCGCGCGTTATGGCAATGATATTCTTTCGCAAAACCGGCGAAAATCGTTGGCACGAACGACCACGTCCTTGTTAAACAAATGTTTAAAACAATGTATGAGAATCATGGTGTAGGGCTGGCGGCTCCGCAAATCGGGAAATCGGATCAACTTATCGTGATTGATACCGGCGATAATCCATTGAGTTTTATTAATCCGCAAATTGTGTGGAAATCAAAAGAAACGGTTATTTCAGAAGAAGGGTGCTTGAGTCTTCCGGGAATTTATTTAAAGATAAAACGCGCGAGAGAAATTGAAGTCGAGGCGTTTCGCGTTTCTGACGGAAAAAAGGTGCGATTCCGCGTTGACGGTCTGCTTGCAAATGTGTTTCAGCATGAGATAGATCATCTAAACGGAGCTCTGATTATTGATCGCGTTCCATTCCCTGTATTGAAACGATTTACTTTGCGCAAACAACTCGAAAAAATAAAATATATGTCGCGCAAAAAAATACAAGGGATGCGCATGATTGAAGAACCGAAGAAAGAGGCAATAATCAATATCGAAGAACCGAAGAAGGAGGAGCCAAAAAAACAAGAACCCGCGACGGAACAGCAATCAGAAAATAGAAAGTAGAATAAACAACTAAAAACTAAAAGTGAAAAGTGAAAAATTTGAATACAAAATTAATTTCCAATTCCCAATTTCTAATTTCCAATGAATTCCCAATGAATAAATTTTCAAACGATACAACGCAGCATAACAGAAATCCTAATCCGCCAGCTGGCGGACATAAATCATAAATTTTAAATTCTATAACTCGTTAACCCGTTAACTCGTTAATTAACAATAAATAATTTTTTTCATTGTAAACTCTTCACTATTCGTTATTCACTATTAACTATTTTAGGGGCGGGGTTAGTACAATGGCAGTACGTGTGCTTCCCAAGCACGAGACACGAGTTCGATTCTCGCACCCCGCTCCAAGTTTTCTTATTCCCACTTGTTGAATTTTTGTCTATAATAATTTTGCTTTACACTACCTTTTTATATGGAAATTTTTTTAGAGGTTTTTGAGTATATTTTTTTTCGCAAAAAAATTATTTATCTGATCGGCGCGTTACTCGCCCTTAATGGCATTTTTAATAATATTCATTCAGTCGCACCGTTTGATGCGTTTGAATCGCAGTTGTATTACGCGGATAAAATAATGCATTTCGCCGGCGGATTATTAGTGGCGATGACAACTGATTTGTTTTATTTGGTTTACCATTATCGCGCGCCGCAAAAAATAATTCGTATCGTATTGATTATGGGAGGTATCGCCTTAATAGGAGTGCTATGGGAAATGTACGAATTTTTAATGGATGTATTTGGATTGACCTCGTTAAATTTTGGAGATACAACGCAACCTGATCTTTTTGACACAATTGGCGATCTAGTAAGCGCGCTTATTGCAGGAGTCGTGTATATTGTTTTTTCTTTGCGTCAACATCAAGAGGAGAGAGAGCTGTGATTTTTAAACTGTGCAGAATGAAGACAATCTATTTTATCGCTGCGTACATCGCGCTTCTTGGCGCATTCGTATGGATGCTCGGATTGCTTTTTGGGATTGAATGGGTAGATATCGCGCGCTCGAGATTTGCTTTTTTACAATTTTTGATAGAACGGAACTATAGTATCGTGCAATTCAGAACAAAAGACGGCGTGCGTATTGCGGGCACTTTTTATAAGCCGGAATTAATTAATTCTCCCGCGGTTATTCTCGCTCATCAATTGGGCAAAACGCGGCGCAGTATGTCGCCGATAGCGCGTTTTTTGCAGAAAAACGGTTTCGCGGTTCTTGCGATCGATCTTCGCGGGCATGGCGAAAGTATTGAAAAAGACGGTTCTCCTCTGTATTATTATCGATTCAAAGAGGATGATTTTAAAAAAATGACCGACGATCTTGAAGCGGCGTATGTGTTTCTTTCTCAGGATGTCTTTGTGGATAAAAACAAGATTTCGGTTATTGGAGCAGGGCTTGGCGCGAATGTCGCGTATCAGTTTGCGACATTTAATGAGAAGGTAAAAAGCGCGATTTTGATTTCTCCGGCGGTTAATTATCGGGGAGTAAAAACGCTTGATCTTGGAAAAGATTACGATTCAGGACGATTACTCGGAATTATCATCGCGAAAGATGATTGGTATTATCCGGGCGCAGCGCAGTTCGCGCAGATCATACGCACAGTGTACAAAAAAATAGTGATAGTAGACAGGGGCGGAAGCGGTATGGATGTATTAGATGAGAATAAAGAATTATATGATAAACTATTAGAGTGGCTCAAGGATAGAAAATAGAATCTAGAAAACAGAAAGTAGAATGCAGAATTTGAATTATGAAGCATGAACGATACAAATTTAAAATTTAAATATCAAAATGCAAAATGACAATGCAAAATTAAAAAATGAATTCAAGACCGTATTTATAAGAAACTGAAATATCGAATATAATGGCTTCACGCATTTTTATATTTTAAAGAATAATTTTAACATTTTAAATTGTCATTTTGATTTTTGCATTTTGATTTTTAAATTTATATTACCCTAATCCCCTAACTTCCTAAAAGCTAATTCCCTATTCCTATGTTTAAAAAATTTCCAATCGAGGTTCAACGACATTCGGCGGCGCATTTGATGGCAACGGCGATCAGCGAATTGTATCCTGACGCGAAGTTCGGTGTTGGTCCGGTGATTGAAAATGGATTTTTCTATGATGTGGAAACACAGCAACCGTTGACGCTTGATGATTTTGAAAAAATTGAAACAAAAATGCGCGAACTTCAATCGCGCGATATTGTTTTTGAGCGAAAGGAAATGCCACTTGACGCGGCGATTAAAAAATTTCAGGGATTACAACAGCCGTACAAAATTGAATTATTAAATGATCTTAAAAAATACGGCACGACGAAATTAGATGAACAAGAGCGCGAAGGAATTATGAATATCAATACTGTAAGCGCGTATCAGAGTGGATTATTTTTTGATTTATGTCGCGGACCGCATGTTGATTCAGCGAAACAGATCGGCGCGTTCAAATTGCATAAGTTGTCCGGCGCGTATTGGCGCGGAAGCGAAAAAAATAAAATGCTTCAGAGGATATACGGTCTTTGTTTTGAAACGCAAAAAGAACTTGACGAGTATCTCACAATGATTAAAGAAGCTGAAAAGCGCGATCACCGCGTGCTCGGCGAGCAACTCGGCATTTTTATGATTTCCGAATATGTCGGAAAGGGCTTGCCGCTGTGGCTTCCGAAAGGATCGCTTTTGAGAAAAATTATCGAAGACTATATGTATGAGAAAGAAAAGAGAGCAGGATACACCTATGTGTATACACCGCATCTTACTAAACGAAATTTATATGAACGTTCCGGCCATCTCGCGCACTACAAAGATTCAATGTACGCGCCGATTATTATTGAAGATGAAGAATATTATTTGAAGCCGATGAATTGTCCGCACCATCATATGATTTACGCGCACACGCTTAAAAGTTATCGCGATCTCCCGTTGCGTCTCGCGGAATTCGGCACTGTGTATCGCTACGAACGTTCGGGCGTGTTGAGCGGACTTATGCGCGTGCGCGGATTTACGCAGAATGATTCGCATATTTATTGCACCGCGGAACAATTAGAATCGGAGATATTGGGTGTGCTTGCGCTTTTTAAAGAAGTTTATAACGATTTTGATATCAGTGATTACTGGTTCCGATTATCGTTGCCGGATTTTAATAACGCGGAGAAATATGGCGACAT
>CAZVCF010000072.1:0-4655 GCA_964626355.1 uncultured Gammaproteobacteria bacterium
CCCCGATGGCCATCGGGGTGAAGCAATCTCTGCCTCGGAATGCGAGATTGCCGCGTCCAGCCTTCGTAGCCGCCATTCTTCGCCAGCCATAGTAGTGTAAAATATTACATCCGAAGGGCTACGAAGGACGGGCAACTACTACGGCGGAGTAGGCTCAGCCGATAGAGTAATCGGCTTCCTCGCAATGACTAAAAAATGGCATTTCGTAATTCAAGGTACATTAACACAAAGAGAAAGCCCCCTCCGACGACCATCGGAGGGGGCTTCATATAGTTACTGCGAAAAACTTTTTTTGAAATTTTTTGCTACAAACAAAAGAACAAAAAATGACAACGCGATCCAAAAAAATGTCCATAGATATGCCGGAATAAGTGTCGCCTGCTCAAGATCTACCGCATCACTATTTTGTTTCACCGTTAACGCTATCATCGTCACTGTGCGCAACGAAGAAAAACCGTTGAGGACGAGTTGTAGTGACAAAAAACTCATACATAACTGCAAAAGCGATTGCGAAAAAAACCGTATGCACAATACCGTCGCTATCGTAAAAAAAATTCCAAAAAGAAAACCAAAACTGATTAACGGGCGGATAAATAATATCGTGGTAATGAAAATAAACGACACGGTAATAATCAACGCGATGGTTGCCTGACGCGCGTTTTTGCAGAGCATCAGCATCCATCCGCCATATGTGATCGTTCCGAGATAACCGGCATTCCCTATCAGAATCGGCATACCGCCGGACGTCCATGTTACGCCGCTTCCGTTCGTATTAATCTGAATTAATACAACGCTTCCACCTGTAAGCAACGTCACTATCGCATGGCACATTTCATGAATGATAGTCGCAAAAATCAAAAGAGGATAAGTGATTATTTCAGCGAATGGGATAAACCACAAAATCACCGTTGCGACCGATGCGATAAGCAGCATCGTAAAATTATTTTTCTGCATCAAATTCCCTTTCCTATATATTTCTACATTCTTTAAAAGAACATTAGTAATCAATATACAATTTCTGATAAAAATGTCAACCAGGAAGTAGAAATTCGAGTTTTTTGTATCTTTTTGACGAATGATACTATGGCGCGATAAAAGATCAAGTCAACGCATCGTATCATCGCAAAGGATTAAAGAATACATCTCGAATTTTCACTTCCTGGCAACCCCGCCCCAGTTCCAACGAATGTTTTATCTATGCAAACTTTGTACTCCGTCGACGCCTTCGGCTTAGTTTAATCTATGCGAACATTTTACAGAGAACTGGAGCGGGGCAGGCCACCTTCTAATCCTTTTTTATGTTAAATTTTCTGTAAAAAAATGTTATAGACAAAAAAAACGCCCATGCTGTGGTCTATGCCACAGTCACAGGCGATAAACTTTAAAGACTCTACCTTTAAAGTTTACTAAAAAGAGAGTACCATAAATTATAAATTTTGTCAATAACCAAAAAATGTAATAAATTCCACGCCTTTTGGCACCTCATTTTTGTTGCCTAAAATATATTCAGCGCCCTTTCACCTAAGCGAAAGGGCGCTGATTCTATATCCTCTTTTGCACGCATTATTTCAGCGTTACTTTTGCGCCTGCAGCTTCTAACTTTTTCTTCATTTCCTCCGTCACTCCCCAATTCAAATATCGTACAATGCTAATTCATATCGTTTATCTGCGAAACGCCTAACGGCTTACCTCTCCGTAATTCAATTTGCAGTACTGGAATTGGAGCGGGACTTCGGATATGTAATTCGAGGGAAGATCTATTTCAGCGTTACTTTTGCGCCTGCGGCCTCTAATTTCTTTTTCATCTCCTCCGCCTCCGCTTTGCCGACGCCTTCTTTCACCACCTTCGGCGCGCCATCAACCATATCTTTCGCTTCTTTTAATCCGATCTGAATTATTTCCCGCATTGCTTTAATCACACTGATTTTATTCGCTCCAGATTCGGTAATCTCCACATTAAACGTTGTTTGTTCTTCTTTTGGTCCTTCGTCTTCTTGCGCGACTGAAGCCGCCGCGACCGCGACCGCGGGCGCGGACGCTTTCACGCCGAAATGGTCCTCAAGCACTTTCACTAATTCAGCCAAGTCCAATACCGACAATTTTTCGATTTCTGAAACTAATCCTTTAAATTTTTCCGGAATCAATTTTTTTTCATCTGACATAAAATAAGTTAAAAATTAAAAATGAAAAAATCAAAATGCAAAATGACAATACAAAATTTAAAATTGAATCATGAATTATGAATCAAGAATTATGGATTTATATAGAAATCAGGTTTCTCTCTTAATTCATATTTGATTCGTTTTGAATTTTGGATTTTGGATATTTGAATTTGTTTCGGGTTTCGGATTTCGTGCTTCGGATTTTATAGTATATTGTATTATTTGGAAATTGCTTCATTGTAAATTCATTGGAAATTAGAAATTAGAAATTGGGAATTATATTGTATTCTATTTTCTATCCCTTATCGCTTCCAACGCGTAAAACAAATTCTTCATATTTCCTTCAAGTACGTTTATGAATCCGCTCAACGGCGCCGCGATCGTGCCGACAACTTGTCCCATCAATTCCTCTTTCGATGGCAATTTCGATAATGCCGTAACTTCTTTATCATTAATAACGCGCTTCTCTAAAATGCCGCCGTGAATCGCGAACGTCGGTTCTCCTTTTTTCGTATGACCTTTAATAATTTTCGCGATCAATTTCGACGGCGCCACTTCGTCGTCGTAACTAAATAGAACACCGAGTCCTCCTCCGATCGCTTTACGATCGAACTGCTCGATATTTTCTTCTTTAGCCGCAATGTCAAAAAGCGATTTCTTAGCGACATAAAATTCCATTCGTTCTTTTTTTGCTTCCCTTCGCAATTCATCTGTTTGAGTAATCGGAAGATTATCATATTTCACCAATACCATTCCTTTCGCCTTTTTTATTTTTTCCTTCAACTCGCTCGCGATTTGATTTTTTTGTAATTTTGTTTTTGCCATAAAAATAGGGGGTTAGGAAATTAGGGGGTTAGGGGGTTAGAAATAAATAAAAAATAAAAAATTAGGTTTTCAGGTTCGATAACATCTTATTGAGCATCTTCATTGTTTCCAACAATAAATTATCAACGATGTAAAAATTTAAATTTTTATCAAAATATATTCTCTTCGCAATTTCTATCTGTGTTTCTAATTCTGCGCCTGACCCATATGCAATAATCAGAAATTGATGAAACTCTTTTTTGCTTCCTCTCATGCGTCCTTCGGCTATATTCGAAGGAATAGAAACTGCCGCACGGCGAGTTTGCGATGTCAAACCATACAATTCGGATTTTGGGTAATATTCTGTTATTGAATATACAGCAATAACTAATTCCATCGCTCGTTGCCATACGATCAATTCTTTGTATGAATAAATCATATTCCCCTAGTTTCCTAATCCCCTAAAAGCTAATTTCCTATTAATAAAACGACCTTTGATGAAGGCCGTAGTACAGAATATCTTATCAGTTATGAACTGATAAACTATTATGCCTTGATAGGCGGTCGATCTGACCATTAAACTTTCGTGCCTATTTTCTACGGCTTCTGAATGATTGTTAGATAACAGTAATACGTTCTAAAAAATAGTCAAGCCCCGATTCTATAAAATCGAGGCTTTTGATTTATCTCGTATTTTTTAGTTTAAAAAAGGTATCTTAAGATTTATCTATTTGCCAATTCCTTCTTATCTGCGTCAGAATAAATGTCATTAAATAGAGGAATGGTCGTATAGCCTCCTTCAAGGTGATAATCTTTCATAAAATAAAGTTGATTATCTTTTAAATTTTTTCCTCTCTTAACTGTTACTCCTTTCGGGACTATAATATGTAGAATAATTTTTGTCTCCTCATTCGAGTATGATACTTCAACTGAAGGCGGCATTACAAAATCTTCGGTTGCGACGAACCAGCCATCTGAGCTAAAATTGTTTATTTTTTCTCTAAATCCGTCATGGTCATAGCCATAACTGATCCATTCATTTACTTTCAAATCTCGGGGGAAATTCGCTTCAATAACTTTAAAACCGTATTTACCGTATTTTTTTGACATGATATGACCACAAAACCACTGCTCAAAATCTTCTTTTGTCGCTGGCCTGAGTTTAGATAGCACTTCTTGTTGGATTATCTCTTTTATCAGATACGGATAAATATTTCCATTACTAAGATCTTCCTCGAATTTCTGGCGCTCTTTGAGTCGCGCTTGACGTTGTTTTTCTTCCGAGCGCGCGCGGATATTTTTAATTTCCTGCGTTACTTTTGCTGGATCTACGCACTTTTCTTGCGCATAACTCCCCATAACACTTAGAGCGATAATAAACCCTAAGAAATATACTATTTTCTTCATTATTATTTTTCTCCTTATAATGAACTATGATGAGTATATTTTTACTATAAACTCATCAATTATAAATATAGTAAAAAGGTTATTTCTTGTCAAGGGTAGACGAGAAAAACAAAAAAGACCGGATGATTATCGGGGATGAATGTGTCTGTCTTTCAACAGACACATCTGACCAGGTCGCACAACCTGTCAGGGCCGATTTCAATCCGGTCTTGAACCACCGCTACTCACAGTGGCGTTGTTGTTTTCTTTCTTCTTTCTAGAAAGAACATCTTTCTCTCTTTT
>CAZVCF010000073.1:0-4410 GCA_964626355.1 uncultured Gammaproteobacteria bacterium
GCGATGCGGCACTACCCTATTCCATTCCGAACTAGCAGGTAAAACGCATCAGCGCCGATGGTACTTTGTGTAAACCAACGCACGGGAGAGTAGGCCATTGCCCGGGCTTTTACGCGAAAAATCTGGAGAAATCCAGAATTTTTCGCTTTTGAAACAAAAAAATACCAATTGTGTTTGGTATTTTTTAATGTTTAATAAAATTGAGGCAAACGAAATGTCTATTTCTTATTATTCTCTACGTCTATTTCTTGGACAGCGATATCCGTGATCTTTATTTTCGCCCACTCTAATTCCCATCGCTGGCTCATATATTCCTCAAACTGTTTTCGCGCTTGAGAATCATCTTTTAAAAATTCATCCTTGTTAAACATTCGAACGACGCTCGAAGCGTGCCCTGTGACGATCACTTCAACGATTTCTTTTATCTCTTCTAATGATTCTTCTGCGCGATTCATACTCCCGCGACTTGGCGGTATAACAACTCCGCCAGATAGTATCGGGATTGCTTTAGGCGCTGGAAAATCGTAAATCTCATATTTCACCGTTATCCTGAATGTCGCTTTCTCGCCATTGGAAAAAATATATTGGGTTTTTACGGTAGTCGTATCGTAAATTGTCGTTAGACCGAACCACGCGGCGTAGGCGATAAAAACTGCTATTGCAAAAAATGCGACGGCTCCTATTCCCACTATTTTTTTAAACATGAATTATTCTTTCTAAGGTTCTTCTATTTAAAGAACTGCTAAAATTCTTTTATTTGAAGAACTAAAAAGAGTATAGAAGAAATAAAATCGTTGTCAACTACTATCCTTGTTAAAAACAAAAATCCCGTCGCATCATCACAAGATGACACGACGGAATACATTTTATTTTTCTAATAATCTAAAAGCTAACAATCTATTCATATTTTCCATTCACCGATTCTGCCGAATAATTCATCGGAACCGCTGATCTTCGGAGGAGATAAAGTATACATATCGCCATCTTTGCGCTCGACAGTAAAACCCCGTTGCGTATAGAAATCCAATACCTCGCACTGGTCGATTGTTTTAATTTTTTTCTGTCGTTGAATGATTTGCGCAATAACCGATTCGCCTATCCCCTGCCCGCGCGCTGACGATAGAAGATATATCGCGACTCCATTATCAAATTCCATAATAACACCGACAATTTTCGCATTATGAAAGATCGGTTTCAATGTCGCGCGTTCAAGGATCTGAAATTTCCTGACATCGATAAGATGCTGTGTATATTCTTTTCTGCATAATTTCCACTCTCGCTTAAGACGATCGAGACCATCTGTCGTAATACCGAGCAACGCGCCATGATGCATAAGTTCAATCGCAAAATCACTCATTGTATTATTCTCATCTTGCGACAATATGTTTACAATCTCTTTCCCCTCTTCTTCAGCGCCACATGGATATGGAAATGTTGTTCGATTTGAAAATTTTCCCCATGGTTCATGAAAATGAATAAGGTATTGAATATGCTTATATCGTTTATAAACCATATCATGCACCGGACTATCAACAGATGATTTCATCGCCCCGCAACACGAGACTATCTTATTTTCTTGATCAACCGATACAAAACAAAGGTTGTCGATAACGTCCTTTTGTTTTTTATCAACCTGACGCGGCGTGATAAGCAGATCATCTGAAAAAAATGATCTCATAGAAACATTGCCGGACGTATCATAAAGAAGATGTGCTTCTTGAGCAAACGATAGAGCGCGATCAAATTCGTCCACATGCGTTTCGCAAGCAGGCAAATGACCAATTTCACCGCACCCAGCGCACTGCGTTTCGTGCTCTGTTTTGAACCAAGAAACTTCCGTACGTTTTATCACGAACGCAACTAATTTTTCCGCGACTTCTTTTTTTGTTCCTTCTATTCGTATCGCGCCTCCTTCAGCGGTGACGATAGTTATCGGATGGAAATCGTGTCGTATCTCTGACAAATCATTCGCGATCGTGAGATGCAATTTATATTTTTTATTTTGCTCTAAAGTCGCTTCAATAAGTTCATTTCTGCTTACACCAGAGAGTAACTTAAAACCGATAAGTACTGTTTTCTTCCCAAAATGATCGCGGAGCTTGCCGAGAATTTTTTGCGTCCGTTCAAGTTCAATCGTTAAATTCTCCTGATGTGAAGAAATCTTACCGCTCACCTTTTTGCGCGGACGAAAATCAGAAACTGCAGCCGCGTGAAACACGATCTGTATGTCATTCTGATTTAAAATCAGATTCTCAAGACTTTGCGTATCGGTGAAATATTCATGATTTATCTCTACAGAGCATTCGCCATAAAACCATGGCGGCACTTCCTTCGGACACAAAACAGTAGTAGTATATCCTGATCTTGCCAACGCTTTCGCGATTTCGTATCCAAATCTGCCCTTCGAGACATTGCTTATGAAACGGATATCGTCGATAAACTCGCGTGTTGCACCAACCGTCACAATCACTTTTTTATTCATCGTCATAGGTTCTCACCATGATATTTGTTTTTGTAAAAATACAACAAAAAACGTATACAATAGATATGCTACCATGCCAAATATACACACCAAAACAACTACCATATCCGCATACCTTTTTCTTTTGTAAAAATTTCGACCTATCTCTACTATCACCATTACGCACGATAAGAATATGGATGCTGTGGTAATATAAAACAACCATGCAGGTATAAACATACATTTCCCTTTCTCTATATAGAGTATTATATAGACGATACTGTTATTTATTTTGTATTGAACTATAAACAATATAATCATTTTACAGATTCTGTCAAGCGTTTATACTATTCTCTGAAGCCTAATCCCCTATTCCTAATTTATTCTTGACTCCCTAATTTCCTAACCCCCTAATCTCCTAATCCCCTATTCTTATGCGTACTATCTGCGACTTTCATATTCACTCAAAATATTCGCGCGCGACATCAAAATCGTGCGATTTGGAAAATCTGTCAAAATGGGCGAAAATTAAAGGAATTGATATTTTAGGCACAGGGGATTTTACCCATCCGGCGTGGTTTGATATTTTAAAAAATTCACTTAACGAAATTCGTGAGGGGGTTTATCAATGGAATAATAGCGAGATTGCATTCGTTGCTTCAGCTGAAATTTCATGTATTTATAAAGAAAAAAATAAAACGCGGCGGATACATCTTGTGCTACTCGCCCCCTCTCTTTCCGCGGTTGAAAAATTCAATCGCGAACTTGATACGCGAGGAGTCAATCGCTTATCGGACGGCCGTCCGATTATGGGGCTTAACGCGAAGATAATTGTTGAAATCGCGCAAAAAATTTCGCCTGATTTTTTAGTTATTCCCGCGCACGCGTGGACGCCCTGGTACGCGATATTTGGTTCGGAGTCGGGCTTTGACTCATTTGAAGAATGTTTCGATGATTACGCGCGATATATTTATGCGATTGAAACAGGTCTTTCGTCAGATCCGGCGATGAACCATCGTCTCTCGCAACTCGATTCAATCACGCTCATTTCAAACTCCGACGCGCACTCGCCTGAAAATTTAGGACGCGAAGCGAATGTATTTGATCTTTCTGAAAATCTTATCTATCGCGATATTGTCTCCGTTATCAAAACGCGCGAGCATTTTCTCTATACAATCGAATTTTTTCCGGAAGAAGGAAAATATCATTACGACGGACATCGCGCGTGCGATATTTCTTTAACGCCAGAGGAAAGCAAAAAGAAAAAAAATATCTGCCCTATCTGCAAAACCGAATTAGTGCTTGGCGTGCTGAACCGCGTCAATGAACTTACAGATCGACAGGAGACACAGACTTACGAGGGTGAAAAGTTTGTTCCCTTCAAAAAAATCGCGCCACTCCGATGGATTATCGCGGACGCATACGAGCTGAAATCAACAAATAGCGTAAAAATAAAAAACGAATATGAGAAAATGATCCGCGCGGACGTAACCGAATTTGACGCGCTTCTTGAAACTCCCGAACAAAAACTGAATGAGATATTCTCGTCGCGCGTTGCGGAAGGAATTATTAAAGTGCGCAATGGAGCGCTTGATATTATTCCGGGCTACGACGGCGTCTACGGAAAAATTAAAATTAAATTCAAAACGGAGAAAAAGGTAAAACAAGAAGAACTCTTCTGAAGTATAAATTAAATTAAATCCGAATATCGAAATCCGAAATCCGAAACAAATTCAAATATCCAAAATTCAAAATTCTAAAGAGTAAAATACGAATCCGTTTTGGTCATTTGGATTTTGAATTTAGCTTTCTTTTGTTTCGAATTTCGTGCTTCGAATTTCGTGCTTATGATCTCTTGATTTGTCATTTTGCATTTTGATTTTTTCATTTTAAATTTTCTATGGTCTATCTCGACTATTCCGCATCCACTCCTATCGATCCTCGCGTAA
>CAZVCF010000074.1:0-4388 GCA_964626355.1 uncultured Gammaproteobacteria bacterium
TTTCGTCCCGCATACGCAAGACGCCCTGCGCATGCTGGGGCGTGCTTCGGATTTCCAATTCATTGTGGATTAAATACATTCTTCATTTCTTCGGAGATGAGCGAATAATTTCCTCCGTAGGGCATAAGCACATACGCGCCGGAAGAGATGATAGACGCTTCGAGGAATTTTTCTTTTTCTTCTATGGTCTTTGTGATGAGAGCGTTCGGAGATATTCTGTGGGCGAATTTTGCCAACACGAATGCGTCCGAGACATCAATATTCGTCGTAATATCACCTTTGATTAAGCGATAGAGTTCATAGAGAGAATCAAAAGAGAGTAATGAAATTTTAGTTTTTATCTTCGCGAGAAGCTCGATGATGATTTTTTGTTGCCGTTTAATTCGCGCGAAATCGCCATTTTCTCCATTTGAACCATGTCGTGATCGAGCGAATTCAAGCGCGCGCGCGCCGGTAAATAGTTGCGCGCCTTTCTCAAACGCGATTGTCCGATAGGAAAAATTTGGTCCCGGGTATTCCGTATCAACGAAGCTTCGTTCAACAGCTATTTCAACGCCACCAAAATAGTCGATAATTTTTTCGAATGTCTTGAAGTCAACGACGATCCAATAGGGCGTGGATATATTAAAAACATCTTGGACAACCTCGCGCGCGAACTCGCCGCCTTTTTCTATGTCGTTTTTAGCCGCAATCAGCGCATTTAATTTATATTGTTTCCCGTCGTAATTCAGATAAAGGTCGCGCGGAAGAGAAATAATCGCCGCCTGATTTGTTGATGGTTTAATACTGATAAGAAGAAATGTGTCCGCGAGAAGCGGCCCTTCATGCCCGTTGCCGCCGATACCCATAACAAGAATAGTAACGCGATCTTCGAGTTCTCCTTTCAGTACCTTGTCTTGCCCGATTGCCAATCGTCCAATTGCCTTCCAGAAATAAAGTTTTCCAACGCTTGCAATCCGCGCGTCGTGAAGAAAAATTGCATTCGCTCCAAACGTGATCGCGATGATACCTAGAAGAATAAAAAAACGCAAAATAATTTTTTGCGATTTTTTTTGTTGCGGCGCGCCTGCTTGCAGAGCGGCTTTTCGCACGCCGTCAATAAGATTGAAGCGGTTCAAAGGCACGTAAATAGTTAATAGTGAATAACTAAAAGTGGAAAATGAAATCAACGAATAACGCCCCGCATGCGTGGGGCGCCCTGCGAATGCGGGGCGAATATAGCACGAATTTACGAATAACAACAACAAATTTCAAAATAATTCGTTAACTCGCCTGCCTGCCGGTAGGTAGGTTAATCAATTAATTTTTATTAAAAGATCAGGTCGAGTATAGGTGATTATATAATAGATTTTTTGGTGTGCGTATGTATTATTATATAGAGATAATTACAAAACTTTTTTTGCTGCGACTTGTTCTTTCCGTCCGAGGATTCGTCAAACTGGCGTAAAATGATTTTCACTGTACTTATAGTACACCTCAAATCATTTTACTGGTTTTCCTCGCCTCGGACGAAAATTACTGCGTCTCGCTAAAAAGAGTTTTATAATTATCTCAGTATACTTTTTTAGAAATTTTTGTCTATCTTTCTATATGGATATAAAATGGTCGTCCAACTCAGTTCGCATCTTCATTCTGTTTCTACTATTTTTTTTGTGGCGTTCGGTTGGCGCGGAAGTATCATATAGTTTTTCCGATTCTTTTTCTGGCGACGCATGGCTTTCGCGCGCGAGCTCAACAGCGCTCATTGACAATGAAACGCAAACGATCGCGGTTCCGCCGCGTTTTGAAACGTTTGATTTAAGCGATCAGCTCGCGCGTATCATAACCGCTGGAGAAAGCCCGCGCATTATCGCGGGGAACGAATCAATGATATTATTTAACACGGATACTGGGCGTGTTTTTTTCTTTGATCGTTCATTGCAGGATTTTTTTCCAATTGATGACATAAAAATGCAACTGACGCGCGGTGCGTTTTTTAGAAATACTTTTCTTGTAGAAGCGTCTGGCGGTGGAGAGTTAAAGAATCGATTTTATAAATTGGCGGTTGACGCGAACGAGAAAAAGTTATTTCGTTTTATTGATATTAGCGACATTGTCTATGAATCATTAGATACGGTTGTTTCATGGAATTGCGCGCAAACATTTTGTCTTTTCGCGGGAATGAAAAATAACGCACTTACTTTTATTCATTATAACGGCGCGAGCATAGAAGCAATGTATACGTTTCAAGAGAACGGAAATCGCTCGGTTCGTTCAATAACAGTTGGTGAAGGGCGCGATGTGGTGATTGTCGGCGCAATGGTGAGCGATTCAAAAGACGTATGGGGAGAACTCTATCTGTGGGATGGAAATTCCCTTCAAAGAATTATTAAGGATAAAGAATTGTTTATTTCCCGTTATCCTTCGTATGAACGGATTCCCTATTTCAATTTTATATATGATCGCGATCGCGGACAGTGGTTTATTCTTTCGTTAGGATATGAAGGCAAGATTGCCGTGTTGGCTCCAAATAAAAAATTGCGGATAATAGACACTCTGCCGATCAAATTGACAAAAGGCGGTTTTGTCGGCAGTACCGCTCGATCAGCTGCTTCCTTCTATGTCGCGTCGAAAGATTTATTATTGATGATAACGCAAGAGGGCATCGCGCTGGTCGTAAAACCGTTTCTTGAAACAATTCGGTATATGAGCGATATTACTCTTTTTGGCGACGGAAATTCAGGTATATATATTGCCGGATCGGTACCGCTTCAATATGGAGGTCCGAAATTTTTTTTAATCAATGATCTTGGTTTTGCTCCGGGAATTTTTTCCATTGTCTCCGCGAACTTAAGTCAATATAATAAATACATTCCCGTCGCATCGCTGTATGGCGTCCGTGGAGAAAGTATCGAAAATGGCGTTAGATTTTTTCTTTCACAGAATGGCGGCGCGTCGTGGGAAAAAGCGCGCAACGACGAAGAACATATTTTTGAAACGATTGATGGACGCGATATGCGATGGATGGCTCTCTTGCAGAGCGCGTCCCGCTTTCACACGCCATCGCTTCGTTTCGTCGGTGTTCGCTGGCAGGGCACAGATACCATTGAAGAAGCGCGCGCTCTGCAAGAATCGCGAAAAAAAGAAATTGCCCCCCGCGCGTTTTCAAAATTTACCGAAAGCAATAATGGTATTCTATTTATTATCGGGATCGTTGTCGGCGCTCTTGTCTTATTGTTCGTTATTTCATACATTTTTAGGAAGCGGAAAAATGGATAAGAAATCAACGAATAACGAATCTATTACGAATATACGAATAAAGAAAATACCTGCCTGTCGGTAGGCAGGCTTCGCGAAATAGATAGAAATTGATAATTGGAAAGGAGAAAATGTTGTAATAACAAAATCAATTTAGAATTTGGAGTTTTTATTATGAGGGCCTGTAGCTTAGAGGAAAAGCGTGTGCATGGCATGCACAAGACCACGGGTTCGAGTCCCGTCAGGTCCACCAGTACGAAGAAATTTTCAATAATTGATGAGGGGTGAAGTAGAGTCCCGCTCCAAATGCCTAGCCTGGGTAGCTCAGTGGTAGAGCGAAGGCCTGAAGAGCCTTGCGTGGACAGTTCGATTCTGTCCCCAGGCATTTGGAGCGGGATAAATTCTTTTTTGAAGAGCTTTGCGTGGACAGTTCGATTCTGTCCATTGGCATTTTTGGGCACTTGGCTCAGTGGTAGAGCGACTCGTTTATTCACCCGCCAAAATTTTGGGCGATTAGCTCAGCGGTAGAGCGCTTCGTTTACACCGAAGAAGTCGTAGGTTCGAATCCTACATCGCCCACCAGAATAGCTTCTTAGGCTTTAGCTTCTTAGGCTTTAGCTTCTTAGGCTTTAGGAAATACGCATTGGAAACGGTAGCAGAGAAATCGCCCCGCATACGCAGGGCGCCCCGCGTATACGGGGCGAAAGCCGCACCCAGCTCCAGTTCAATTAAGAACGTTTTCTATAATTGATGTTATTATTTTAAGAAATGTTAATTTGTATGAAAGTGTTTTGAGTGGAACTGGGGCTGGAGAGGCGGGGTCGCGACCTCACACGAGCGGCGGCGAGTGTGAGAGTTGTGACAGATTCTCTTAGTGTCCATTATTATATCAATAGTTTATCCACAGAAAATTATAATAGCCCTAAAAGCATTGATTTATCAATGCTTTTAGGGCTATCGAAAGTACTTGACAAACTTTTTGCAAATAGTATACTATGTAGACTTTACATTATGCATCTGAGGGTCCGCTATTTTTTTATGCGTAAAAAACGGACCTTTTTCTCTATCGTTTATCTATCATCTCCACATACAATGGAGTGTTAAGATCGGAAGAGCACACGTCTGAACTCCAGTCACCTAGCAAGATCTCG
>CAZVCF010000075.1:0-4214 GCA_964626355.1 uncultured Gammaproteobacteria bacterium
TTGTTTGTGATTTGGAATTTGTAATTTGGGATTTTCGCTACTCGCTACTCACTACCAACTACTCACTATTTTTTACTTGATGCACTTGATAACTATTTTTATTTTTCATTTTGATTTTTACATTTTAAATTTGAAACGTGGGTCATAAAACAAATCCAAAAATTTTACGCATACCGATACTTTCCGGATGGGAAAGTCGATGGATCGCAAAAAAAAATGATTATCGTGCGTTTGTGCGCGACGATGTCGCTATTCGGAAATTTTTAAAAAAAGCGATTCTGCAGGCTGGCGTTGACCACACGATCATTGAACGGGTGGGAAAAACAGTGCGAATAGTGATCTATGCGGCAAAACCGGGATTGATTATCGGTAAAGGAGGCGGTGATATTGAAAAACTAAAAAAAGAGATTAAAAAAATAATAAAGAAAAAAGACGGTGCAGTGGAAGTTAACGTGTACGAAGTAGAAGCGCCTATGCTTTCCGCAGCAGTTATTTTGGAAGATATTATACAAAATATCGAGAAACGTATTCCTTTTCGACGTTCTTTGAAACGAGCTATCGATCAGTGCAAGAAGGGTGGTTGCCGCGGAGTTCGCATTAAAGTAGGCGGACGATTAGACGGAGCTGAAATCGCGCGAGATGAAATGTTGCAATGGGGAGAAATGCCGCTCTCGACATTGCGGGCCGATATTGATTACGCGCGCGGCGCGGCGCATACGACCTACGGCGCTGTCGGCGCGAAAGTATGGATTTATCGAGGGATGAAGTTCGAAGTTAAAAAATAAAAATAGGAGATTAGCTGTTAGGAAATTAGGAGATTAGAAACAAATAAAGATAAAATTCCAAATCACAAGCACCAAATTACAATTAAATCCGAAGCACGAAATCCGAAATCCGAAACAAATCCAAATGTTCAAAATTCAAAATTTAAAACAAAGGCACAATCCTACATTCTAAACCGTTTTGGTCATTTGGATTTAGAATTTATTTAGAATTTGGTGCTTAGGATTTAGGATTTCGTATTAGAATTTTTGCATTTTGAATTTTAAACTCGTTAACCCGTTAACTCGTTAATTGTTTAATAAATAATTTTTAAATTTTGAATTGTAATATCCGAAGTGAGAGAGGAAAGATAAAAAATGTTTTATCTTGCCGAACGAACAAGGATATATCGGAGATATTTTGATTTTTGATATTTGATTTTTTATTTTTGTATGTTGTTGCCTAAAAAAGTAAAATATAGAAAAATGCAGAAAGGTAATCCAGATAGGGGAATTGCGACAAGAAAAGTCAACTTGGATTTTGGAGAATATGGGTTAAAAGCGTTAGAAAGCGCGTGGATTACTGCGCGTCAGATTGAATCAGCCAGAAGAGTAATTATTCGTTATCTTCGCAAGGGTGGAAAAGTATATATTCGCATTTTTCCCGATAAACCGGTTACTACGAAAAGCGCAGAAGTTCCGATGGGTGGCGGAAAAGGAACAGTCGACCATTATGTGGCGCCGATAAAAGCCGGGACAGTCCTTTTTGAAATGATCGGCGTAAGCGAGAGCGAAGCAAAAGAAGCGTTAATAAAAGCTGGAGGAAAGATGCCGGTGAAAACAAGATTTATATCAAAACACCAGATAAATTAATTCAAAATGCAAAAATCAAAATGCAAAATGACAGATTAAAATTTAAAAATGGATTCAAAAAACCATATTCATAAAAAGAGGAGATGGTTTTCTGAGAGAGGCGTGAGAGGAAAATGTAAAAATAAATAAATTCAAAAGGGCGAAAAACTAAAAATTAGAATTATTGTGAATTGATTTATCGAACATTTTTATTGGTAATTTTGCATTTTACATTGTCATTTTGATTTTTGATATTTGATTTTTTATATTGTTACATGGATGACATAAAAGCGCTTCGCGCGAAAACAATCGGAGAGTTAAAAGAAGCTGAACGTAGTGCGCGGCAAAAATTGCACGCGGCGCGATTAGGTATTGTGGTGAAAAATAGTAAAAATGTTAAAGAAATATATAAAATTAAAAAATATATTGCGCGTATTTTAACTTTTTGCAATGAAAAACGAAACACATAATACAAAAAAGGATATCCACCATCGCCAGTTTACTGGCGTGGTGGTCAGCGATCGCATGCAGAAAACACGTGTTGTTGAAATACGGACATTGAAAGCGCATCCAAAATATCATAAACGTTATTGGACGCGTAAACGATATAAAGCGCATGACGAAGAAAATCAAACAAAAATAGGAGACAAAGTACTATTCAGAGAATGTCGTCCTCTCTCAAAAGAGAAGCGATGGAAAATCGTTATGGTTGTAAAAAATTAACCGAGATTATGTTACAGCATCGAGCAATGTTAAAATCTGCCGATAACACTGGAGCGAAAAAGTTGATGTGTATCCACGTGTATGGAGGATATAAACGACGATATGCGCGTTTAGGCGATATTATTACGTGCGTGGTGAAAGAAGCAACGCCGAACGGTATGGTCAAAAAAAGCGATATTGTTCCGGTCGTGATTGCGCGCACTCATAAAGAATATCGACGCCACGATGGGAGTTATATTCGATTCGATGATAATGCAGGTATTATTATTGATAAAAAAACACTTGAACCGAAAGGAACGCGTATTTTTGGTCCAGTTGCGCGTGAATTACGCGATAGAGGTTTTACGAAAATTATCTCTTTAGCGCCGGAAGTCCTATAGAAAATGCAAAATGTAAAAATCAAATATCAAAAAGCAAAAATCAACAATTTTGAATTATTTAGTTAACGGATTAACGGATTAACGAATTAAAAAAAGAAGGGACAAATTTCTGAATTATCTATTGAATTAACTCGTTAATTTATTAATAAATAATTTCTATCTATTTCGCAAAGCATATTTTTTAATTTTGTATTTTATTTATTCGTAAATTCGTTTTTAATTCGTTATTCGTTGATTTTCGTTATTCGTTGATAATGAGTAGATGGTTGAAAATTTATTGGAAACGAGAGATTCTATTTTACTCCTAACTTTAATTCATAATTATAATGTGCTTAAAATAAAAAAAGGGGATATAATAAAAATGATGATAGGGAAAGACCGTGGCAAGACGGGGAAGGTTTTGCGCGTGTACCCAAAAAATTATAAGATAACCGTTGAAGGTATTAATCTGTTAGTGAAACATATTAAACCTCGTCGTGAGAACGAAAAAGGGCAGAGAGCAAAATTTCCCGCTCCTTTTTATATGTCGAAAGCGCGTATTGTGTGTTCGCAATGCGGAAAAGCAACGCGAGTCGGTTTTAAGATATTGGGAGATGCGGCAAAAATGAGAGTATGTAAGAAATGCAAAGCTGAATTTAAATAATTTTAGGACTTACGCGTTTGGCGCACTTCTGCGTCAAAAGCTGCGGTGCTCAACACCGTATGAGTATAATACGGCTTATTCCGCTTCTCGCTTTTTCCTTGAATTGCATCCAAACGCGTAAGTCCTAAATTTTTAATTTTAATTTTTGATTTATTATTTGTTTTGGATTTTGTGCTTTGAATTTTGGATTTTATTATTCATTATTCGTTATTCATTTTTAGTTTTTAATTTAACCCGTGGGTCTTTTTGAAAAATACAATAAGGAGATTGCCCCTTCTTTGATGAAGAAATTTGGTTACAAGAATCAATTAGCGGTCCCGCGAATTGAAAAAATTATTGTTGGAATTGGTCTTTCTCGCGCAATAGTTGAAAAAAATGCGCAATGGAAAGACTATGTTAAAGCGAGCATAGCGCGTTTATGCGGACAAATTCCGCATGAGACGAAGGCAAAACAATCAATAGCCGGTCTTAAGGTGCGTAAAGGAATGGTGAATGGACTTAGTTGTACGCTTCGTCATAAAAGAATGTATGCGTTTCTTGAGAGGTTGACTATGGTAACTCTGCCGCGTATGCGCGATTTCCGCGGCGTGTCATTGAAAAATATGGATAAACAGGGGAATCTTTCGATCGGCATTAAGGAGCATATTATTTTTCCTGAAATACCCGCAGACGAGATTGATAAAGTGTATGGACTTCGCATCACAATCGCGCTTAAAAATTGCCGATCAACAGAAGAAAGCAGATATCTTTTTGAACAATTAGGATTTGTCTTTCAAAAAAATTAATGATTTATTTTTTAATTTTTTCTACTCACTACCAACTACTCACTATTCTTATCTTTTCATTTTTAGTTTT
>CAZVCF010000076.1:0-4178 GCA_964626355.1 uncultured Gammaproteobacteria bacterium
GCCCTTGAAAGGATCGCCTAAAGGCGAGGGATTTAAACCCAAAGGTTGACATTAATAAATTAACGAATTAACGCATTAACGAGTTATTTTTTGAAAATTATATAGTTGAAAATTTCTTCTTTATTTATTATTTGTTTTTTTGGTTTTATCTTCTGTTTTCCTTTAATTCGTTAATTCGTTAATCCGTTAACTCGATAATTCGATAATTTTAAAATTTTTATTTTTGCTATTTGCTATTTAATCTTTGATATTTTTTCTAATCTCCTAATTTCCTAAAAGCTAATATCCTATTTCTTGGGTGCTACCGGCGTTGTTGCTTGTTGAGCTTTTGTTGATGCCTCCTGCGCCTTAAGAGCTTCTTCTTGCTCGAGAGCTTTCTGTATTCTGCCGCCGTGTCTCGTGAATTTTCTCGTCGGCGAAAATTCTCCCAATTTATGTCCTATCATCTGCTCGACGACATAGACCGATATATGATTCTTCCCGTTATGCACTCCAAAAGTAATTCCCACCATTTCTGGCGTAATCGTCGAACTGCGCGACCATGTTTTTATAATCGTCTTGTCGCCTTGCTTTAAACGGGAAATTTTTTTCAATAATTTTGGATCGACAAAAGGACCCTTTTTTAAACTTCTCGACACATTTCAAATTAAAAAATAAAAATTACTTTCGCCGTTTCACTATGAATTTATTGCTCCATTTTTTCGTCTTTCTTGTTTTTACTCCGAGCGCGTGTTTTCCCCATGGCGTCTTCGGATAACGCAAACCAATCGAATTTTTTGCCTCGCCGCCGCCATGCGGGTGATCGACAGGATTCATAACTTTTCCGCGCACTTCAGGCCGTTGCCCTCGATGACGACTTCTCCCCGCTTTTCCGAAGCGAACCAAATTCCACTCGCCCTTGCTTAACGACCCGTAACTGGCAAAACAATTTTCATTAAATCTCCGTATTTCTCCGGACGGTAATTTAATTTCAGCGTATCCATTTGCGATGCCCATAAGGACTGCTTTCTGTCCCGCGGAACGAACTAATTTCCCTCCTCGCTTTGGTTGTAATTCAATATTATACACAAGTGATCCGAGCGGAATATGTTTTAACGGATATCGGTTGCCAATTTTTGGCTCGAGATATTTTTCCGAAGAAACAATTTTATCGCCAACGTTCAGTCCGTCCGGCATCAAAATATACCGCCTCTCTCCGTCCGCGTATAAAACACGCGCGATAAAACAAGTTCTATTCGGATCGTATTCAATAGTCTCTACTCTTGCCGAAATATCAAACTTGTCTTGGTTGAAATCGATAATACGCAACATCCTTTTATGACCACCGCCCCGATGCCGCACACTTACGCGTCCTTTATTATCTCGCCCATCTATTCGTCTCTTATTTTGCATCAACGCCTTATATGGTCTTTCTTTCGAAAGAAAACGATAGTCGATAGTCGACATCCCTCTCCGCCCAGCCGTATTTTTTGTTAGTACTTTTATCACAACAATTTATATTAAAATATAGAAGAAAAAATAAATTTTATGATCTTTTTTCTTCCTCTTTCTCCATTTTTTTTCACTACTCTTTTTTATTGCGTTGCGAGAGAAGATATTCTGAACCATTTGCGAAAAAACGAGAAAATGAAGTTTAATCTTGAATTATGAAATTCCGTCGAGGTGCGCGTCTTTTTGAACCATTGCGAGCCTGACTGAGGCGAGCACGAGGAATTTTTCAGCAGAAAAATATCCGTGTTCAAAAAGATGCGCACCGAGAGAAGGAATTTCGTAATTCAAGATGGAGCGTTCGGTTCAGAATATCTTCTCTCGCAACGCAATATCCCTCTACTTTATCTCTATTTTCTGCCCCTTCTGTAACGTCGCCACCATTTTATCACACGCGCCTATTCGCGCAATCCCTCGTCGTGTCTTTTTTATCCGTCGAGGAATATGAATATGATTTATTTTAATCACATTAACTCCATACAACGCTTCAATCGCCTTTTTTGTCGTCATTTTATTCGTCCCCGACGCAACAGAAAATATATATTTATTGTCTCTCTGCGCATTGGTCGCTTTCTCTGAAATAATCGGACGAAGATTGCTTCGCAAACTCTCGATTGATATATCTTTTCTTAATTTAATCGCCGGAAATTGAGAAACCGCTTGAGTTTCATCTGTTTTTATTGCTGTTTTATTTTCTTCTTTTATATTCGTCGTCTGTTTTTGTTTTGAAAACCAAACCATAAAATAGGAATTAGGAAATTAGGGGGTTAGGAGATTAGGGGATTAGGAAAAGATAGTAAATATAAAAAATCAAATAGCAAAATGCAAAAATAAAAATGACAAATCAAAATTCAAAATTTTCTATTCCTAATCCCCTAATTTCCTAAGAAGCTAATTTCCTATTCTTGATTTTCGGTTTATATAGTTCTGCAATTTTTTTAAAACCGGCAACAGAAGTCAAAAAATAAGGATAAAAAAGTAAATCATGAACATTAAGCGCGTTGACTGAAGATATTTTAACGCGTGAAAGATTTTTTCCCGCTTTCTTCAACGCGTCATTCTTCGCTTCGCATGCGATAAAAACCTTATTATCCTTAGCCGGCAAACGATTAAGTAATCCAGCCAAATTCTTTGTTTTCAAATCAGACGCGACATTTAATGAATCAATAAGTACGAGCCTGTCTCCTTGTATTTTGTCTTTCAAAATCATACAGAACGCTTGCCGTCGCATATTCTTATTAATTTTCTGCGAATAATTTATTTCGTTGCTCGGTCCGAATACGACACCTCCTTTCCGCCACAACGGAGAACGAGTCGAACCAGCGCGCGCGCGCCCTGTATGCTTCTGTTTCCATGGTTTTTTCCCGCCACCACTTACGTCTCCTCTCTTTTTCGTGTGCGCAGTACCTTGTCGGCGATTCGCCAATTGGATTTTTTCAGCAAAATGTATTATCGGCATCTTAATCTCGATTGATTCAAAAAGGGAATCAACTTCTTCTTCTCCAATAACCGCCCCCTCTTGATTGTAAACATTAACTTTTAACACGTTTCAAATTAAAAATTTAAAAATCAAAATGTAAAATAATGGAAATAAATTACAAATCCCAAGCACCAAATTACAAACAAATTGCCTACTCCGCCGAAGTAGCTTCGGCTACGAAGGCCGGGCAAATGTTCAAAATTCAAAATTAAAAACAGTTTTGCATTTCAGTCATTAGCCTGCCTACCGACCTGTCTGCCGACAGGCAGGCAGGCAGGAATTTGGCATTGTTTGTGATTTGGAATTTGTAATTTGGGATTTTCGCTACTCGCTACTCACTACAAACTACTCACTATTTTTCTTTATTCTATATTTACTGTCTGCTATTTTATATTTTTCGTATCTCGACAATCGTATTTCTCGCTCCTGGCACCGATCCTTTAACTAAAACTGTATTTTTCTCAGGGATGACATCAACTACTTTTAAATCTTTTACTGTCACCCGTTCGCCTCCCATCCGTCCAGCCATTTTTCTTCCCTTCATCACGCGCTGCGGCGCCGTTGTGCCGATAGATCCTGGTTTTCTCGCTTGATCTTTATGTCCATGCGACGGGCCCTGCCCCTTAAAACCATGTCGTTTTACAACGCCCTGAAAACCCTTCCCTTTCGACGTACTGCTTATGGTAACCATATCTCCTTTCTTTAAAAATGATGCATCGAACTTTTGTCCAAGGGAAAAGTCGCTTATATTCTGCGCTCTCATTTCTGTTAGAGAACGAACTACGCGTGCTTCGTCCCCCGCTTTTTTAAGATGCTCAATAAACGATTTTTTTTTGCTTTTCTTTTTTGAATCACCGATAGTCGCGCCAATCTGCGCCGAATCATATCCATCCTTCTCTACTGTCTTAATTTGCGTGATTATCTGTGGTCCGACAAATAATACGGTTATCGGAATATAATTTCCTTTTTCGTCGAATAAACTTTTCATTTCAATTTTTTTTCCGATTAAAAGCATAAAATAGGCTTTAGGGGTTAGGCTCTAGGCTTTAGGAATAGATAGATTTTTTCAAAAAAAAATGGCATCAAAGAAAGACGCCAATTTTTACGCCTTCTCATTGATTTGTATAACAAAACTAAACAATTTTAAGAATAATATAAACGTATATCGTCTTTTCCTGTTTCTTTTCATAAGGAAGTGCGATATAGTTGA
>CAZVCF010000077.1:0-4130 GCA_964626355.1 uncultured Gammaproteobacteria bacterium
TTCGGGTGTTGGATTCGCCCGCTTTCCCATCCTTCCTTCGGCTCTCAACCTTTCTGCGTTGGAAACCGAAGTGACGATCAATCGAAGCCCAATAAAAACAAGATCAATATCGGCAACTCTTAACACTAACTCGCCGTCAACATACGCCCCTTTGTCAATCACCCGATCCAGCGCGTCAATCAAAGTCACTTTCTTTGATCGGTAGAGACGATCATGGGTAGTTAGACTTCTTCCCGGCTTTAAGTCGGGACGAAATCTTGGAAGGGAGCGAGCTAAACTTTTATTTTGATATGTGTTGTTTCTATTCATTTTTAATATCTACAAAATTATAAGGCGGCCAGGGGCCAGTAAAAACGAAAGTGATTCCCAATGCGCCGCATTCGTCCGCAAGATTTTGCATTAAATTTTTAAACTCGCCGAGCGCGTCATTTCTGACAAAACAGGCAACGTTCAAAATCATATCTTTGCCCGGCTCACTGAGTTCTTTTGGCAAAAAATCGTTGAACCGAACATCTTCCGCCAATTTTTCCAATTTGCTAATAATTTTTTGTAATTCTTCTTCAACTTTATACTCTATGCGCTCCTCGATCAGTCCATCGCTTTTTCTGTCCATATACCATTTCATTCCTTCGGGAAGTGACGACCGTCTTTTCTCAAATTTTTGCATTTTTTTATCTTTCGTTTTAAGGATCCCCGCAAATCTTTTGTATTCAAGGTATCCCTTCACCCCCCATTCCTGTTTGCCTTCAAGGCGCGCGAGCAATTTTTTGAATTTCCCATAGTTCGTGGCGAGCATTGCTTCAAGATTTTCTTTTGTTTTATAAACCGTCCCAAACTTCATTGGAATAACCACACCCGCTTTGTTCGCCTTAGCTATAACTTCATGGTATTGCTTCACATTTTCTTCAGTCCATTTCGCGTCCTCTCGAAGTTTTTCTTCGATTGTTTTCGCGTTGAATTTGGAAAGATCAACTTCGCTTACAACCGCTTCAATATCTTTAAAGGGAATAGAGAATAATTTGCTTCCAAATTCAATCCCTCTCGCTTTTCCGTCTTTGGCAAAAATTTTTTCAGCATTCCCCTTGCCGCGAACGCAATAAATATAAAATCCTTTCATAAGCTTTATTGAAATTATTCCGTAGGACCGCCGGACGGTTTTTGACTTTTTCGTTCATAAGACACCATTTCACCATCTTGATCCAATGTTACCCGATAGACATTCTTATCATACACCGGCTTCAAGATGCCGATTCTTTTCATATATTCACTCTGTTCAACTACCTCAACCTCTACCTCCCATCCTTTGTCTATTTTATTAGCTTTGACAATACTGCCCTCTTTGCCAAGAGTTTCTTTAATAAATTCAACTGCCTTAAAAATGCCATTAGCCTGCCCAATACTCTTTAGTGAGTTTTGTTCTACTGCTGGGGCACTGTCGTGAAGTGTTTTGCGCGAGGCCTGCCCCGCAGGAAACTTGCTTACCCCATTGGAAGCCTGCTTGCCTTTTAGGCTTTGGTTATGAAAATTTTTTTTCGATTGTTGTGTTTCTTCTGACATAGATATATTTATTGTGACAAGGTTTCGCGCTTCTTTCTTTCCCGAATTTCGTTAAGCCGCGCCATAATTTCATCCTCGCGCTTTTGATATTCTCCCTCGCTTATTTGGTCAAGTTCAAACATAGTTTGAAATCGCAACAGTTGTTCTTTTAATTTCGCCTCATCATTAAGTTCAGCTTCGGTAAGATCATAAATCTTCTTGAAAAGGGCTGTCATGCCTTTTACAGGAAGCCATAATAATAAATCATCAATGAGAAACATGGTCGCTTCGTTTAATTTAATGTTATCGGCACGTTCACAAAATTAAAAGGCGGAATTGGACCGATGTACTTGAAATAAGCGTTTTCGTCCGCGTATTTCTCGTCAAGGTTTCTGACAATTTTATCAAATGTTTTCTGCTTGTTTTCCGAAATGAGGAAGGCGAGATTGAATATCATCTGCTCTCCAAGGAGTTGAGTTTCTTTGTAATCAGTTATTATATCTTTATCTTTCAGTAAGTTTAGAATTTCATCCATAATCCGCACCCGTCTTGATTCTACGGCATTCGCAACAACCTTCCCAATTTCAATCGCTTCGTCCCTTCCCAACATTTTTCCCGCCATTGCCTGTTTTATGCGACCAAGCTCTGAATTTTCCGCAACGACTTTTTGAAAAATTTTAGGCATATCAAGCCACAGCGCCTTCAGATTGAGCTCAACCTTGCCCTCAATGCCCTCAAGCGCCTCCAATAATTCATTTTCTTTTGTTATGAGCATTTTTTCCTGTAAAACTCTGCTATTCTCAGCCACTGTTCCAAAACTTATTGGAAGAACTGGCGAATGTGTTCGCATAACTTCTTCAATAACTTGCTGATGAGTTACCGTATTTTTTCGCGTAATGGGATAATCTTCAACAAGCGCGTCGCTTACCGCAATGGCGAGTTTTTTCGAATCTACCAAATAAACCTTCTCTTCATCAATGCCGCGCATAGTAAGATCAAATGATTTTGGTTTTTTTATTACGCAATAAATGTATTTTCCTGTTTTTTTCATAGTTGTGTTTGTGGAATGCTCTGTAAATCACCGCTAATAGCGATTTTACTGTCAATAAGCGCGCCATTCGCCACGGTAAGTCGTCTCGCTATTATGTTGCCGACCACACGAGCAGTTTCCCCCAAATCGAGATGTTCATCTATTTTAATATTTCCGTGCGCTTCTCCGTCAATCAATGCGCTTGCGGCCTTAATGATAGCATCTACTTTTGCGCCTCGTAAAATATAAAGGCTGTGTTTTGTTTTAATACTGCCCGTGATCATGCCTTCGATTTTAATATCTCCGTCCTTACCGATAATATTTCCTTCAAACTTAACTGAAGGTCCGAGGATAGTTTCCTTGTTATTGCCATTAAGTTGTGATAGGTAGTTAAACATAATTAAACGAATAATTGTTTTCCTAAACCCTCCAGACTTTTAATGCCTTGAATTTCATCAGCCTGTAATAGAACTTCCGTGATACGATGTCCGTTGAATTTATTTTTAATTTCATTTATATATTTCTCCTGATTTTTTCGTTTGGTTTTCATAAAATCTGAATCTTCCCTGTCTGCTCCGCCAGCTGGCGGATTCAAGCGGACAGGTTTTGGAAATAGATTATTAATAATGATATGCCGAGAGGGTATGTGAAACTGCTCAAGTGTGCGTATCAAATCCTCGGTTTCTCGAACTCCCATGCTTTCAGCAATGGTCACCACCACAAACTCCGTTCTTTTTTCATCCTGCAAAAGTTCTCGCACTTTCTTCACCGTTCTTTTCATATCCAGAAGAAATCGGTCGGCTTTTGCCACACGATCTTCTCCTCTCGCAAACTGCCTCGCCATTACGTGATATTTCCAACGGAGACTTGCCAAAAATTTAATCCAATCATCCAACAATTCGGGCAAGGTAAGCAATCGCAGAGTATGACCGGTTGGAGCAGTATCAATAATATATACATCGTATTCTGCGCTCTCCATGAAATCGGTAATTTTTTTAAGTCCCATTACTTCGTCCAATCCCGGAATATCAAGCGAAAATATCTCCTCAACCTCTTCATCGGCCAAATAAGTGCCTTGTTGCAAAATATCCAAAATGTCTTCTCCATATTCTTTTTTAAATTCTTCAAGAACTTTTTTTGCGTCTATCTCCATAGCGAAAAGATTCTTCACGCCATGAATCGCGGTGGGTTCATTGCCAATTTTCTGACCAAAACTATCGGCAAGCGAAGGAGCTGGGTCTGTGGTGAAAATTAAAACTTTACCTGCCCCTGCGTGGTCGTTTTTTCTTTTCTTGGCATACTCGCTCGCAAATCTCAAAGCTGTTGCCGCGGCCATACTTGTTTTGCCTACTCCGCCCTTGCCGCCGAACATAATGAATTGCAACGGTTTTTCTAATAAGTCGATTAACCCTATTAGAGAATTTACAGCATGTTCTTTGCTCATAGAGATGGTTACAAAACTATTTCGCAGCGAAATTGTAGATTTTTGAGCGAAACGAGGAAGGCGAGCAAAAAGATTTGAGTCGTAGTAGAACTACGGTGAAAATCTTTTTGCGAAGCCTGA
>CAZVCF010000078.1:0-3965 GCA_964626355.1 uncultured Gammaproteobacteria bacterium
CGCCTCGCTTGAAATATGACAATTTCGTAACGAAAAATTATTATACAAGAGGTCTTATTCTATTATACCAATAAAAAAATTAAGGGAAAGAGTTATACACAATATAAAAATGCAAAATGTAAATATCAAAAATCAAAATGACAATACAGAACAAAAATAAAATCCAAAATCCGAATATCGAAATCCGAAACAAATTCAAATGACCAAAATTCAAAATAAAACATAAGATCCTGAACCGTTTTGGTTATTTGAATTTTGCCCGGCCTTCGTAGCCGCCTTTCTTCGCCTTCTTCTCTGCCCTCTCCGTAGTAGTTCGAATGGCTACGAAGGACTGGAATAGCTACTTCGGCGGAGTAGGCAATTTAGATATTGTTTCGAATTTCGTGCTTTTGGTTTCTACTCACTACCAACTATTTACTATTGTTCACATATCTTCACTATCATCGCTTCAAGGGGTAATTGCGGAATCAAAGCGTATTCAGATGATTGCGTGTGCATTAATTCATTTAGAAGCGCAAGAAGACTGTCGTATTCTATTTGTTTTGAGATTTCAACAAGTTTATTTTTTATATGCGGTGAAAACATGTTTTCGGTTCCAACGCCTGTCTTTATAAGAAGTATCGTTCGCGTCATTTCAATGCAATCAAGAGTAAATTGTCCCAAATCAATGCCTTCAAAAAAAATTTTATTGATATATTCAATCGCTTCTTTTGTTTTTTTATGAACAAGCGATTCGATAAACGCGTATACCTCTTCTTCTCCCGAATGAGGCAAAACGATCGACGCGATTTCCATCGTGATTTTTTTTTCGCCGAGCGAAAGAATCTGCGACAAAATACTTTCCGCGTCGCGCGCTGAGCCGCTTGCGTTGCGCGCAATCGCGTTCAGTACGGCATCTTCTACCTGCGCGCCTTCTTTGCGCGCGATAGTTTTGAGTAGATGAACCAATCCGTCGATACTTACTTTTTTGAAATCGAATTGCTGGCATCGGGAGACGATAGTATCCGGAACTTTATGCAATTCGGTTGTCGCGAGAATAAAAATGATATACGACGGCGGCTCTTCCAATGTTTTAAGAAGCGCGTTAAACGCTTCAGGAGTTAACATGTGCGCTTCATCTAAAATGAAAATTTTATACGCCGCGCTACTTGGCGCGAATCGCGTCCGCTCGCGCAAATCGCGCGCATCGTCAACGCCGCGGTTTGACGCGGCATCGATTTCGATTACATCGAAACAATTTCCGTCATTGATTGCGACGCATAGATCGCATCGATTGCAGGGTTCGCCATCTTTGCTTTTTTTAACGCAGTTGATCGCTTTCGCAAAAATGCGGGCGATGCTTGTTTTTCCGATCCCTCGCGGTCCGGCAAATAAATACGCGTGCCCGGGGCGATTCATTTTTACCTGATTTTGCAAAACGATTTTAATGTGATCTTCTTCGATCACTTCTTCAAACGTCTGCGGCCGATATTTGCGGTATAAGGATAACATAAGAATAACTTATTAGGTTTTAGCTTCTTAGCTTTTTAGGGTTTATGGTTTAGTGAATCACCCTATACCCTATACGCTAATCACTACACCCTATATATATAAATCGCGGTTATTTTTTCGGTTGGTTTGTCGATGAGAATTGGTTGCCATTCTTTAATTTGGAAAGCAAGACTTACGATCAAACTGCCGGGTTTTAATTCATTTTTGAATTTTGGCGCGAGTTTTTCAAGTGCTTCCGGAAAAAGATAACAAAATATCACATCGGCTTCTTTAATGTCTGTTTTATAAAAATCACCACGAACAAAATGTGCGTTTCCTTTTAATGAAACAAGATGCGTCCATAATCGCGACCACCATATAAGCACTGGAGAATACTCCACTCCGATCGCGCGCACATTTTGTGAACAAGCAGCCGCAAAGACAATTCGCCCGTCTCCGCTTCCTAAATCATAGATTATTTGATTTTCTTTCAATTGCGCAAGTTCCACCATTCTTTTGATGTCTCGTTTTCCTGCGGGCACAAACGGAACGCGCACGAAAAGGCAATACACATAAAAAATCGCCAAAATGCCGAGAAAGATAAGATAGACGACTAAGATAAGAATGTTAACGATGGTGGCGAGCATAGAGTAAGTTCAAAATTTAAAAATCAAAATGTAAAATGACAATTAAAAATTTAAAAATAATTCGTTAATGCGTTAACTCGTTAATTTATTAATAAATAATTTCTGATTTTACCCTCTACGCTATCCCTAATCTCCTAACCCCCTTCCGCCAGAGGCGCCTGCCCGACTTAGTTCAGGCGGGGATCCGCCTTTGGCGGAAAAAGCTAATTCCCTATTCTTATTATTCTGGGACAGTCCCCAAAAAAGAACGCCATGAACGTCGCATGAATAAAGGGTTATAGATTATAGATTGATTTTTTCAATTTGGGACGATTTTGATAAAAATTACACTTCTGCAGAGGCTCGACCTCTGTAATTTAATTTTTTTACTTTTTTTGGAAGAATTTGCTCAAGAAACCAACTATTGAATATCGCCAATTTTTCATTTTTATTTTTAATTTTTCGCTATTCGTTTTTTATATCCTTCGCAAACACGACGCCGAACCCCACCTCGCATCCGAGTAGCTCGCCGAGCTCCGGCTGAGGTTCGGCCAGCCCCCACTGAGCCACAAATCCGCGACACCGTTGTTGGGGCGAGAGCCAGGCAAGCTTATATTATGGTCTTCGAGGATTTGTGGATAATAAAGGATAAGAGAGACTCCTTCTTCGGCGGTAAGAGGAGAACGTTTTTCTTTTTTGAATCGTTTTACCACGTTATCTGGGCTTTTTCCAAGCATCGCTTTGCCGTTTTCAACATCAACAATAAGATAGGCCATCGATTCTGGAATTTCTATCCCTCCAGCGGTTTTAAGTTCCGAAAGATCAAGCGCAGTATATCCTTTTCCTCCCTCCACCTCCATCAGCGGAATTTTTTTCTCCAGCGAAAGCAGTTTCTCGCTCGGGACAATGATAAAAGGAATGTGTCCTTCGGGGAATGTCTCTCGGGAGAGTTTGAAGAGGTGTTTTCTCAGAGGGGTGAAGATTTCTCTGAATTCTTGTTCCTTTCTATTCGTTAATACAGGAAAACCTTTGTTTACAAGGGTATCTACTTGGCGGTTGAACTCTTTTTCAAGCTTTTCGTACTGTTCACCGCAGAGCAGTTTCCATACTTCGTCTCTTTTCTGTTTCAGTTCCTTTTTCAATTGTTTTACTTCCGTGAGATCCCCGGAATCGCGAACAGCAAGATATTCCGCGCTATATTCGTCAGCGAGTCGTTGGAGGGATTCGTAGGAGGTTTTGAGGAGGGGGCATTTATTCATTGGTGTTATGTAATTCTTTTTTTAACATTTCGATTCCGCGCATGCTTATCACGCGCACGGTATTTTCTTTAAGGCCGACGATTGAAGCAATCTCTTTGTGCGGCAGATCTTCTATAAAACGCAAAATGAGTATTTCCCGATAGGGTTCCTGTAATTGTTTTAATTTTTCCTCAATATGCTCGACGATTATTTTTTCGCTTACCCGTTCGTCGAGATTTTCTTCAGAAGGAATATTTTCAAGAAATTTTTCATCAATACGCGCCGTATGTAACGATTGTCTAAAGTTATCAATAATAAGATTCCTTGCTATTTTATACAGGAATGCTTGCGTATGATCAATTGTTTTTCCTCCGCGAACATACTCTAAAAATTTGATGAATGTCTGACTTGCCAGATCTTGCGCGGTTTCCCTATTGTTAACTTTAAAATAAATAAAACGATAAATCTTATGATTATATTCATCATATAGTTTGGCGAACGCGCCGCCGTTTCCTTTTTTTATTTCATTCAGTAAAATTTTTTCAAAAAATTTGAACACGTTTTGAACAGTTAATAGAAAAATCTCAACAAATCCGAAATTCGAATATCGAAATCCGAAACAAATTCAAAT
>CAZVCF010000079.1:0-2064 GCA_964626355.1 uncultured Gammaproteobacteria bacterium
AGCCGCAGCTGAAATATGACGATTGCAGTAGAAAAGATTATTATACAAGAGGTCTTGTATAAATTCGCTTTGCATAGAGCGAAATAAAGGTCGTCTAAAATATGCAAAAAATCACTATTAAATAATAAAATAAACATATGAAAATTAAAAATTTATTCTCAATTTCAATTATCTTGATAATGGCGTTCGCGATTGTAGCACCGGCATTTGCGCAAACGTCCTATCACGAAGGCACTACGGGAGGAACAACAGGCGGAACAACTTATCCGACTCATGAAGGTTCTACGGGTGGAACAATGACATATCCCTCAGGAGGAACGACCGGAGGAACAACAGGCGGAACAACTTATCCGACTCATGAAGGTTCTACGGGTGGAACAATGACATATCCCTCAGGAGGAACGATGACATCTCCGTCAGGAGGAACTGGAACAACATACCCTTCGACAGGAGGAAGTGCAACTTTTGGACAACCTTCATCCGGCGGATTTCAACCTGGTCAGACCTCTGGCTCTGGTACATTTCAACCTGGACAAACTAGTGGACAAGGACAAGGATTTCAGGGCGGTCAGGGAGGTCAAGGCGGTCCAGGCTTTCATCCAGAACAAGGACAAAGTGGTCAAGGATTTCAGAAAGATGGTGCGAACTTCCAGAAAGATGGTGCGAACTTCCAGAAAGATGGACAAAACTTTCAGAAGGATGGACAAGGATTTAAGCAAGGTGAAAATATGATGAAAAAAGGAGAACATATTGATCAAAAGGATTCTCAAATGCAGCAAGGAAAACCGTTTGAAGGCGGTCAATTTATGCCGCCAGGACAAGGACAAGGCAAACCTTTTGAAGGCGAACAGTTTCAACCGAAAGGACAGGAAGGTCAATTTATGCCCGGACAACAACAAGGTCAAGAGGGACAGCAAAGACAATTTGGTCCAAGTGAAGAAGATATGCAGAAAGAACAAGAAAGAATGGAAAAACAACAACAAGAGCAACAGCAGAGAATGGAAAAAGAACAAAAGAAACGCGAAGAACAAGATCTTAAAAATATGAAGCGAGGCATGGGACAAATGTTGACTGGATTAAAACAGTTTAAATCAATGCTTGCGAAACTTGAAAAACAGGGAATTCCTGCTCCATCAGAAATCGCGCAGAATATCGTGAAAGTTGAAGAGATAGTCGGAAAAGTGCAAGCGGCAGGAACTTTTGAAGAAGCGCAAGCCGCGGGCATGGAAAATTTACAAGAATTAATGCAGTCTCTTAACGAAGGTAGAATGCAAATTGACCAATTATCGCGTCTTCCGCAAGTCTTAAAACAGATGGACAGAGAAATCAAAAATTTAGAAAACGCATACAATAAAGATGTAAAACTCGCGAAAGCAAAAAAAATTGACGCAAGCGATATATTGGGAGAATTTCGCGCGGCAATTGATGGCTTGAAAGCTGAAAAAACAAAAGTGCAAGAAACAATAAAATCCGGTGATGTCGAAGGAATTTTTGAAGAACTTCAAAATGAATTTTTTGAAAAGATGCAAGACATATGGGAAAAACACAATATCATCAGCACATTAGTCAATCTTTCTCGTTTTAAGAAAGATATGCAAAGAGGAATAAAAGACGCGCAAAATAGAGTAAAGAGATTGGCGAGACAAAAGAAAGACGTTACTGAAATTCAAAGTATCGTTGATGAAGCTGTTGCGCAGTATAATGAAATTTCAGCGGCATTGAACGCGAAACCGATTGACATTGAATCAATAAAAGATATGTTGCAAAATATGGAAAATATTCGCCAACAATTTGAGGAAGGAGCAAGGGAATTAGAGGGGATTAAAGAGGAAGAGCTTCCGTGGGAACAAGGTGGTTCGACATTAAAACCGCTTGAATTACAAGGGAGCTCAAGAAGCATTTTTGGAAAATTACTTGAAAAAGTAGGACTTTAGAATAGAAAACGCTATACAGGAAACAAGCGCTCCGATGTGCATCGGAGCGCTTGACGTATTTAGAAAAACATATAAACTAATTCCTAATTCCTAATTCCTAATTCCTAATTCCTAATTCCTAATTCCTAAT
>CAZVCF010000079.1:2074-3936 GCA_964626355.1 uncultured Gammaproteobacteria bacterium
CTAATTTATGCCCCTTCCAACCATCAATGAATTAACACAAGCAGGCGCGCAATATGGACACGGAAAAACGCGCGTTCATCCTAAATTCAAACCGTATATCGACGGCCTGAAAAACAACATCTATACGATCAATCTCGAAAAAACAATAGAAAAAATGCTGCAAACAATATCGATTTTAAAAGAAATTCGCGCGAAAGGCGAACTCATTTTATTCGTCGGAACAAAACCGGTCGCGCAATCGCTTGTACGAAATTATGCGAAACAAATGGGAATGCCTTCGGTAACCAAACGATGGCTTGGCGGCACCTTAACCAATTTTGATACCATCAAAAAACTTATACTCAAATTTAAAACAATGAAAAGAGAAAGCGATGGAGGCGAATGGGAAAAATACACCAAGAAAGAACGATTAGTGAAAACAAGAGAAATGTCTCGTATAGAAAAAAAGATAAGCGGAATGGAAACGCTTGAAAAAATGCCTGAAATTCTTTTTATCGTTGATATACATCGCGAAAGCACCGCGCTCCGCGAAGCGAAGCGGATGAAAATAAAAGTAGCAGGTATTATCGACGCCGATAGCAATCCAGAAGAGACGCAGTATCCTATTCCGGCAAACGACGAATCGCGAAAAACAATCGAACTTATTCTCAAAACAATCGTTGAAGAGACGAAGTCGGAAACAAAAATGTAAAATGAAAATATCAAAATATCTCCGATATATCCTCGTTCGTTCGGAAAGATAAAACATTTTTTATCTTTCCTCACTCACTTCGGATATGAAAAATGATCCATCCTCCGTAGCAGTAGCAAATGTGCCATACTATATAATTTTTTTCAGAAAAAATGCACGTTAAATAAGATTGTTTATTATATGAAACTACTGCTACTGCGGAGGACGGACAAATTAAAATTTAAAAATTGAATAAAATATTTTGTTCACTCCACCGATTTCGTCATTTTTTTCATTTCCGAGCGAGCGATAGAGGTTAACACACTTTATAATAATTAAAGAAAGCAAAGACAAGAATAATTTTAACATTTTGCATTGTCATTTTACATTTTGATTTTTTAATTTTTAATTTGAAACGTGGATCAATCACTTATTAAAGAATTGCGCGAATTAACCGGAGCCGGCGTTTTGGATATTAAAAAAGCGCTTGAAGAAACGAATAATGATAAAACAAAAACCATAGAAATTTTGCGCAAAAAAGGGCAGAAAGTTATTGCTGAAAAATCATTACGAAGCGCGAAAGAGGGGATTGTCGGCGTTTATCTTCATTCAAACAATAAGTTAGTCGCGACAGTCGCGTTAAAATGCGAAACTGATTTTGTCGCGCGCAATGAAGAATTCAAAACGCTCGCGCACGATCTGGCGATGCACATCGCGGCAACCAATCCGCAGTGGATTTCTCCGAATGATATCCCCGCGGATATACTTTCTCGTGAAAAAGAAATCTACTCGGCTGACGAAAACACACGCAATAAACCAGTGGTAATCAGGGAAAAAATTATTGAAGGAAAATTAGAAAAATTATATAATGAAACGTGCTTGCTTAAGCAGGCATTCGTCAAAGACGAATCGCTTACTGTTGAACAGCTCGTAAAAAATTATATCGCGAAACTGCGCGAAAACATTGTCATCGAAAAATTCATCAGATTTCAATTGTAACGATATTTTTTATTTTTGATATTTGATATTTAATTTTATTTTATGCTTCGCGTTGCTATAAACGGCTTCGGCAGAATCGGGCGTCAGGTAACCCGATTTTTATTATTGGAAAAAGACGTAGAGATCGTCGCGGTCAACGATCTTACTGATACGAAAACATTGGCGCATCTCTTTCTGTATGATTCGCTCTATG
>CAZVCF010000080.1:0-3663 GCA_964626355.1 uncultured Gammaproteobacteria bacterium
CAAAAAAGGAAAACAAAAAAATGACAACGACGGAAATTCATTTTTAGTTTTTATTTTTGAATTCACTTAATTTTTAATTTTTCGTTTTTAATTTTTAACTTAAATTGTGCCGCATAAAAAAAACATTTCTTCCGTGCGCGCACGTCGTTCATCGCGCGTTATTTTTAACGAATCGCCTTACATGATTCCGTTGCCGAATTTAGTCGGGCTTCAGATAGAATCGTTTAACCGATTTCTCCACGAAGGGCTCGCGGAAGTGTTGAAAGAATTTTCTCCAATAGAAGATTTCGTTGGAAAAAATTTGGAATTGCATTTCTCAAAACATGTGGTTGAAGAAGCGAAATTCAGCGAACGCCAGGCGAGAGAACGGTCGTTAACGTACGAAGCGCCTTTGCGTATTAAAAGCGCTTTGATTTTTAAAAAAACCAATAGAAAAATTGAGCAGGATATTTATTTTGGAACTATACCCCTTATGACCGATAGGGGTACTTTTATTATTAACGGCGTTGAACGGATTATCATGCAACAGCTCGTTCGTTCGCCGGGCGTTTATTTTTCGTCTGAATTCTATCACGGGATGTCTTATTACGGCGCGAAAGTGATTCCTGATCGCGGTTCATGGCTTGAGTTTGAAACTGATCAGCAAGGAATTATGTGGGTACGTATTGATCAACAGCGTAAAATGGCGGCAACTTCGCTTTTGCGCGCGTTTGGCTACGGAAGCGATGCGGAGATTGTTGATTTATTTAAATCCGTTGATACCGATCCGGAAGTGCGTTTCATTGAACGGACTCTTGAAAAAGATCCAGCTTCAAATGAGGAGGAAGGATTAATTGAAGTCTATCACAAAATTCGTCCGGGAGAATTGGCGACCGTTGAAAATGCTCGTTCGTTGATCCACACAATGTTTTTTAATGAAAAACGATACGATCTTGCGACCGTCGGACGTTATAAACTAAATCAGAGATTAGGGCTTCACTATAAAAATAGCGATGATAATACGAAGAGGATATTGCAACCAAACGATATCGTCGGCGTGATTAAAGAAATCATTCGCCTTAATAGTGCGCAGGAGGAAGAAGACGATATCGATCGTTTAGATAATCGACGGATACGCGGTGTCGGCGAACTGATTCAGGGACGCATGCGGCTTGGCTTTATGCGTCTTTCAAAAATCATACGCGATCGCATGAGTTCTATTGATCCGGATACGTTGACGCCCGCGCAATTGGTTAATGCAAAGGTAGTGATGAGCTCGATTAAAGATTTTTTTATGACATCGCAGTTGTCGCAATTTATGGATCAGATCAATTGTGTGGCGGAACTTGAACATAAACGCAAATTCACTGCGGCTGGGCCGGGCGGACTTTCGAAAGAACGCGCGGGCATTGAAATACGCGATGTTCACAAAACATTTTATGGCAAAATTTGTCCTATTGCGACTCCAGAAGGTCCGAATGTCGGAATCGTCGGGCATTTAGCGACGCACGCGCAATTGAACGAACACGGATTTTTAGTAACGCCGTATCGCCGCGTGAAAGGAGGCAAATTAACCAACGAAATAGTTCATTTATCTTCTTTCGAAGAGCAAGAACATACTATCACGTCGATTACGAGTGTGTCCGTTGATAAAAACGGAATGATTACCGATGAACGTATTGAAGCGCGCGTGAAAGGAGAAATGGGATTCTGCTCGCCGACTGATTTAGATTTTATTGATGTGTCGCCGTATCAAATCGTCAGTCTCGCGACCGCGCTTATTCCTTTTCTTGAACATGATGACGGCGTCCGCGCGCTTATGGGATCGAACATGCAGCGTCAGGCAGTTCCATTGATACATCCTGAAGCGCCGTTTATTGGCACAGGCCTTGAAGGAAAAATCGCCTATGACAGCGGCTATGTATGCGCCGCGAAAGAAGATGGCGTGGTGACGAAAGTGAATGGCGGTTTTATAGAAATAAAAAGTAAAAATAAAAAGACTGACACATACGATTTGGTTAAATTCCATCGTTCAAACGCGGACACGTGTCTGAATCAGCGCGTTATCGCGAATATTGGAGATGCAGTGAAGAAAGGAGATGTGCTTGTTGACGGGCCGAGTATGGATCATGGAGAGATCGCATTAGGAAGAAATATATTAGTCGCATTTTTGTCATGGGAAGGATGGAATTTTGAAGACGCGATCATTGTCTCGTCTCGTTTAGTGAAAGAAGACGTCTTTACATCGGTGCATATTAACGAATACATTATTGATGTGCGTGAAACAAAACTTGGTCCAGAGATTGTAACGCGCGATATTCCGAATGTGAGTGAAGAAAAATTAAAAAATCTTGACGAGGAAGGAGTTATTCGTATCGGCGCTGAAGTGAAATCCGGCGATATTTTAGTCGGAAAAATCAGTCCAAAAGGAGAAACCGAATTATCTGCTGAAGAAAAATTATTGCGGGCGATTTTCGGAGAAAAAGCGAAAGATGTGCGCGACACCTCGCTGTATCTTGAACATGGGGAGAAAGGAAAAGTAATAAATATTCATACATTTTCCCGCGATGCCGGAGATAAGCTCGAGCCAGGCGTTATCAAACGAATTCAAGTATTGGTCGCGGATATGCGAAAAGTACAAGTTGGAGATAAAATAGCTGGACGGCACGGCAATAAGGGTGTTGTGTCAATTATCGTTCCTGAGGAAGATATGCCGTATCTCGAAGACGGTACGCCGATTGATATCCTCTTGAATCCGCTAGGCGTTGTTTCGCGTATGAACATTGGACAGATTCTTGAAACGCATTTGGGAATTTGCGCAAAAAAATTAGGTTATCGGATTGCTACCCAGCCATTCCGCGGAATAACAGAAGAATTTATAGAAGGGGAATTAAAGAAGATTGGTTTTCCAGAAAACGGAAAGGTACTTCTGTATGATGGACGCACTGGCGCTTCATTTACGGAACAGGTCACCGTTGGCGTGATGTATATTATGAAACTGAATCATTTGGTTGAGGATAAAATTCATCAACGATCGATTGGTCCGTATTCCTTGATTACGCAACAACCGTTGGGAGGAAAAGCGCAATTCGGAGGACAGCGGTTCGGAGAAATGGAAGTGTGGGCGCTCGAAGGATATGGCGCTGCCTATATGTTACAGGAAATGCTGACGATTAAATCAGACGATGTGCCTGGACGCACGCGCGCGTACGAAGCAATTATCAAAGGAGCTCCAATTCAAGAAATTAATTTGCCGGAATCATTTAATGTGTTGGTCCGCGAATTGAAAGGACTATGTCTTAATGTTGAACTTTTATCGGGAAATGAACCGCGTTTTCAGCCAAAACCGCGCAAACTAATAAAGAAGAAAAAATAAGGCTTGGAATATGGAATACAGAATAAATTTTTAATTTTCAATTTCTCAACCTACGCCGAGTCTTCGGCGGGCAGGTAATTTCCAATAAATTTTCAATGAACCAATTTTCAAACAATACAACATATTGAAAAATTCGAAGCACGAAATCCGCCTCTCATTCGCAGGGCGCCACGCGTATGCTGGGGCGAAATCCGAAACAAATCCAAATGTTCAAAATTCATCCCATATACACAGGATGCCCCGCGTATGCTGGGGCAAAATTTAAAACAAAGGCAAAATCCTGAATTCTAAAGCGTTTTGATCATTTG
>CAZVCF010000081.1:0-3651 GCA_964626355.1 uncultured Gammaproteobacteria bacterium
TTCGGATTTTACTCTTGTTTTGTATTTTAATTTGAAACGTGCGTGTCGCTATTGTTGGCAAAACAAATGTAGGCAAATCAACGCTCTTTAACCGCTTCATTGAAGAAAGAAAAGCGCTTGTTTCGCCAATCGCGGGCACGACGCGCGACGCGCTCTTTGGAGAATGTCTATGGCGCGGACAGACATTCACACTTATTGATTGCGCAGGAACTGATATTGACGAAACAACTCCGAAAGAACTGCGCGATGAAATACTTAAACATATTGATATAATTGTCTCCGCAAGCGACTGCATTTTATTTGTTATCGACCATCGACAGGGCATAACATCCGTTGATCGCCTTATTGCGAAATGGATCGCTCGTTTCAAAAAACCAACGATCCTCGCCATCAACAAAACTGATTCTCCGTCGGATATGTCTATGATGTACGAACATACGTATCAACAGCTTGGTTTCAAAAAATTTTTTCCTATTTCAGCAGTATCCGGACGCGGTTGCGGAGATCTTTTAGACGAACTTGTCGCGCTTATACCGCATGAACAAAAAGAAACAGGTTCCTCAAAATCTGCTTTCAAAATCGCAATCATCGGAAAACCAAATGTCGGAAAATCATCGCTCATAAACGCAATTCTTAATGAAAAAAGAGTTATCGTAAGTTCTATCCCCGGCACCACGCGCGAACCGATTGATATCAAATTTGTTTATCGCGATATACCGTTACTTTTTATTGACACGGCTGGTATGCGCAAAAAAACGCGCATTAAATCAATCCTCGATAAAGCAGGGCTTGAAAAATCACTACAAAGCATTATGCGCGCTGACCTTATTATCTTTTTATTCTCAAGTGAAGAGCGATTAACGAAAATGGATATTATACTTTTCACTAAAACAATTGAGCATCAAAAGTGTATTATTTTTGCGATTAATAAAAACGATTTACTTACTGACGCGCACAGAAAAGAATTAAAAAAATATTACAGCGGTATTATGGAAAGTCATTCGTGGATACCTCTCATTTTCATTTCAGCAATTAAAAAAACGGGTGTACTGCTTCTTCTTGAAACAATACGACGCGTCAACGCAGAAAGAATGACGCACGTCGACGAAGCGCATCTCGATTCGTTTTTAAAAGAAACAATTGCATCGCACCGTTTTAAAGATCCAGTATGGCGCGCCGCCCGTTTACGCCATGACAACGGACTACCTCCTCGTTTTACTCTTTTTGTCCCGCGCAAAGCAATCAAACAAAAACTAATTAAAGACGCGCAACTCAATCTCATCAAAAAAACAATACGAAAATATAGTGCCTTTACCGCAACGCCGATCATCATACTAGTGAAAAGTGAATAACGAAAAATATAAATTCGAAATCCGAAGCACGCCCCAGCATGCGCAGGGCGTCTTGCGTATGCGGGACGAAATCCGAAATAAATCCAAATGACCGAAATCAAAAATTCAAAACCGTTTTGATCATTTGAATTTAGCCCGGCCTTCGTAGCCGCCTTTCTTCGCCTTCTTCTCTGCCCTCTCCGTAGTAGTTCGAATGGCTACGAAGGACTGGAATAGCTACTTCGGCGGAGTAGGCACTTTAGATATTGTTTCGGATTTCGGATTTCGAATTTCGTGCTTATGATTTCATAATTTTTCATTTTGATTTTTTCATTTTTAATTTTTACTATGTATCTCATTATTGGACTTGGCAATCCTGAAGAAAAATACGAGGGAACGCGTCATAATGCGGGACGCGACTTTATTGAATATGCCATAAAAAAAGAAGGGTATGCTCCGTTAAGAGAAAACATAAAATTAAAAAGTCTTCTTTCGGAACAAAAAATCGGAAAAGAAAAAACGATTATCGCCGCGCCGCTTGTGTATATGAATGAATCGGGGAAAAGCGCCTCCGCGCTCGCGCATTTTTATAAAATCAAAAAAAACGATAGTGACCGCATAGTTATTATACACGACGACGTTGATATTCCGTTCGGCAGTTTTAAAATATCCTTTGATAAATCCGCTGGCGGACACAAAGGGGTACAATCGGTCATTGACGCGCTTCATACGCAAAAATTCGTTCGGTTCCGCGTTGGCACAAATCCGCGCAAGAAACACACTGACGCGATGAAAATTGTTTTGGGAAAATTTACGCCCGCTGAACAAAAAATGCTCAATATGGTTTATAAAAAAATGTTGGCCGCGCTCTTGATCCTTATTGAGAAAGGCTATGCGTCTGCGATGGGAGAATACAATAAAAGTTAAAAATGTAAATATCAAAATGCAAAAATCACCCCGCATCCGCGGGGCACCCCGCGGATGCGGGGCAAAATCCTAACTTCTAAATTCTAACATTAAAATTTTTACTTTGAATATTATCGCGCTCGATGGCAAAAAATAATTTTAAATTTTTAATTGTCATTTTACATTTTGATTTTTTAATTTTTAATTTGAAACATGTATCCCGAGCCGATCAAAAATGTAATTCGCGCGATAAGTGATTTCCCGACTATTGGGCCGAAGACCGCTGCTCGCATTGTTTTTTATCTTCTCAAAAAGGGGCCACTCTATTTACAATCGCTCACAAAAGAACTCGACCTGCTGCGCGCAGTAACGCGATGCGCCGAATGCAATAACTATACTGTTAACGCGCGATGCGCGCTCTGTTCAGACACGGCACGAAATAGAGCGCAACTCTGTATTATTGAGAAACCGCAAGATAGAGAAATAATTGAAGCAACTCAAGAATATAAAGGAATATATTTTATTCTTGGCGGGTTGCTTAACCCATCGAAGGGATCGCATATTGACGAAACCACGCTCGCGCAACTTGAAAAAAAACTCGCGCAACCGACATCGATAAAAGAGATTATTATCGCGCTTAATCCAACCATCGAGGGAGAATCAACATCGCTTTTTCTTATTGATCGCCTTAAAAAATATCCCGTGCGAATAAGCACGCTTGGAAAAGGCGTGCCCTTAGGAAGCGAAATAGAATATATTGATGAATATACGTTGTCGTATGCGTTCAAAAAACGACAAGATGTCAATAAAAATTAATAACGAACAACGAATAGTGAAGAGCGGAAATCAAAAATCCGAAACACGAAACAAAAAAATGTAAAATGCAAATATCAAAAATAAAAATGACAATGCAAAATTTAAAAATTAAATTGTTTAGAATTTAGCCTGTCCGACTATGTCATTCAGGCGTAGATTTTGGTCATTTGAATTTATTTATTATTTGGTGCTTGTTATTTGGAATTTTTATTGTGTTGTTTGAGAATTGTCTCATTAAAAATTTATTATCCATCCTTCATCGGGATCCCGTCATAATGCGGGACAATATAAAATAAAAAAATAAATCAAAAGCACAAAATTAAAAACGAACGACAAATAAAATCAAAAATGAAAAACGATTTTTAAAATTTTTCAATTTTTAATTGTAATTTTACATTTTGATTTTTACATTTTGCATTTAAAACACCGCGCCCCTCACGCACAAGTACGTGAGGGGCGCTTTCTATTCGTCGCTTTCTCTCCTACTGATCCAACACCACTCCCTTGAAGAACGGCTTCAGGAGTTGAGCTTCGGCTTTCAAACCAATCGTGAGTCCGTCAGGGATCTTTGCGGTACTCGGGACAATAATCGCGTCTT
>CAZVCF010000082.1:0-3592 GCA_964626355.1 uncultured Gammaproteobacteria bacterium
ATTTTCAAGGAACATCGGATGCTTGAGGATGATTCCTGGGTTTCGGCCGTGCCGGTGATGTTCGGAACCTCGCGGTGGCTTAGGCAGCCGCGTGTAGGCGCGCGCGCCGGAGCCGTGCGCGGACTTCGGTGAAGCGTGCCTGGCGCGCCTCCCACTGGCTGGCTGTGAGTTCGCGCACGCCGGTGGCGGGCCTTGTGGTTGGATCGCGCGCGGCTTGCTCACGCAGGCAGGCCAGCGTCTTCTGATATTCCCATGGCAGGAACGCGGTGGGATCTTTCTTCACTTCGTCGCGATATCGCAACAACGCGACGAAGTAGTCATAGAGATTGATCCCGGATGTCCCCGCTGTCGCGCCCACGCTTAAGATCACGTCGCAGAGCCATGCGCCACGGGCCGTCATGAAGAACATCGCGTTCTTTCGATGGAGTGCGACGAGTTTGATGGCTTGCTCGACCGCGTTGCTGGTGATCGGCGCGCCGGCGTACTCGGTAAAGGCCATGAGCTTCTTTTTCCGGGTCAGGAAGTAGGCGAAGATACCACCAAGCTGGCTGTTGGGCTCGACGTTCCTTTGATCCAGCTCCTTCTGCATCCAAACGAACATCTCCTCCATCGGGGATAGGCTATGTGCGCGATGGTAGGCGAGTCTCGCCTCGTCATCCAGGCCGGTTTCCCTGACGTGGGTCTCGTTTCTTTTTACATCCCGATACACTGCCCGGACAACTTCCCAGTGCTCGGGATACATCTCCTGCTTTTCCTCGAGCTTTCTCAGTCCATGCGCGTTGCAGTTGCACTCGCGGGTCTCGGTGACCGTCGCAGGATTACAGCTCGATCCATCCGACATATGAAGCGGCGGGGGAAGGCTGCCGTCCCGGTGAGCGAGAATCTCATCCAGGAACTCGCCGGCATGCAGGATGCCGCTCTTGAAAAGCGTGATCCGCATGCCGTCCTTGAGATCGGCCAGTATCGTGGATGTATGCACGCCCGTACGAAGCGTTTCTTTGCCAGTCTTGCGCTGCTCTTTGACGATCGGGGCCTGCTTGAGAATCCGCACTCCGGTATCGTCCGAGAAGAATCGCCAGGCATTGGCCGAGAGGATCTGCAATAGGTTGTAAATGGGGGCGGCAGCCTCGGCCATCTCTTCGGTCTGGTCATGCAGCGTGGAGGCGGGGATCGGCAGCTCCAGCATCTTTTGCATCCGCTCCTGGCGTGACCAGGGAGTGCCGAAGAAGTTCTTGGCGATCGCGATCAATGCGATGGCGGAAAATCCGAACGGCCGCCGGATTGGGCCATCTTCCAGAAGATCTTGCGCCACGGGAGCCGGGAAGGCTTGGCTGCAGAGCGTGCAGCGCCAGATCTCGTGATTGACGAGCAACACTCTGAGCAACGGCTGTCCATGGAATCGATGCCAGCGCCCAAGATGAGGATAAAGATGCCCCTTGCCGCAATCAGGACAACGGACTCCGGGCTCATCAAAGTCGGGATGCGCAAAGAAGCGGTGCTCCGCCTTGGGAAACTCCTTGCTCCCTCTGCGACCATGCGGATGCCGGCCCTTTTTGCCCGTCTTGTCTCGGGGTTTTCTCGCGGCCCTGGTTTGGGCTAGGTCTTGCTCGGCGGGTCCAACTCCAAGCTGCTGGCGCAAATACTTGATCCCCATCCCCTTGCGCGCCAGAAGCACCACTACGTGCAGGTAAGAGTTCAGGCCAGAGGCCGCAATCCGAAGGTGCTCGCAGTCGGGATGCCGAGCATCGATCATCGTTTGAAGGCATTCAATCGCCTTTGCCGCTTTCTCCTCGGTGATCTCCACTACGGGTGGCGTGAGCTTCATTCCGACGTGGCCGAGGTGAGTGCCCCAGGATGAATCCTCGGTGGGTAAACGAAGATGGCCTTCGGCTGTCCACGCTCTTTTCGAATCTCGTTACCGCGCTTGCTCCGACCGGCGGTCAGCCCAAGACAACGCCAGTTGGCGGCCTTGTAAACGGTTCCCTGGAATCGGCTCACATCGACGAACGTCTCGGCCAGCTCCACGCCATGGCCGTAGCGCTCTTGCCAGTCCCGGGAGAGCCTTTGGAAATTCAGCGACAGGATTCGCGAGCCCAGGTTCTTGATCTTCACCCAAGGAAGAATCAGAAAACGCTGGTTGTTGACCACGAGGTGGAGCTTGCTGCGCATGCGCTCGAAGTCCCAGCCGATGAATGCGTCGCGCTTGGGATTGCGAAGGCTTGCCGCTGCCCAGCCCATGCACGCCACGATCCGTGCTTGGTCGTCATCTTTTCCAGGCAGTGTCGCGACGTAGAGCAAGTGCTCCCCGCACATCACGCCTTCGCCCAGATAATGATAGCGATCAACCAGAGCGCGCCACAAAAGCCGTGCCTGCCGATCCCGAACCGGACGCACAACCAGCCGGCTCAGATCACCCGATTCCACGGGCTCGGTGGATAGCCCAGGCTCAAGGCGGGCTGCCCGCTTTTTCTGCCCGTTGTTTTTGATCCGCGATGGAAGCTGAAGATGCCCCCACTCCTCAAGCCTGAGCAGCAGGTCGCGACAGGCGTATTCCTTAAGACCTCCCCCGGGCCCTCGCCAATCCCATGCCTCGCACAAGAGGCGTGACAACGCGGTGCGCCCCATCCCGGGATGGGCCTCCATCATCGATCGAATGCAGGCGAGATCCAGAGCGCGAATGTCGCGGTTCCGATAACGAACGAGAACGGGCTGCTGCTGTTCTTGGCTTCTCTCCATGGCGTACAGACGGCAGCGTAACAAGGAGTTTCATGCGACGCCAGCAAAAAAGGGGGCGGCCGTTCCGATTTTCTTCCACGGACCGATCCGGCGCAGGCTCATCGGATCACCACCATGAATGAGCATCTGCGCCTCGCAGGCCTCCAGTTGTTTGAGCCACTCGCCTTGGCCACCGCCACTGGGCTTGGGCCAGCAGGGAAATCTCCCGCAGGAAAGACGTTTGGTGCAGGCCCAGAATCCCTGGCCGTCATACATCAGCACGCGCAGGTGCTTTCGAGAGCGGCTCGTGAAAATGAAAACCGCCCCGCTCATCGGGTCTTCTCTGAGGTGGAGCCGGCAAAGCGCTGCCATGCCATCGATGCCCTTGCGCATGTCCAGCGGTGCTGTCGCCACCAGAATCCGCATGTGCGGCGTGAAGGTGAGCATGGCTACCGTCCTACGCGGCTTGCCAAAAAGCACTCGGCCAACCGCTCGATCTGTGAGGTGTCCAAAGCGCCGCTCATCTGCATTCGTGCCCCGTCGCCACGAATCCATTCCAACGCGACCGATGCAGGCCGGCTGGCGCGCGGAGCGGTCGCTTCGAGCGAGCCGGTGATCTCAACGAACCCCGCTTTCTGATCGGCTTGGGCTCGTGACTTCGGCCGCATCGGCATCACAGGCTTGCGAGATCTGACCTTCCGTCCCTTCTTCCACCGTTGCAGATAGCTGCGGTAAATTCCCAGGGCCCCGCAGATCCGTTCATCGGCGTAATCCTCGCGCAGACCCAGCGCCATCTCCCGCAATTGCACCGGCGTGCGCGAGCGCTTTCCTTTCCGTGACTTCTGCCACCGCCTGAATTCCGCTTTCACTTCTTCGA
>CAZVCF010000083.1:0-3585 GCA_964626355.1 uncultured Gammaproteobacteria bacterium
CCGAAGTATTCATACGCGAATGTTGCGCCGCTAAAACGATCACAGAGAACAATCGCGTGTTCGTCATTGAGCGCGGGTTTCACTACTTTTATGATATGTTCCGCGCGTCCGGCGCAAAACAAGAAAAATTTTGTGTAGACATCGAGGTTTTCAGATTCATCGAGAAGCAGTGAGCGGATTTTTTTGCCGAATTCCAATCCGTAGCCGCCCGGTTCGTGCGTAGTGAGTACGCGCATAAATCCGTGTTCCTTTAAATTGTCAGAGAGCAGTTTGATTTGCGTGCTTTTAGTGCTTCCTTCGCCGCCTTCAAACACAATGAAAAAACCATTATGATTTTTAGTGGTCATATTTTTACCATTTTTTTACTACTGTTGATTATCATACAAATCATTTCATTATAAATGATGGCTCTAGTATATGTCAATGATTTAACGCGCAATTATATTGTTTTCGCACCATTCTTACCATATCGACTTACCATTGCCATGGCAATGGTAAGTCGATATGGAGAAATCGTTTTTTAGTGTTGTATTTATTATAATAATTACTATCCTATTTTTGTTTAGAAAAATTGTATCGTGCTATCTCTGCCATGGCAATGGTAATACGGTATGGATTTTTGGCGTGAGGTGAAAGTGGGAATTGAGTCTTTACGATTCAAGGAAATAAAACGCGCCCTCTGCAATGCAGAGGGCGTCTGTTGTTTGTTTTGAATAAAACACAAAGATTATTTGATTACAATATTTTTTACAGTAATTTTCATATATTTTTGCAAAGGCATTTCGCGAGTATCTTGATCAACTTTCGCGCGCAATAATTTTTCAAGCTTCCCTTTTTCTTGCGTGACGATGTCAGGGCTTAAGATCAGGCTGGTTGGCGTGAGAGAGGTATCGAATGACTGCGAATATTCTTCCGACAGGGCAGAAAAATGAGTCATAAACGAAGGAAGAATTACTTTATTAAATTCAGCGTGGATTGCGTCAAGAACATTCTGTCGGGTGCCGAATTTTTGTAGTGCGTATCCATAGCTATCTTTTTTGTTGATGTCATAATAGAGAGTTATCTCAAATTTTTTAGAAGACGTTGATGGCGTGTACGTTAAAAAAAGCATATCGCTCAACGGCAAACCAGACACTATTTTATACTTAAAATGATTAATGAAAACAGATTCCCATATAAAAGCAGTATCATCTTCGGTAAGTGGAAGTCTCGCAACAAAATTTCCTGTTTTCCTTTCAACGATTACGGCGTTATCCATAACAACAGTGTTTCCATTTTTTTCAGGACTGCCAGGGATCGGCGCCCAAAAGGATAATGAAGCAAACAGAAGCATCCAAAGAGAAATGAGCGGAAGGAATAAACGGCGCATAACCGCGAGCGTTCCCCTCATGACGTTATCGCTCCAATCAAAAGTGAAGTTATAAAGCATTGGTATAATAATAACGAACACGACTGTGAACAAGAAAGTCGCTGGTCCGCTTGAAAATGACCAGTTAAATTTCCAGTACCATATTATTTCAGCAATACAGCCCAAGAAGAAAATAGTGCCAAGAATTTTATTGATGGAATCAAGCTTGTCGTCAATCAACCGAACAAATCTTACGGGCAGGAAAAAGAAAAATACTATGATTGCTTTGATGGCAGACAAAATTTTTTTAAACACAAGAGCACTTGTTTCGCATAGAGAATGCCATGCGGTATACTGCCACAATGTTTCTTTTTGAATATCATTAAGCAGTGTCTCTACTTTTGGGATACTATAGACGTTCCCGGAAAGTAAAATCATAATAAAATACCATAGCGAGGCTTTCTCTGTTTGCTGTTGAGAAGAATTTTGTCCTGCTTGATATGATTCTCCAGTAACCAGTTTGTAGGCAGTTTTACCGAGCTCTTGTAACGATTCTCTTAAATCTTTCGCATTTTCTATCGTCTCAAAATTGATTTTTCTTTTTTCAAGAACTTCGATATCTTCCGGCCGAAAGGTATAATATCTGTTTTGAAGAGCTCCTTTTTTCAGTTCTTTGAATAACACTTGCAGAATCGCAATGAGTGATTTGTCGTCTATTAACTGCATAATCAACTCCTTTCTTTTGTAAATTGAAATGAACGAATTAGTAATAGGATACGATAGTTTTGAATTGTTGTCAAGCGCAAAGAATTCCCCCGATTGTTGTCGGGGGAATGTTATCTATTTTCAAGCGAGCGAAGAAAATACAGGGTTACTACCCTTTATTCGTCGAAATTCAATAGATTCATTTTCTCCAATTCCTGTTTGAAATAGATTTCTAGCGACCATTCTAATTTTTTTTCATTTGTGGGTGTTTGAGTAAGTGCGGCCGGTGAGATTGAAACGACTATTGATCCGTTTGATACCCGTTCATCAAGAGGATATATTTCGAGTAGTTTTTTAGTGTAGCGATTCATCTCCGGAGAAATTGAATCAGAAATTTTTTGAGCAATATATCTGTCAAGATTACTTTTGTTTTTCCATTTCATAATCGTCCGCGGATATATTTTTTCATTTATACGGTAGTAGATTGTTTTCGTGAACTCGTATGAATATCCTTTTTTAACTGTGATAGTATATGCAAAAACGAATTGGCCTTCCATAGGAATTCCCGGTACTATTTTATATTTGAAATGGTTAATGAAAGAGGAATTCCATGTAAGTATTTTATCATCTTTTTTAAGCGGCAAGCGCGCAACGAATGAATCTGATTTTTTATCTATAACGACTGCGTATTCTTTAACGCATGTTTTATTATCCTCGTATTGTATAATAGATTTCAGAATAGGAGCACAGAACGATACGAGTGGGAAAAGTGTCATAATAACAACAACTAAAGGAACAAAAAGTTTTTGGTCATTCGCGAAAAGCAACGACCGATCGTCGTCATTATAGAATGCTATAAAATAAAGTATGCTGAGCGCGGTAAGAAAAGTAGCGATTATAAAAATAATTCCGACTTCATTCGAGAAAAGATAATTGAATTTACTGTACCATACTATTTCGACAATAAAGGCGATCGCAAGAGGTACTGCAAGTAATTTATTTATTCGCCATCTACTATAATCATCTCGTTTGGTGAGCCATTCAATAATATCTTTCAGTGTGGGCAACGTAGTAGCTGAAGCCACTCTCTTTATTCTTTGGACGCAAGAGCTTAGAAATGTTTTGATTTTATATAAAGACGCATACCACCACGATGTTTCTTTTTTGAGATCGTCAAGAATTTTTTCTGTTTTTGGAATATCGTATGCGTTTCCGGAGAGCAGTAATGATATAAAAAACCATAAGGTTCTTGATTGAGTTTGTTGCTGGGAGGCGCGTCCAACTTGATAGGGTTCGCCGGTAACAAGCGTGTACGCGGTTTTGCCGAGTTCTTGCAATAACGATCTTAAATCGTTGACTGTTCCACCAACTTTCCCAAAATGAATATTTCTTTTTCCGCGAATTTCAATGGCGGTTGGCGGAAATACATAATATTCATTTTTTTCAATGCCATTTTTTATTTCTTTGAATAACGTTTGCAATACTGTTATCAATGTTTTGTCGTCAATTTGCTGCATAGGACTCCTTTCTTT
>CAZVCF010000084.1:0-3552 GCA_964626355.1 uncultured Gammaproteobacteria bacterium
CGCGGTGAAGAGGAGGCGGAATGTGATGGAGCGACGCGATCGAGAGAATGTAATCGTACGTTGAAGATGTGAGCAGATTAGTTCTAAGTATGTCATCAATACGGAAATCACAATTCGTGTATTTGTTTCGCGCCTCTTGGATAAGCGGCGCGCTTGAATCAATACCCGTGTAAATAGTAGGGACATTACTAAATAGCTCAATCGCTCTGCCGTTGCCACATCCAAGATCAAGAGCATTCAGTGAACGATTGCTTGATTTGATGAATTGTTTAAAATATAATAATTCATTCCATAGATGAGAGCGCGTCGCTGAAAAATGCGGAGCGATCTCTTCGAATGTTTTTTTATTTTTTTCAACGATGGCGCGGGCGATTTCGTTATTCATATGAAATCAATCGAATTAAAAAATATTATCATTCAAGGACTGAAAGAATTTGTGCCGCGTCTTAACAACGCGCAGAATTTTGATTTTAAATTCAAGCGGTTTCTGGGAAGAAAGTATCAAGTACCTCCAGTAGCGAATAGTCTTATTTTAAAGGTGTATACCGATTTGGTAAAGGCGCGCGAGATTATTAACAATCAGGCGATTAAAAAAGAATTGGTGAAACGGCCGATACGGTCGCTTTCGGGAGTTTCGGTTGTCACTGTTTTAACGAAACCGTATCCCTGTCCGGGCCAGTGTATTTTTTGTCCGCTTGAATCAGGAATGCCAAAGAGTTATCTTGACGGCGAACCGGCTGCGAGTCGCGCAAAATTATTGAAATTTAATCCGTATACTATGGTGCGCTCGCGGATTGAAACACTAGAGAGTAATGGACACCCTGTTGATAAAATAGAATTGATTGTCATTGGCGGCACGTGGAGTTTCTTGCCGAAACATTATCAGACATGGTTTATAAAAAATTGTTTCGCTGGGGCAAACGCAACGCCGAGAGAAAAAGTTCGACAGATGACGCTTGAAAAATTACAAAAAATAAACGAGACGTCAAAAAGTCGTGTTGTCGGATTAACACTTGAGACGCGTCCCGATTTTATTACGCCACAGGAAATCGCGCGAATGCGTTCTCTCGGCACGACGCGCGTTGAACTCGGCGCGCAGATTTTAAACGATCGAATTCTCGCGCTCAATCGGCGCGGGCATGGCATTGATGCGCTCGCAGCCGCGACCCGTTTGTTGCGCAATGCTGGTTTTAAAATTTGTTATCATATGATGCCGGGATTATACGGCGCAACCACAGAAGATGATATCGCTTCATTTCGTCTCCTCTTTAACGATGAGCGTTTCCAACCGGATATGATCAAAATATATCCGACTGTTGTCATAAAAAATACGTATCTCTACCATTTATGGGAAAAAGGAGATTATGTTCCCTATGACGATGATGACTTGATTAAATTAACGCTTGAATTAAAAAAAATGGTTCCCGAATATACGCGAATCAATCGATTGTATCGCGATGTTCCGTCGACAAAAGTTGAGGCAGGATGTATTATCTCTAATATGCGCGAAGTATTGGCCACGCGAATGAAGAAATTAGGAATCCATTGCCGTTGTATTCGGTGTCGAGAAGCGCGCGCGTTAGATATTTCTTCGATCGCGCAACCAGAGTTAAAGATTCAAAAATATGCGACGGACGGAGGAGAAGAATATTTTTTGACGTATGAAATTGAAGACCTCTCGCGAGATAATTTTTCGTCGCGAAATTGTCATATTTCAAGCGAGGCGAGAAGCGACGACGAGGCTGTATCAAGAAGAAAGATACAGCAAGGAGGAGCGACGAAGCCGCAGCTGAAATATGACGATTGCAGTAGAAAAGGTTATTTCGCGAGAGGTCTTAATAATAAACTTTTGGCGTTGTTGCGATTACGTATTCCCGCGAGATATAATGAAACTAACGAAATGACAAAAGTTTTTCCGGAGTTGAAAGACGCAGCGATTATTCGCGAAGTGCATACGTATGGGCAAGAGATTAATATTGGAGAAAGTAATGACGCGAGACGCTCAGCGTCTCTGATAGCCCCGCTCAGTGGGGCGCATCAACATAAAGGGTTTGGGAAAAAATTAATTCAAAAGGCCGAAAAAATCGCTTGTGAACGCGGTTTTAAAAAAATGGCAGTAATCGCCGGCATTGGAACGAGAGAATATTATCGCAAACAAGGATATGAGCGAGAGAGACTCTATATGACAAAAAAGTTAAAAATGGAAAAATAGAATATGGAATTTAGAATAGGGAATATGGAAAAAATAAAATCCAATTCATTTATTCGTAAATTCGCATATTATTCGTTATTCGTTGATTTATGAAAATTGTTTTAACAGGCGGAGGCACGGGTGGCGCGGTAATGCCGCTTATTGCGATTGCGCAGGAATTAAAAAAAGACCCGCGTAATGAACTGTATTTTTTTGGCACGCGCAAAAAATATCCAGAGATCGTATGGGTAGAAAAAGAACATATTCCGTTTTATGGTATTTATAGCGGAAAGTTGCGGAGATATTTTAGCGCGAGGACATTTTTAGTGCCTTTTGGAATTGTGGCAGGTATTCTGCAGGCATTGTTTTATTTAAGACGAATTCGTCCGGATGTTGTTATTGGCACAGGAGGATTTGTAAGTATTCCGGTTGGAATAGCGGCGTGGCTATTGCGTATTCCATTTATTATTCATCAGCAGGACATCACGCCGGGAATAACCAATCGTTTCTTATCGTTTTTCGCGACAAAAATTACGGTCGCGCTGGCGGAGACAAAAAAATATTTTCCAAAACGGAAATGTGAAATAATCGGCAACCCTTATCGCGCTCGTCTCTTGTACGCGAAAAAAGAAGACATACGAAAAATTTTGAATGTGCCAAGTGGAATGCCGATCGTGCTCATTATGGGAGGAAGCCTTGGCGCGGTCTCCGTTAATTCCTTAGTTGAAGAAACACTGGAAAAGTTAGTGAAAAAATTTTTTGTCATCCATATCGTCGGGAAAAATTATACGCCGAAATTCAAACATCGTTTTTATTGGTCAGTTGAAATGATGGATGAAAATATTTTCGTGATGATGCAAGCGGCCGATTGTATTGTCTCGCGCGCAGGGTTTAATACGATTACCGAATGCGCTCTTCTTGGCAAAGCAATGATTTTATTGCCGATTCAAGATTCTCTACAAGAAGACAACGCGCGATATTTCGCTCGACAAAAAGCCGTTGAAGTTATTTACGCGGACGAATTAACCGAAGAAACACTTTATAAGAAAATAGTTGGTTGCATAGAAAATAAGCAACGACTCGCTCTTTTAGGAAGTAATCTATCAAAATTATTTCCGCGCGACGCGAACGAAAAGTTCATTCGAATTATCCATTCAGTGGTAAAATGAGATTTTTAAAAATATAAATCCGTGACGTAGAGGATACACGTCGCGGATTTTTTTTGTTCGAAATTGTATTTTTTATCAGAATTCCATATCTCACTATTCTTGCCATGGCAAGAATAGTGAGATATGGAATTAAAGATTTTTTTTGGGGCAGTCCCCGAAAAAAGGTGCCATACAAACCCCGTAAACAAAGGA
>CAZVCF010000085.1:0-3498 GCA_964626355.1 uncultured Gammaproteobacteria bacterium
TGATACAATTCGGATCGTACTCGGCGTATTGGAAATTCGTAAAATATTCCGAAACACCGTTTGGCAGCACTTTTATTTTCGATTCAAAAGCGGTGCCGGCATTATGTAGACCTCTTGCGAGATAATCTTTTCTACTGCAATCGTCATATTTCAGCTGCGGCTTCGTCGCTCCTCCTTGCTGTATCTGGCTTCCTGATACAGCTTCGTCGTTGCTCCTTGTCTCGCTTGAAATATGACAATTTCGTGACGAAAAATTATCTCGCAAGAGGTCTGTCAAATATTTTTTATCAACATTGGAGACGACAACAGTTGCATCAAAATTTTTAACGCATTGCGTTTCATATTTTTTCAATTTTTTTTCTTCAATGCGATAAATCGCGTTCCACAATCCGTTTTTGCTATTTGTTTTTCCTCGAGAATAGAGAAGGGAAAGCGCGTCGGTCATTTCAAGGACTGTGTTGATGTTGTGTTCGAGCAGCATATACTGAGCCATTCGTATAAAATGCGCAAGTATTCCATCATAGCCATTTTGTAATTCTTTTTCAATCGCTTCGCGCATTTTTTGTGAAGAATAATAATTGACTTGCAGAGGCAATGGCGACAGCAAACCGCGTGCAACATTGAAATATGATTTCCACCGAGGGAGATATATTGTTTCAATGCGCGTAAAAATAGATCGCATCGCTTCGGAATGAACGATGGGCGTTTTTTCGTCTACGAAAGATAGGAGAGTAAGCGCGTATCCTTGATCGGCAAGATATTTTGACACATTAAAAATTCTTACCTTATCTCCGCTGGTGAGCGGATACGGATACCGTGGAGTAAGAACAAGAATTTTTTTTTGCATATCGTTAGAAATAAATTTGCGTCTGCGTTTTAATCTGCGATAATCCGCGTTACCTGACGATTTTTATTTTTCTCAAGAAATTGACTATTTTTTTGGTTGGATAAAATATCCAGTTGACGCTTAAAATATATTCGCGAAACCATCGATAGCGCGTGAAGTAATTCATTGAAGCAACAGCCCAATCTAATTGAGCCGGGATAAATGAATCCCAATTTTTTTGAAAATTCATATCGATTTTTATTTCGTTTTTTTGAAAATGACCCAACTGTTTTTTTCCTGCGAGCGTGACATGCGTTGCTTTCACCGGATCAAGGCCGACTAAGCGCATCGCGCTCGCGTCAAGCGCGACCGCGTCGCAACTTCCTAAAATAATATCGAGCTGTCGAGGTTTACCGTTTGTAGGCCCGCGGTCCTCCATACCAATAATACCGTCCATAATGCAGAGTTTCGGTTTGAGTATCCTGTGTAATTCCGTAATAAGCCAATCAAGCGAATGATGAAGCGCGATGCGGTCATGTTGCGGAATACATCCCCATTGATTTTTGAGCGCGCCGGTAAAATAGGTGAGCGCGTGCGTTTTCAATTTCGGCATCGTGATGAAAACATCGGCATCAAGGAGAATTTCCGGGAGCGCTTCAATGAGCGCGTTATCAACTTTACGAAGCGGCGCGTTTGAAAGATTGACCACTTCTATTCCCATACGTTCGGCAAGATCGTAGATGCCGGTATTTTTAAAAGCGATTTCAGCAGGCGCGCGATAGGAATGCGCTTCAACGAGCGTGATATTTTTAGTGCGCGTAAGTAGAATAGTGCACAATGCTTCAATGAGTTCCGGCGATGTGTTTGAATTTTTTACTTTTGTCGCGTCAAATTCGCACAAATTTAATTTAATCACCACGGACGAGTTCGGCTGTACGACCGATTCCCATTCACATTTTTGCAAAATGTCCAACACAACATCTTCGAGTCGTTTATTCTTTGTTGATCGAACCGCCACAAGCGATTTTTTGTTTTCCATAATTCATTACCCTTAATTCATAATTAACCTTGAATTACGAAATTCCGTCGAGGCGCGCGTCTTTTTGAACCATTGCGACCCCTCCCCAGTTTTGCACATAAACAATGATAGAGTGCGTAGCATTCAATCGCGTAGAAACTACAAAATAGGTCGATACTTTTATGCAAAACTGGAGAGGGGGAGCACGAGGAATTTTTCAGCAGACCTGCCTGTCCGGTAGGCAGGAAAATATCCGTGTAGAGGGGGCAGAATCCGAACCCGCGTCAATTGAGAAGTTCAAAAATGGTTGATTTCAAGGCGCGAGCCTACTCCGCCGTAGTAGTTGCCTGTCCTTCGTAGCCTTTCGGATGTAATATTTTGCACTACTACGGATAGCGGAAGAATAGCGGCTACGAAGGCCGGGCGACGAAGACGTAGTCTTGCACTACTTCGAGGAGGAGCAACGAAGAAATCAGCCATTTTTGAACTTCCCTACTGGGCGAGTCGCGCGTGCTCATCTTCTTCGTTGCTCGTCGCTTGCGTATCTTTCCTCTTGATACGCTTCGCTCCTCGCGCCTTGAAGATGAGCACGCGCGACTTCGCTCAATTGACGCGGGTTCGGATTCTGCCCCCTGCAAGATGCGCGCCGAGAAAAGGAATTTTGTGATTCAAGGTAATTCATCCCTCCTTCTTTGTTCTTGCACGCGATCTTCAATTGAGAGTATTAATTCAGATGGAATTTGCACCGATTCGATTGTTTCACCGCTTTCTCCGCGCGCGATTTTCTTTCCGATTTCGCGATACATGCGATGATAATTTTGCAGTTTGTTCATTTTGATTTTTCGTAGTACACCTTTTTTATCTTCGGCGACATACTGCGCGTAGTTGATCATCTTGACAGTCCGATCTTCTGTTCTCAATTCAACATAGTCTTGAAATCCGATATATTCGCTTCCGCGCGTAGTAAGGAGCATGGTGAAAAATGCTCCATTCTCCAGTTCAACCGAGACATCGATGTCATTATTTTTTGCCACATATACAGTGACTGAAGAGGGAAGCGCGTATCCATTGAGAAACATAAAATGATCGATCCAGTGGCATCCATCGGTCACGATTTCGCTTCCGGAATTTTTCCAACGATACCAATGGAGCGGCGGTTTTGGCGCTTCAAAAACAATACAATGATATGAGATTGGATCGCGGACGGATGAACTGTTTAAATCTTTTTTTATCAAATCATTAAATGGAGAATAGCGCCGATGAAATCCGGAAAAAAAATTGCCTTTTGTGCGTCCCATTTCCTCGATGAGATTTTTTAATTGTTCGCGGTTGGTGACAATTGGTTTTTCCGCTACAGCATACGCATTTTGTTGTAAAGCGGCAACAGAGAGTTGCGCATGAGTATGATGAAATCCGGCGATGAAAAATACGTCGTATTTTTCATCGTTGCGCAAAAACGGAGAAGTGTCCCATTTTTGAATTGATTGATCAAAATATATTTGCGTCGGATCAATTTCATGAACGGTTTCGATATCAACGTACGGTTTCACGTGGGGGATAATGTTCGTTTTCGCATAATGTCCGTAGCCAAAGAGAACTGCTTTCTTTTTTGTTATGCGCTGGTTTGGCGACGAATGCGAATAGAATTCTTTTG
>CAZVCF010000086.1:0-3463 GCA_964626355.1 uncultured Gammaproteobacteria bacterium
TTTCTATATATTCTTACTCCGTCGGAACTAAAAAATACGACTGCCTCAGGTCTTACAATCCGCTCGCAAACGTGGCGTGGCACTATTACTATAAAAGGTGACGTTGTCTATGCGCCATGGTCCCAACTTACTATAGAACCAGGAACCAAAATAATATTTGATAAAAAACCGGATAAAGAAGGGACAGACTGGACTCAATGGGCTGATGAGTATATTAAAAATCATAATGACCCTACCGGTCGAGAAAGTTATGCCAAAACTCACTTTGATATTTATGGAAAAATAATTGCCGTCGGCACTGCCGGCAACCGAATCATTTTCACTTCGGCACAAACAAAACCAGACTATGCTGACTGGGACCAACTCATTTTGAGGAAAGGAAGTATCCTTGAGTATATTGAAGCAATGTATGCCCATAATGGCGTCAATGTTGACGGCGAAAATGTACACATAAAAAATAGTATCATTCATGATTCTCTTTGGAGTTGCGTTGATATTTTTGCTACTGATGTGACAGTGGAAAATAATACAATCTACCATTGTTGGCACCAAGCCATTGGCACTAAAGTTCCTGGCGAGATGAGTATTAAAAATAATAACGTGCATGATGCTACTTTGGGCGTTAACTGTGAGAATGGAGCTCAACCGTCTATTACTAATAATCATTTTACCGCCGCGCCCATTTCTCCTGACTGTCCGGAAGGCTCAAACAATATCATCGAAGAGCGTGAGGCCGACACTAAAGGCGGGACGTATAATGGTCAACTTATTTATCCATCAACAATTACCAACGAATAGAGAGGAATTAGTCGGCGCGTATCTTGTAAAGACAAAATTTTCATACTGATTTCTTACATTTGATGTGTCGAAATGGTCTCTATGCCAAATAGCATGTGTGCGTTGACATTTTTTAGAATATACGCTATATTGAAACATACCTTAAGATGGTATGTTTTGTTATTTAAAATTTAAAAAAATAATAAAATTATTTTAAGAAAGGCAAACGATGACCAAAAGAAGAGAGTTAGAAAAGAACTTTTATCTTGGAATATACAAGGTGGATTTACAAGAACGTTTAAAACTAATAGAGGAATGGAATAGAAAGAAATCCAATAGGCCATTGAATAAAAATTGTCCTTATCTTGTTACGATGGACGATCTCCCTCGCGAAAAAAGGATTGCTGACACGGAAATAGCGCTGCGCGCATTTGGTTTCTCCGAAAAACAATTCGCAGCGGTCCAAAAAGAAATAGAAAGAAAAATAAAGAAAGGAAGAAAAAAATGAGTAAAAAAATAGCGATAGTCATGGCGAGTATTATGAACATTGTTGTTATCAGCGCCATCAGCCAAATAGCGTGGATCACTATAGCCAGCGCACAATCGTTATCGCGTACAGAAAAAGAGAGATTGAGTATAATTCAAAACATAAAAGATTTGAAAGCATTAATACCGCCTGCACACCTCGAGTTTTATAAAACTGAAATTTTTCCCAAAATAATAGAACACGTGCAATTAATTCATTCGAAATTAGGCAAAGAACAATACGAGATAAGCGAAAAAAATCTGTTCCACGTCCACATTTATTTTAAAGATGACTTTAATAATCCAAGGGTTATTGAAAAATTAAAATCAAGAAAAAAAGATATCACCTATCTGTATCACGCGAAGGAGTTTCTTAACGATGAAACGAAAAGAAGTATCGTAATCAATAATCGCGGAAAATTTCAAGTGAATGATGGAAGAACAGACTGCGAGGGTCAAGAAATTGAATCGCTCTATTTTGTTGATTCGATAGATGAATTTGAAAATATAGTACAATTAGCTAAAGGGTTTCTCGATAAAAATAGCATTATGTATTATCAAGGATTTTATTTTGCAATATCAAATATGAATTATGAGTCCAAACTAGAGAACTAACCTCATTATAATCGGAGTATTAAAAATTTAGCCCCCTTCATACACTATGAAGGGGGCTCATTTTTTTTAAATAAAGCTTCTTAATTATTGCCTTTTGTATTCTTTCAAAAAATTATTTTATTTTTTCAAGGCTTCCGGGCCAAAGGCGAAGGGGAGCAAGTTTCCGATTGTCGTTGTTTTGTAGTTTCCTTGAGCGTCGGCAAAAATAATCGGCAACTCTTTATTCCCGTCGGCAAATTCCCAGATACGTTGCCTACATTCTCCACACGGCGGATATTCGCCTGTTTCAGTCACAACACATAACGCCCGTATGATATGAGAATCACAATCATGCAACATATTGATAATCGCGACTGATTCCGCGTGATCCGTTTGTGAATACGTACAATATTCGATATTGAAACCTCCGCGTATATTGCCATCATCATCTAAAACTGCGGCTCCAACTTTATAATGCGAATACGGCACGTAGGCTTGTCCTCGCTCCTGCCGTGCGATAGCAACAAGGAGATGTATAATCTCATCACTGACGGTATTCACGGGTTCTTTTGCTCCTTTCATGGCACGTTCCTTTAATGCTTTAAGTCTGGCGATTTCGTCTGGATCAGTAATCGGTTCAGCGCCGAGTGCTTCAACTACCTCATCAGGATCAACTAGGGGCTGCGATCTTCCAATATTTTTAATTATTTTCATTTATTTTTTACTCCTATTGAAAGCGGACACGCGGCAACAAGTTCATTGTATAATTTTTTAATTTCCAATAAACCGTTGAGCGTGCGCGCGTTTGAATGACGAGTAATTTCGTTTTCGTCCGCATCAGGCGCCCAAAAATTTGGTTTTATGCGAATTCCATAAAATCCGCACACAACCGCGGCTGATAAATCATACTGAAACGAATTGCCCATTGCGAAATAACGATCATACTCTCTAAACCCAAGCTTAATCCGTTCAAACACTCCTTCGGTTTTCATCGGCACCGCCGGCGTATAAAATGACGGGAGCGTAAAAATCGGTCCGATTGTTTCGTCGATAATTTTTATTTTAACATTTTGAATTGTCGGGTCGCCTCTGGTAAGGGGAATGATCGTATCACCGTTCGCTTTTAAAAATTGAAATAATTCTTTTGCATTCGGATCAATAAGCCGTGAATAATTTTCGGCGGAAAATGCCCACTCGCACAACTCATAAAGATTTTTTTCGATATCTTTGCGCGGCGTCAAAGCATACTTAGAACAAATGTCGCGATAAAGCGTTAATACATTCCGATGAAGCCGTTCCTTGTGCGGTCCCTGCGCGGATTTTTTTTGTATTTCTTTAAATAATTCAATGCATTCGTATAAATAAGGCGCTTTATGCCAGAGCGATTTCGTAATAATTTCAATGCATTTGATGATCGTCACGTTGTAAATCGGCATCGTTTGCAGAACAAAATCGTCAATATCGGTTACCCATAGATTATTCACTGTCAGTTCCTCTATTTGTATAATTTTAAAAAACTGTATTAAGAATAAACGATATACGAAATTTTGTCAATACCTTATTTGAG
>CAZVCF010000087.1:0-3425 GCA_964626355.1 uncultured Gammaproteobacteria bacterium
TATTCTGATGCTCGCCAAAAACATTATGTGGCCTAAAAATAATATAATTCAAACCAAAAATTTCATGACATGTCTTCAGCTCTAATTCTACTGCTAATTTTGATATTCCATAAGAATCTTCAGGCATCGGTATCGTATCTTCGTGCATGGGCAACTGATTCCTTCCATAAACAGCAATAGAAGATGTAAAAACAAAACATTTTACATTATTGTTGATTGCAGCATTCATCATATTAATGCTTCCAATGAGATTGACATTGTAGTTGAATCTCTTGATGAAATGACTTAAGTTTTCTGCAGCATAAGCAGCAAGGTGGAATACATAGTCTATCTTACCCTCTCTAAAAACCTTATTGATAAGCTCGTGATCTGTTACGCTTCCTTCAATAAATTTAACACCTTTTGGAAGATTTTCTATAAATCCGCCACTTAAATCATCCAGTACAATAACATTATAACCCAATTTCAGCAAGTCATTTGCTATATGGCTTCCCATGAATCCTGCTCCTCCGGTAACAATGCAAGTTTCCATTCTTAGTTCAAATTGAAAAACTATTATTTAATATTTAAATTTATGCCAAAACGGAAAGATTAAAAAATGCTCAGTTATTCCACGTTTCTAAGGAGGATTAACTATGATGTGTAAAGATTTGATTCTGTCTCCGCACGCTGATGATGAAGTGCTTGGATGCGGGGGCATACTAAGCAAGGATTCATTTGTATATTTTTGCGGCATTGACGAAAGCAGTTTCCCAGTTGGAGAAACAAAAGCTGAAGAGAGATTAAAAACACTAAAAGAGGTTGCACAATTTCTAGGTTTCCAATGGGAAATAAATCAAAAGGGTAAAGTTAACTATTACGTTGAACATGATTTTATTGATATATTTGAAAAATTGATTAACAGGTTAAAGCCTGAAAGAGTTTTTATTCCTTGTCCCGACTATAACCAGGACCATAAGGCAATTTACAATGCCGCATATATTGCTTTAAGGCCACACGACAAGAATTTCTTTGTAAAGAAAGTGCTGCTATATGAGACTTCACATAATGCTATATGGAATCCGCGTAAAATGAGCCTAAATTATTTTGTGACCATTGACATAGAAAGAAAAATAAAATCATATCTTATGTATAAAACAGAAGTTAGGGCTATGCGAAGCCCAGAGATGATTAAAGATATTGCGAGGATAAGGGGGAAGGCAATTAATGAGGAGTATGCCGAGGCATTTGAAATCCTCAGATGGGTTGAATAATCTCTTTTTCATATGAACATGAAATCTTTGATGGAAAAATATGGGATTCCTTCTAGAGTAGAAGGCACATGTAGCATGGAGAATATTCAAAGAAACAAAGTCACTTTTTTGGCTGATATCAGCTATAAAAAATTTTTGAAGGCGAAACAAGGAGTAGTAGTTCTGACATCGCAAAAGATTTACGATAAAGTAAAAGACATTGAAGGCAATACATATCTAATAGTCGATCATCCGCATCATATTTTTATCAAGTTCCACAACGCATTCCACAAAGATTTCAGACCGTTTCACACAGGTAACGAAAAGCCAAAAGCTGGAAAGAATTGTGAGATTGATAATACTGCCAGATTCGGAAAGAATATCGAACTGGGAAATAATGTTAAAATTTTTCCACATGTTGTAGTCGGAAGTGATGTAAGTATAGGTGATAGCACCACAATTTACCCATCGGTTAGTATATATGATAACGTAAAGATTGGTAAGAATTGCATTATAGATGCTAATGCAATGATTGGAGGCGAAGGATTCAGCACAGTTCTTAATAAAGAGCTGGGAGCGATGCGCCTGAAAAACATTGGGGGCGTAGAAATAGGCAACAATGTTGAGATTGGCAGCAGCACGAATATTGATAGAGGCAGTTTTCTATATACAAAAATTTGCGACAGGGCTATAATTGATAGTCATGTGTACATTGGACATAATGATTGCATAGGAGAAGACACTAGGATTGCAGCAGGAACTACTCTTGGAGGGACATGCAGAGTTGGCAAAAGAGTCTGGATTGGAGTCGGCTGCACACTAAAAGAACATATTACTATAGGAGATGACTGCGAAATCCTCATCAACTCTGTTGTTGTAAACTCAGTGCCCTCAGGAACAAGAGTTGCTGGATTTTATGCTATTCCAAATGACGGCTGGCTGATGCATATGGGGGATATGTACAAGAAGTATGTGCTAAAATATAAATGAGAATACTACATAGTCAAAATTGGCGATTTATTTAATACTTTTGGTTTTTCTGCAATAACATTTTTAAATGATATTCAGTTACAAGCAAATATCTTGTCAAAAACCACCAGTCATAGACTGGTGGAATGTTGCGGAGCTTAATGTACAATGACATTACTGGTGGTTTTTGAGCATCTCAAAAATGTTCGCATTTTTGATGATCATCGGAAATCTATTGATTTCCGAGATGCTCGGAAATTTTGCACAATACACTTGCAAATTGGCTTCCAGCCACTAGTTATAAACTAGTGAAAAATTTCCGACATTTTAGAAAAATGATGCTGAACGATTATATAAACAAGAGCAAGTCATTGACGGATAAGAATGTAAAGGAAAAAGTAAAAATTGCATTTTTATCAAATTTTAACATGCAAGGTCTAGCTGAAGTAATGAAAGTCTTATGCTTTGAAAACTCCATATGGGCCGAAACTTATTATGCGCCATACAACCAATATGCTCAGGAAGTTTTAAATAAAGAAAGTGAACTTTACAACTTTAATCCAGACATCATATTTATAATTCTTGATGCAGAAAGGTTTTTTGGTGAATTCTACAATTTTCCCTATAGAACTAGTGCTGAAGAAAGAAAAGAGCTTGTCAACAGCAAATTTATAGAATTAAAAGACTTATTATTATTTTTGGAAAAAAACTCAAGCGCAAAGATTGTATTTAATGATTTTTTATTGCCAAATTATTCAAGCAGAGGCATTATAGAAGACAAACAAGAATGGGGACTAAGGCACTCGATAAACGCTTTTAACGAAAGGATTAGGATTCTTACAATTAATGATCCAAGATTGTTTATATTTAATACAAATCTATTTTGTTCGAAGATTGGCTACGAAACTTATTTGGACAGAAAAATGCAATATTTAGGTGATATAAGGATATCTCCTTTAGGCTTAGTTAATTTGGGACAAGATTATATGGCATATGTATTTCCATTGCTCTCGATGACAAAAAAATGTATAGTTTTAGATTTGGACAACACACTATGGGGCGGTATTATAGGAGAAGACGGAATAGGAAATATAAGGCTAGGTCCGGAAAAGGAAGGAAAGCCGTTTTTAGATTTTCAAAAAAGGCTTCTTGAATTATCTGAGAGGGGTGTAATATTAGCAATAAATAGCAGCAATAACTGCGATGATGCCATTGAAGTAATGA
>CAZVCF010000088.1:0-3359 GCA_964626355.1 uncultured Gammaproteobacteria bacterium
CCAGCATACGCGGGGCGCTCTGCGAATGTAGAGCGGATTTCGTGCTTCGGATTTATTTATTCTGCATCCGTTTTCAGTTATCCACTCCTAACCCCCTAAGAAGCTAACCCCCTAAGAAGCTAATCTCCTATCCCTATGGTTTCCGAAATTTTTTCAGCGTTAGTCGCGAGCGGCGTAATTACCGTCGCTTCCCTGACATCAACAATTGATGTGAGCCCGATCGGCATTCCGCCGCAAAAATTATATCCGAAAAGTTTCGGGCCGGAAATCACCGCGCGCGCGGCGTTGGTGGTTGATATGGAAACGCAGGAAATTATGTATGGTAAAAATATCGATACCAAATATCCGCTCGCAAGTCTGACAAAATTATTTACCGCTTTGATTTTTTACGAGAATACGCCATCGAACGAATGGGAAACACGCGTTGAATATCAGAAGCAAGATATGGCGCCGGAGTCAAATCTTCCGCTCGCATTGGGAGACAGGATCCGCGTTGCGGACGCATGGGCAGGGATGTTGGTGAAATCGGCAAATAACGCCGCGAAACTGCTTACGCGATTTTTATCGGAATGTTGTCAGAAAGATTTAATCGCGCTCATGAATGAACGAGCGGTCAATTTTGGCATCAGTGCGCCGATTTTTTTCGATCCAGCCGGATTAAATCCGTCAAATACCGCGTCCGTGCGCGAATTATTCTCAATGGCAGGCGCGATTTTCGCCAATAAAACGATTAAAGACGCGCTGCATTATAAAAAATTTGATTTTACGGTTTTGTCGAAATATGGCATAAAGAAGAAGGTAAGCGTTAAGAATACCAATCGGCTCGTTGATGACGCGTTTGAGAAGTTTCCCTACGCGAAAACAGGTTATCTTGAAGAAGGCGGGTATAATTTTTTTGGAGAAGGGGAGTATGGCAACAAGAAGTTTCTGATACTTTTGTTAGGAAGCCGCACGGAAGATGATCGTTTCAAAGACGCAAAAATTTTGCTCTATTGGGCATCGCAATTTGTTCAGAAGAAATCATAGAGGAATAGAATCTAGAAAATAGAGAGTAGAAAATAGAATAATTGAATCCAAAATCATCTGCCGAATGTGGATCCGTCTCTGGCGGAAGAACACAAGACCTCTCGATTTCATCGCGAATCCTCGACACCTTTATCTTTGCTGTCGGGGCAAAACAATATCAGAATTCTAAATCAAAAATACAAAATTAAAAAATTGATTCATTAAAAATTTATTAGAAATTGAAAATTGAAAATTTTGTTTTATTCCTAACCCCCTAATTTCCTAAAAGCTAATTTCCTATTATTATGAAAGAACGTTTTCTTCTTGCCAATTTTAAAATGAATCTCGGAGCGCGCGCAACGGTCGAGTATTGTAAAACGATTATCAAAGAATTAAAAAAAGTAAAAATTGATGACGCGATACATATCGGGTTCACGCCTTCTTTTACCGCGCTTACCGAAGTCGCAACGCTCGCGCGAAAATCGTCGTTGCCACTATGGCTCGGCGCACAAGATGCTTTCTGGAAAGAATGGGGGGCGTATACCGGTGAAATATCATTGCTTGATCTGAAAGAAATCGGCGCGCGGTATGTGATCGCGGGACATTCGGAGCGACAACTGTATCTTAAAGAAGACGGAGATATTATACGAAATAAAATAAAAAGTATCGTTAAAAATAATCTTATTCCGGTTGTCTGCATTGGAGAAACACTTGAAGAACGACGAACGAACAAAAAAGATATGATGCTTATCACCGCGATTGATACGCTTTTCGACGGCGTTGAAATTAAAAAAGAAAATAAAATAATTATTGCGTATGAGCCGATATGGGCGATTGGAACCGGCAACGCGTGTTCCGCGCCTGAAGCGGAATACAGTGCGCGCCTTATGCAACAGCATTTGATTGAGCACTTTCCAGCGTCAGTAGTGAATAAACAGATATTTTTTCTCTATGGCGGGAGTGTGAGCAGTAAATTGATTGATGAATTTATGACGCAAAAAATTATTTCCGGATTTCTCGTCGGCGGCGCAAGCCTTAATCTGCAAGAATGGATTATGATGGTTAAGAAGATGGTGAAAAATAGTGAGTAGTTGGTAGTGAGTAGATTAAAAATCAAATAGCAAAAATAGAAATAACGAAGAGAAAAAAGTTAAAAAGAGTGAGTGGCGGAAATCCCAAATAACAAATTCCAAATTACAAACAATATCGAAATTCTAATGACCAAAATCCTAAACCATTTTGAATTTTGAATTTATTTATCATTTGTTTTGAATTTTGTGTTTTGGATTTGTTTGTAATTTGGTGCTTGTAATTTGTGATTTATAATGTTGGTGCTGGTAACTTGGAATTTTATTTTTATTAATTCCTAACCCCTAATCTCCTAAAAGCTAATATCCTATCCCTATGATGGAAATTTTCCCCCTTATTATCTTAATCGGTTCTGCTGTGGCGCTTATCGCGATTGTCATCAAAAAAATTTTTGACATAACGCATGAAGATATTGAGCGATTTGAAGAAGATCACGCAGTTACCATTAAAAAAGTTTTGGCTGAAGCGCAATTAAAACGCGCCGCAGGGCACGCGGTGGATAGTGTGCGGAATAAATTTTCTTTTATAGGATTATTTTTTGCGTTTCAGACAAAAAAAATTGAATCATTTTTTCAACGAAGCATCGCGCGGTTGCAAGAAAAAGAAAAGCATTATTTGTTGAAGGATGATAACGGGAGAGAAGAATTATTCAAAAAATTATATGAAGAGGGAGAAGTATTTTTAGCGGGAAAAAATTACGTAAGCGCGGAAAAATCATTTCTTGAAGCGTTAAAGATATATCCAAAAAAAATCGATCTCTATAAAAAATTATTTATCGTGTATAACGGGATGCGGAAATTTTTTGAAGCGCGCGAATGTCTACTTGTCGTTCTGCGCGTTGCGCGCAAACAGGTAGATCGTCCTGAAGCGTATCATTTGACCGCGAATGAGGCGCGGCAGGAATTTTCTTCTTTACTTTTTACTCTGAGCCAGTTTTATAACGATTTTGGCAAGCCGCAACGCGCGCTTTATTTCGCAAAACAGTTGCTCGCGAGCGATTCGCGCAATCCGAAATACCTTGATTTTATTATCGATTTATATATACTCACCAAGAATAAAAAAGCGGCGTACGAAACGATACAGATTATGCAAGAAATCAATCCAGAGAACGCAAAATTAACTGCGTGGTCCGACGCAGTGAAAAAGATGAGATAAGATTTGTTCACCCCGTTAGAAGCGCCGGCGTAGCTCAGCTTGCCCCGCCAAATTTGCCGGAGTAACTCAGCGGTAGAGTAGCTGTTTTGTAAACAGCAAGTCGTCGGTTC
>CAZVCF010000089.1:0-3323 GCA_964626355.1 uncultured Gammaproteobacteria bacterium
ATAGTATTCATCATTTTGTTTGTCATCTATATCGCGTATTTGATTCTGAGAGGATGACAAAATAGTTAACAACGAATAACGAATAGTGAAAAGTTTATAGTAAAAAGAAATTATTTATTAATAAATTAACGAATTAACGCATTAACGAGTTATTTTTTAAAAATTATATAGTTGAAAATTTCTTCTTTATTTATTATTTGTTTTTTTGGGTTTTACCTTGTATCTTCTGTCTTCCTTTAATTCGTTAATCCGTTAACTCGATAATTTTAAAATTTTTATTTTCACTTTTGATTTTTGCATTTTGAATTTTACATTTATTTCTAATCTCCTAACCCCCTAAAAGCTAATCTCCTATCCCGCTATTGACATATTTTATAGAAGTGCTATACTGTTTTTACAAAGTAGGTGTCTCATCGCAAGGCCATATATAATAATTTTGCCATGTATAGGGGGTTATTATGGAGGCGTTGAAGGAGAGAAGTGAGGTCGCCCTACATCATTTATATTTATTTAGTAGTATATATGGCAAAGAAATTATATGTTGGCAATCTGTCGTACAATATGACAGACGACCAATTAAAAAGCATGTTTGCCGAAGCAGGATCGGTCGAGACAGCGTCAATCATCATGAATAAATTCAACGGACGATCAAAAGGATTTGGTTTCGTTGAAATGGCTTCTGATGAGGAAGCGCAAAAAGCGATCGATATGTTTAACGGCAAGGAAGTTGATGGGCGTGCAATTGTGGTGAACGAAGCGCGTCCGATGGGAGATCGCCCTCCTCGTAGCGGTGGTTTCGGTGGCGGAAGCCGCGGAGGTTACGGCGGTGGTCGCGGTGGTTTCGGTGGCGGAAGCCGCGGAGGTTACGGCGGTGGATACGGAGATCGCTAAACCGATTTACGGAAAGCATGAATACACCCCTCGTTTGTTTTACAAGCGAGGGGTGTATGTTTTATATGTTATATTATAGATTACTTTGAATTACGAAACTCCAAATCTGTCATGCTGAGGGAGCGATAGCGACCGAAGAATCCTCCTACGAATGTGTGATTTCTGACATGCGTCATGGATCCTGTGCGGAGCCTGCACTGAGTGAAACGAATGTGCTCAGGATGACGAAATTAGCTATTTCGTAATTCAAGGTAGATTTATTATCTCTACTTAAAAAATACACGATCGTGTATTTTTTAAGTAGAGATTTTTGAATTACGAAATGCCATTTTTGGTCCATTCTCGCCTACTCCGCCGTAGTAGCTATTTCCAATCTTTCGTAGCGCTTCGGATGTAAAATTTTGCACTACTACGCTTTATAGAGATTACCATTCGATGAAATATAGTGCTGGAATGAGATACTACGAAGGATGAATCAGTGCGAGGGGTGGAACGGTTGCGAGGTTCAACTGCGAGATTGCCACGCCCCGATGGCCATCGGGGCTCGCAATGACAAGGAAGCACAATTTCGTAATTCGAGATAAAGATAATAAATGGCGACACGATATATCGCTACGCCACTATGAAATAAATCGCGTAATATTCCGATGACCGTTTAGAAATTCTTTCGCTGTTTGGATTTTTTTACCTTCCGGCTGAAGCTCGAGAATTTCTAGAATGCCGTTGCCACATTGCACCAGAAGAGTATTTTTATTTGGAATAATCTCGCCAAAAGCGTAGTCGCGAAAATCGTGAGAGAGCGATCCGGGAAGTTGGCATGGATGATCTTCAAGTATTGGCAATACGGAAGATTTTAAAATAGCAATTTTTTTATTGTCTGGCATAAATGTGAAACTCAATGGCCAGGGATTATACGCGCGCGTTTCACGTTCGATTTGTTCGGCGGATTTATTCCAATCAATTTTGCCGTCTTCCTTCTTAATGAGTTTGGTATAAGTTGCTTTTTCGTGATCTTGCTCGATTGGTTTAATTTTTCCAGCGATATAGTCGGGTAAAATATCAATCAAAAGCCATGCTCCAATTTCGGCAAGCATCGCCGACAATTCTCCTGTTATATATTTTTGATTTTTGATTTTTGATATTTTATATTTTATAATCGGTCCATGATCCATCTGCGCGTCTACTTTCATAATAGTAACGCCTGTTTCCATATCGCCGTTGAGAAGAGTATATTGAATTGGCGATGCTCCGCGCCAACGAGGCAATAAAGAAGGATGGATATTAAGTGCGCCATATTTCGGTGTATCGAGAATTTCTTGCGGAATAATTTTCCCATACGCGGCAACGACGATAAGATCGGGGTTTGTTTTTCGAAATTCATCTATAAATTCCGTGTTTAATTTTTGAGGAGTAAATATTTTTAAGTTATTTTTTTCAGCAATTTCATGAATAATCGTTTTTTGAAGCACTTGATTTCGTCCAGTCGGTTTGGGCACTTTTGTCACGACAACTATTTCATCGTTTTGTTTCAGTAGAGCGTTAAGCGCAGGCACGCCAAACTCCGCCCCGCTAAAAAATGCAATTTTCATAAATCAACGAATAACGAATGAAATTAACTTTCAACATTCAACCATCAACTATCAACAAAAAAATAAAACGAATTTACGAATAAAATAATTTTTGTCATTTTGATTTGAATTTATTTTTTTCTAAAGCCTAAGAACCTAAAAAGCTAAGCAGCTAAGAACCTACTCTCACTTCCATTCAATCTCGCCTTCGTTGCCGACGAACTCTTTCCACTCATTATCAACGATAACGAACCATTTTTTTTCATTGTCAGACCATTTCATCGGAAAACCTTGATAATACGGTTTTTTTATTTTTTCGCGCGGCGCGAGCTTCTCAAGTTCAAGCCATTTTTTCAAAACGGTTTCAATTGAATAATCAAGTTTCCGCGATTTCGCCCATTTTGCCACAATAGTGAGGGCGTCTTTCGCGGCTTCCACCGAGCCAGCAAGTTCGAGCAATTCTTTTGCCGCGCGCGCGTGTCTGCCGTATACAATCCTTTGCTTGCGCGCGTCTTCTTTGATGCGCGCAAGCGTAAGCCCTTTCGTGCGAAAATAATGATTCACGATTTTTTGCAAGGGCGTTTCCTTTATTTTTTTAGGTTTAATCTCTCGCTGTTTCAATTCCATTTTTTGGAGTTTATGGTATAATAAGATAGTTATTAAACTACTCTGAGATCACTATAAGTATAGCATTTTGAATGACGAAATACTATGAATAAATGTAAAATGCAAATATCAAAATGCAAAATGACAATGTAAAATGTAAAATAATTTTTTTTAATATTTTTGAATTTGTCTATACTTTTTTCTTTAATGTCAACCTTTGGGTTTAAATCCCTCGCCTTTAGGCGATCCTTTCAAGGG
>CAZVCF010000090.1:0-3249 GCA_964626355.1 uncultured Gammaproteobacteria bacterium
TGTTTTTTATCCGCCGAAGCCTTGGCGTAGGAGGACCAGACAAGAAAAAGCGAAATGCCCATCAAAAAATAAAGCGTCGTCCAGACGGGTCCGAAAACCCAAGCAGGAGGATTCAGCGCCGGCTTCACCAGCGTTGAGTACCAATTCGGAATTGCGGAAATGGTAAAAACCGAACCGATCACTCCGGCCAATTCCGAAACACCAATCGCAATAACCAATTTGAAGAAGTTATTGAGCTTCATAAATTTGTTTTTATAATACCCTCACAAACTCCAGTTTATAAGGATGTGTTATTAAATCCTTTGAAACGATTGCAGAAAACGGACGAATGTCTTGCCATACGGCGAAAGCGCGTGTTCCACAAATTTACCGCGATATTTTTTATTGAGAAGCCCTGCTTGATACAGTCGTCGTGTATGCTCGCCGATAGTTTTCTTGTTCGCGCCAATCGTTTCAATAATATCTCCCAACGTTATACCATCGCGCTCAGCGATGAGTAGTAATATTTCAATACGATAATGATTAGATATCCCTTTAAGATGCCGCTCCATTTGTTTTGCTGTTTTTACTTTTGCCATACTTTTATTATACACAACATACCAACAAACTCCAGTTTGTAAGGATGTTATTGTATGACTTTGAATTACGAAACGCTATTTTTAGTCATTGCGAGGATCCGCCAGCTGGCGGAGACAAAGCAATCTATGGTCCATCTACGAGATTGCCACGCCATTTCATGGCTCGCAATGACGAGGAACGTAATTTCGTAATTCAAGGTTAATGAATATTTTAAATCTTTATGATTTGTTTTTCTAAATTGCTAAGATGCGTGAGCGCAACCGTCAGTCCACCCTTTTGCGGCGAATCTAATTCCGAGAGTTGAACGAGCGACCGTTTGAGAATTTTTATGCATTCTTCTAATACGTATTTTGTGTACTGTAAATCGACATCAGTATATTCATCCCCTCGTTTCTGCTCCCAACGATTGCAAAGTTGACGATAGGTCTTCGCAAGAAGCGTATTTTTATACCATAACAAATCCGCAGTAGCCTCGGTGTAGAACCACGAGTACTCCGTTCCTTCTGCGCTTCCGGCTACTTCGCTTAACGCCACGTTCCATCGCGATACTTTATTATACAAAGGAAATTTTTCCGGCTTCGGCGGCTCTTCGATATCTTCGAGATTCGTAATATCAATACCGCGTTCTTCGGCATCGCGTCTGATCATTCCCAGCGCTTCTTTAAAATTCTTTCCAATATCCTCAAACATACTTTCCGTTGAATCAGGATCTTCGCCTTTCATGATATGACGAAAGCGATCCTGCTTTATTCTTCCGCAAATTTTACACTCATCTTTATCACAAGGCACCCGCCGCCACGTACAATCCATCCAGTCAGGCATCTTGAAATCATCCGCAGTGCCGATATACTCAAACCCTCGCTCTTTCATAAATTTTCTCTCATCCTCGTCATCTTTGTCCTCCACTCGCGCGCTCCAAACAACCGATCCATTCTCTTTCGCTTTGTTAAATGCTATTTTCATTTCTCCAACTGTTGGAGAGCGACCCTCTTGCTGTATTTTTTTTGTAAATTGACACATTCCGCAATCGTCAAAAAAATCATCCTCATCAAATTTATTCACCAGATCAACACCAAACTCACGCGCGACTCTTTTTTTTGATTTTTTGATCTTATGTTTTGCCATATTTACAGTATACCAAACATTTTTATCCTTACAATCTTTCTTTCTTACAAATAACATCCTTACAAACTGGAGTTTGTAAGGATGTTATTTGTAAAGATAAGATTAAGATGTTATTGATGTTAGATTAGAATGTTAGTTATTAGATTAGATTTAGATATTGGGTTCTAAATTATTTGTTATTTATTTTTTTATTCTATTTCGCTATTCGTACTCGTTTCTTTTCCCCCATGTGTAATGGTTCTCGCGTTCATCTTCCTCATATTCATCGTTCGTCTCATTACTTTTGCGGCGGTCTTCATTACTAAAAAAGTAAGGACATCTGGCATCGCAACAAATCCACTTCGGATCGTTATCGGTTGATAGACCTGTTGCGTAATAATTTCCCATTATCTTTCGCCATCTTTTCGGCTCAAAACTTTGAAGTTCTCCTCGAAATATGCTGTAAACGTGATCTGGTATATGACGACTGTATTCCTTCGTCGAATTTCAAAGTTTTTAGCTCGAAAATCTGACGAAATCTAACGAAAAATTATTACGCAACAGGTCTAGTATACAACCGGCGAAATAATATTTTTCTGCTTCCTTGCTCTCCATAAATTTTTCGGCGGGTAAACCGTATACCATCTCTTTGATATTTTCCGACCCGCATTTCGGACACTTTTTTGGTTTTAGCATATGAAATCATTTACCATACAAATGTGCCGTCTGCGAAGCCCACCATTGTATAACTGTTGTATAACCGCAGAGATAATTCTGTGTCAGGAACATCCTTACAAACTGGAGTTTGTAAAATGGATTGGATTTGGGACATAAAATTTTATTTCAACAATTGCGTAACCAGCGCGACCATTTGCTCTTTTTTCTTTGGGTCGCTTTCGGCAATAAGAAGCGTTAACGCGGTTAGGGTCGGCGGACTGATATTGCGAAATTTTTTTGCTTTCGCTTTTCGCAAGAACCAAATGAACGCGAACGCCCCGCTGCGTTTGTTGCCGTCCGTGAATGGATGATTTTTCACCATAAAATACAGCAAGTGCGCCGCCCGTTCTTCCACGCTTTCATATACAGGGTTACCGCCAAATGATTGCATAACATTTCCCACAATACCCTCAATGCTTCCTTTCGCGCGTTCTTGCGCGAACAACTCCGTGGCTTCGCCTTTTCGCGTGAGTTCGTTGCGCAGGTTTGCGATAGCTTCCGTCAGTTCTTTGCCGGAAAGCGTTATGGATTTTTTCGTCGTGCCGATTGCCGTGAGCGCGTCTTTATCGTACGCGTCAAGCGAAACCCATGTGCTAGCAAATTCTTTGATGAGTTCCAGGACTGTTTTGGGGTCCAACGTAATATGTTCGGGAAGCAGCGCCTGAATATCGGAAACGGATTTCATAAATGCCTCGTAGTTCTTGGCAATCCGCTTGCGATTGATGGTGTAGCCCCTTGTAATATGTTCGCGGAGGGTTTTGGTCGCCCACTGACGAAAAAGCGTCGCTGTTTTGGAGTTGACTCGATAACCGACCGAAAGAATGGCGTCCAGATTGTAATATTCAATAT
>CAZVCF010000091.1:0-3121 GCA_964626355.1 uncultured Gammaproteobacteria bacterium
CAAACAGCAGAAACAACTTCGCGAAGTCCGACAGGTTTGCTTCGGCTGAACCTCACAACCGTTCCACTTCTCGCAATGACTAAAAATGGCATTTCATAATTCAAGGTTATTTATCTCATCAACTATTGCGTTTGCCTGAATTTCAATCCAAGCGCTTTTTCAAGTTCTGGTGTAAGCGTTAATTTGCCAATCACGCGAAGACCCTTCCCTTTACCAATCGCGCGCGCGCGCCAGCCGTTCGGATCGGTTATTTGATCACTCTCGTTGCCTTCAATAAGATATAAATTACGTTTTTTGGAAGCGCTTCCGTAAAGATATTTTTCATTGTCAGAATATTCTCCTAAATTTCCTTCGAGAAGCATCTCGTTGATTTCTCGAGACTGTGTTCTATCGGTTTCAATAGTTTCTCCGGACCTTAATTCAGCGGAGGAAACGCGAAATCCCAAAATCATTTTTGATCTCATCTCTTCGCGCGCTTTATGGATTTCCTCTAATTCATTCACCGGTTTATTTTTGTTGCGCTCCTGCAACTCATACGGCAGTTTTCCCAATAAATAATATCGATAATTATCCTCTTCGAACGCGCTCATATTTTCTCCGCCCGCAGAGATTAGTTTCTGATAATGTTCGCGCGATGCTTCGCCGTTGATATACTCTCTATACAGATCAAAAACTTCTTTTGGAGAAGACGATTGTAATTTTCTCAAATCGAGAAATTCCATTTTTTGTATAAAAAAATTTTTTGCTTCAACAACCTCTAACGCCAACTCCTCGTCAAGCAATTTTTCAACCTGCTCACCTTTTTTTATTTTGATGCTATTTTCTTTTTGTTCTTTCAACATATTTATTTTTAATTATATTTCAGTATAGCAATACTATAATATAAAATAAATGTTTGTATAACCACATCCGATTTTGGACTCCACGGGTAGCTTAAAGGATGATTGAAAAACTCCATAAGGTTTAAGGCCTAATGGAGTCCAATATGTATCTGAGATTATACATGCACAAAAAATAAAACGCGGTCCGACAGGTGTCGAACCGCGTTTACATTCTAAGTGTATAGATTTATAGTATGTATATCGACTATATCTATTATTTTTAATCATTAATCGATAATTAATCTTTCTATTTCTACACCAAAAATTTTCTCAAGATAACAAAGCAATTCTTTTTTGGTATTAATCGCGTCTGCGATCTCGCGCGGGATACATAATTCTGCATCACCATCGCACATAAAAGGCCATTCTTCTCCTGTGAATATCCAATGTGTTATATGTCCTTGTTTTTCTGCGTTATAAAGTTGGTGTCTTGTAAAACTTTCTCTTTGAGAACATATATCATTTTCGCATAGATCATGAAGTCTAATACTAAATGAAACATGCGGAAGTTTCTGACGTTCTGTATAGACTGTAGAAATATAACGTGGAAAATCCCATCCCTTAATCTTAATTTGCGTTCCTCTTGGTAAATAATACATTTCGATTCCTTTCAATGCATTTGTTATTCGTTACTAAGTTGTAAAGAATCATCATATAATCGATAAAACGATAAAGACGCCGGGATTTCCGTCGCCATGATTTTATTATTCTATCGATTGTAGATTATTACAATACCATATCCCCCTATTTTTGTCAAGCGCAACCATTTTTTATGCGGAAATTCGCTTTCCGACAGTCATCGAAAAGCGAATTTTTTATTTTTATCCACATTGCTTTTTTTCTACAGGGTAGTTCATTAGTTCAAAGAAAAAGGATATATCTTTTGCGATTCTCCCTGCTCTAACGCGCGTAACATATACAGAGAGAAAAGATATAAAACCTCAAAGTTTCCCACAAACTTTCGTAAAATTGAACAAGTGTATCTGATATGGAAGGCATTCGCATCATTTCATTTTTTCTTGTACCGATTGTTTCTTTTTTTATTTTTATTATATTGAGACGCGCGCGCCACGCTTCTGCGCTTTTTTCTTTTGCAACGATCAACTGTTTCGTTTCAGATACCTCCTCAAAAGGATTCATCGCTATCAAAAAATCATCGTCCTCGGTGTCCCATTCAATCTCACTAGACAACATCAACGCGCCATATCCGAGAAACTGCAAACCGATTTCCGCGGCGCCTTCAATATCGGAAATCCTACTCTTGCCATTCTCATCAATAACTTCGATAAACCCTCGCCTTGGAACATAACGTAACTCATTTGAGAGCGCTTGTTGGAACACTCTTATATTCTTGCATATTTCTTCTTTTGAAAGCATTTTAATTCCTTTCTTTTAAATATTTTCTTATAAAGTATTACTTCATAAGAGATAGCATATACACAAAAAATGTCAAGCCCTATCCCTGCTCGAGGCGCTTGGGTCGATAGCTGAAAACTAAAAAGGCATCTTTACGATGCCTTTGATTTCGAATCAACTGATTACTCATTTCTTTGATTTCTTTTTACTTACCAGTTCCAACCAAGGAATATAACTTCCGCAGTTTTTTGTATCTGGCTCGAATTCATAAATCTTATCCCATAAAACAGTTAGTGAAACACGGGAAGCTAAGAGAGCGTCACCTGTTAATTCTTTTGTTCTCTCCCAATAACTTTTACTCTTAATTTTCAAAAAAATATCCGGACTTCTTAATGTCTTTTTAACGCGTTTAGCGTCGGTAGCGAATTTCTTACAAGCTTCTTCGTCTGCGCCTTCAAAAAAAACAACTATATCACCGGTGAGTGTTCCTATGGCACCAGCCGGTATATCGATGTGGCGAAAACCATCCGGACTGGATGGGTCGCTAACGTGGCAACATGTGGCTTCGATTGCACGCACTCGTAAGCCAGAAATTTTTTCATTTCTTGTAGCAAAATATTTTACCATTCGTAACGTCTCCTTTTCTCATTTTTATTTAAATACCTATACTAGGACTATCATACCTTTAAAAAATGTCAATAACGTGTTGCGCTCTAACGGACAAGAGATAAAGATGTCTCTGGCAATATAACATCCTTACATTCTCAAGTTTGTAAGGATGTTATTTGTGAAAATATTATTTTTAATTCAAGATAAAGCGCGGCTATACAAACCCTTGACATTTTTTATGGGTATGATATTATAAATTCGAATCAATTCTGATT
>CAZVCF010000092.1:0-3047 GCA_964626355.1 uncultured Gammaproteobacteria bacterium
CATAAATCGGATATTGAATAAAATTTCTAAGGTACGATGGCGACAGCACATGATTGACGGTTATATGAGAAGCAAGAAACTGTATGGATAAAACATGCCGTGAATAAATGCCCGTCACGGGGACTGAGGTTGAGGAGAAGCCAAGAAACAGAAACTCCTCTGGGCTATAAGAGAATGAGACGCCCTGAAAAAGAAAAAATAGAAAATAAACAATAAAACCAAAAACAGGAGAAAAAAATGAATAACAATACTATCGTTGTTTTGTCGTTAGTGAGTCAATATTGTTGCGGAGGGTATTCAGAAGATGGCTCCAGTTTCCGTCACCAGATGACTACATTGCCCTTGTTATCAGATGAAAGTTTTATAAAAGAATGTATTAAGGAATTAGAACATTTCTACGGAGAATCAGAATTCTACTTCTCGCGCCGCGCTTCTACAAGGTCATACTCTACAAGATTTAATAAGGAGGATTATTCAAATAGAATCAAATTACAGGTGATTAGTAATGGACTCGTTGATCAAGAAAAGAGTGAAAAAATGTTTCAAAAGATAGAAAAAATTCTAAATAAAATAAACGAAAGGAGATTTAAGAAATATTCAACAGAAGTTCGGAGGCTCATCGCAATTAATGAGAAGACAGGAGAAATAATAGAGCAGTATAGAAAACAATTAGATATTACCGAATGCGCTGAGAGCAATGAAGACGATGCGCCTCCGCACCATGAGCTATTAGTAATCGGGAAAAATTATGACGGTGAAGCATTTGAAGCAGAAACAATATTGTGGGTGCAATACCACGCGATACCATCATGGCCTTATGGCTTTCATTGTCTCAAGCCCAATCAGTTCGGAATTAAAAATCTAACTACCAATACTGTTTTGTCCGTTGAAGAATGCAATGCTTTACTTAAAAATGACGAAGAAGGTTATCGTATGAGACGATATTCGGCAATGACAACGGATCAGCAGAGAAAATTAGAAAGCGTACAGAGAGATTATCTACATAAAAGATTAAATACAGGAATATTCGTGGGACAATACAATGAGTACGCGGACAATCAGCGCGAGAATGGATTGATATATATCAAAGGATATCCGTGGTATTAATGAGTGAGTAGTAAATTTTAGGAATAAAAAAATCGCCCCGCATTTGCAGGGCACCTTGCGAATGCGAGGCGAGAGGCAACCGATTTTCGTTGCCTCTACACTTGAGCTGATAACAATCGTGTTGTCGTCTCAACAGTAGATAAAAGTTCTTTATAACAGATCAACGCAGATATTCGCGGATTAAAACGCGGATAAAGGCGGATAAATAAAATAAAAAGGAGAAAATATGGTCTATGTCATAGGCGGCGAATTTTATTCTGGAATGACATGGGAAGATTTCATTTGCTCTTCCGGCGATGGACCAGACGTTACCATACGAAGCAAAGACAATTATCTTCTTGAGCCAGTTTTATATGATATGCTTTGTGGCAAAGAAGAATTTGTGATTGTAGGAGAAGATAAGGATGGCTGGTACGACGCAGTCGCCAAAGTACTCAATAAATCAATCGCTAAGAAGATACTTGGTAAAATCAACGGATGCAGTCCAGCTCATATCAACATCATTGAAGAAAGAAATTGTATAAGCGTTTAAACGTAGAATTTCCCGGGGCCATAGCAACCAAAAGATGACTTCAGTCTTGAGTCCTCCTTGGACATTCTTTTCAATCGGATTTGGTCGCTGTGGTTGGAGAACCCATTCTTGTAGAAAAAGTTGCAAGGGAATGGCGCCATACTTGCCGAAAAGTATGCAAATGATCTTTATATCAATAATGGAGTTGCAATAAATTTTAGAGCAACTTCATATTGTATAAGGATGCGCCATTTCGTTTTTATCAGCATCAATATATTCCTAACGCCTAACGCCTAGTGCCTAAAGCCTAAATCCTAGAGCCTAATAAACCATCCATGAAAGGAGGTGAAAAAGAATGGCTGAAAACATAAGCAAAGCAAATCAGAGACAATCTGGGTCTTCGCATCGCAAGACAAAATATCAGTCTTATAAAAATTCCGCTCAACGCGAATTCAATAAAATGAGACGAATTTTAGATAATAATAGTCCGGATGAATTGATACAATTTGTTGAAAAAAAGAATTGCGCAAATTTATTTCGCAGATTAAAAAGAACAAAACCGGTCAGATTCGCTCAAGCAGTAGGAACTTCAAGAAAATTTGCTGAATATATAAAGATGTGGACATAATTTGTCTTTAAACCCGCCTACCGATAGACAGGCACAAAAGGGCAACCAGTTATAATCGGTTGCCCCTGCAATTGAGCCGATAACATACTGTCGTCGCCTCAACAGCAGTTCGTTATAATAAATCAACGCAGATACTCGCTGATGAGAACGCGGATATATGCGGATAAATAAAATAAAAAAGTCTGCCTGACGGCAGACAGGGAGAAATGATGGAAAGAGGTCTCGGAAGAACTTTCAGATTTGAATGCCGCGCTTGAGGCGGTGCAGAAAGTGAAATAAGTTTTGAATGTGAAAGACTCAAAATTTTCTATGAAAATTTTGAGTCTTAGTTAAAAATAACCTATCCGGCGCCTTGACATATTTTTTTGAATATGATATATTTATTATTACAATAATCTGGGAATAGCTCAGTTGGAAGAGTACCTGCCTTGGAAGCAGGGGGTCGTTAGTTCGAGTAGGGGCGCGGAATTCGAGCAGCATCAATTGAGCGGAGTGAATTTTGGCAAGATTCAAGGCGCGAGGAGCGAAGCGTATCAAGAGGGAAGATACGCAAGCGACGAGCAACGCAGAAGCTTGCCAAAATTCACCCGCCCGAAGGGAAGCTCAAAAATGACTGATTTCTTCGTTGCTCCTCCTCACGGTAACGCTCCACTATTACCGCTTCGTCGTCGCGCCTTGAAATCAGTCATTTTGGAGCTTCTCAAGTTGACTCTGTTCGGATTCCGCGCCCCCGACTTCCCAGACAACAAATAAGGCAAGATAATTTTTATCTTGCCTTTATTTTTTCGCTATTTTTACTCT
>CAZVCF010000093.1:0-3039 GCA_964626355.1 uncultured Gammaproteobacteria bacterium
TTGTAGAAAAGTCGAGAATATATTTTTTGTTGCCACGGCGCGATATGATCAAAAGTATTGTATTGGTGACAAACTTCAAAAAGCAAAATGCGAGCGGTTTCCGGTCCGACTCCGTATAATTCCATCAATTCTTTTCTCGCGCTTTCTTGATTTAACGTTCGTAATTTTGGTTCGTCAATTTTGCCTTCGGCAAAATCGTGCGATAAACGGTTTATAAATTTTGCTCTATATCCAATTTTCAAATTTCTCAAATTTTGTTCTGAAACATTGTTAAGTTTTTCCGGTAACCAAATGGCGAAAATTTCCTTTCCGCCAAATTTTAGTTTTGTTCCGTAGCTATCGAGCAAAACATTCGTCATTTGTACTGTCCGGCGAACAGTCGCATTTTGTAAAAGAACTGCAATAATAAGAAGCTCGTATAAATTGTGCGCGCTTGAATTCCGCATTCCCAACCACTTTTTAAAAATTGGATAAAAGCGTTTATCGCTTTTAGCGAGCTTGTTAAATTCTTTCAAATCAGCGTTTAAATCAAAACGCCAGATAATTTCTTGTCTGATTTTTTCAAGCTCGTTTTTGGAAATATCTTTATCGTAAAAAACAAAAACCTTGATTCTTGGTTTTTGTGTTTCGCCCTTATCTTTAATCTTGAGACCAAACAATCGCTTGCCGACTCTGATACTTTGCCAATATGTACCAGTTTCCCAACTGTCCAGTGTGCCGGGGAAATGCGAAGGTTTATGAAAAGTGCCGTCGAAATGAAATGGCGAACTTGGAAAAATAAAAAATTCCTTTTTGTTTTTCAAGGTTTGAAATTTCATAAAAAAATTGATTCATCAACTGAAATTTTAATTGGTCGGAGTAGGCAGACTTGAACTGCCGACCTCTCGGTCCCGAATCCCTCACCCTTATCGGGGATGCCGGATTCGAACCGGCGACCTCACGGTCCCGAACCGTGCGCGATACCAACTTCGCCAATCCCCGGACTAAAAGGGTGACAGACGCACTACCAAACAAATTCAAAATGCAAAAATCAAAAATCAAAATGACAATGTAAAATGCAAAATTGAATTATGAATTTATAGAAATTAAATTTTCCCACTTAATTCTTTTTGAATTTTTCTTTTTCATTTTCATTTTGATTTTTGATATTGTTAACGATTCATTGAAAATTTATTAAAAATTACCTGCCCACCTTAGCCTTGCTGTGCAGTTCCGTAGCTTTAGCGAAGGGCTGGCGTAGGTGGAGAAATTAAAAATTGAAAATTTTATTTATCGAGATGGTTGCAAAACTCTTGTCGCCGTCATTCTGAGCGCCGCGAAGAATCTCGTTGATATGATAGTATTGCCATTTTACGAGATCCTTCACGGAGCCTGCACTGAGCGAAACGAATGTGTTCAGGATGACAATGAGGAGTTTTGCAACCATCTCATCGTATCTCATACACCTTCAGCTTATCTTTCAAAACCGATGCGACAAGATCGAGTTGCGACTGCGAGGGAGCATATGCCCGAAATAATGGCTCGCCTTTCTCAACTTTGTCATCGATTTTTTTATACAAATAAACGCCTGCTGTCTTTTCGAACGGCGCGCCGAGCAAACGGCAAATCTCAACCAAATTTTTATTATGAATTGATTTCACCACACCGTTTTTCTCCGCACATATATCTTTATAAATTTTTGCCAATGGAACGCCATGCGAGGTGATTTGTTCGCCTCCTTGCGCAATAATAATTTCCTGCAACTTTTTTAACGCCGCGCCATTTTCAATCGCGCGTTTCGCTTTTTGAAAACCGTCCCCTTTTTTCGCTTTGCCGACCATTTCCAATAATTCCCCTGCTAATTTGCACGCGCGATCTTCCAAGAGCAACGGACGATGCGCTTTCTGTTCCAAAATCTGCAATACCTCGCGCGCCTCAAGCGCTGGCCCAACACCATTGCCAACCGGCTGATTGTCATTCGTAATCACCACGCGAATCTTAATGCCAAATTTTTCTCCGAGATACAAAAATAATCTTTTGATTTCTTCCGCTCGCTGCATGTTCGTAATTTTCGCGGTTGGTCCAATCGGCATATAGAGCACGAGATATTTAATTCCCATCGCGACTTTTTTCGCCATAATACTGACTACCATTTTAGTATATGGTTCAATCGCCACATGATACGACGTTTTAATAATCCGCTCATCCGCCGGAGCCATTTTCAACCGTCCGCCCCAAATGATGCATCCGTGCGTTTTTTTCACCACTTTCGCTATTGCTTTTTGATCGAGCGAGACCGGCGCGAGCACTTCAAAAATATCCGCGGTTCCCGCGGCGGAGGTAATCGCGCGTGAAGATGTTTTTGGAATCGTTATGCCATAACTTGCGATAATGGAAACAATAAGCGGTGTCACGCAATTCGCCGGCAAGCCGCCGATGGAATGTTTGTCAACGACTTTTTTTCCAAAATTCATTTTCACGCCGGTTTCCGCCATCGCTTTCACCATAAAAAACACTTCCTCATCTGAAAATTGTTTTTCAATAAATCCCGAAGCGATAAAAAACGCAATATCAATATCAGTCAATCGATAGTCCGCGATATCCTCCATAATGGAATAGATTTCTTTATACGATAATTTTTGACCGGTTAATTTTTTCGCGATCGCTTTCACTGATTCCGGACGCTTTTCAAGTTCAAATTCAAGCAACTCATTATTTTTTATTTCGTAGTTATCAAGAATATCTTTGACGAGACCGACCTCGCCGGGTGAAACGAGATCATTGGTAATATCAACTTCAACGCCCGTATTCTTATGATCCCAATACAAACGAAGCGTGTGCGTCGGCGAAAGTCCGTGCCGATCCGCGTCCTTATGATTAATAATCACCGACCACGGATGACCCGTGCGAATATCAAGCGCTTTTGCTTTCAGGAAAAAATGTTGTGATGACATAAGAATAGAATATAGAAAGTAAAAAATGGAAAGTGGAATAAAATTAAATCCGAAATCCGAAGCACGAAATTCGAAACAATATCTAAATCCAAAATTCAAATGACCA
>CAZVCF010000094.1:0-2954 GCA_964626355.1 uncultured Gammaproteobacteria bacterium
AGTCGGTGTAAAAAATATGATATTCGGAAATTTGCGGTTAAGGGCAAGCGCGCGCTTGTGCGTATTGATTGTAATTTGCCGATAAAAGACAGTCGTTTTTTAAGCGCCTATCGTCTAGAGGCAATACTCTCTACTATTAACTATTTGCGCGCCAAAGGCGCGCGGATAATTTTAATGGGACATTTGGACGATCCATCACGCGTTATGAAACGATTTAGTCTTCGGCCGATAAGCGAAATTTTATCAAAGATGATAGGCGCGAATATTGTTTTTTTAGAAAAGAGAGTTATTAAAAAAACGCGCGTACATATTGAAGCAATGCAGAATGGCGACATCGCGATGCTAGAGAATTTGCGGTTTGATGCGCGTGAAAAAGAGAACAATAATGAATTTGCGAAAAAAATTTCGAGTTGCGGAGATATTTATGTTAATGAAGCGTTTTCCGCATCGCATCGCGCGCATGCGTCGATTGTCGGCATTCCGCGTTTTGTTCCCAGTTATTTCGGAGAACGATTTTTATATGAAGTAGGTCAACTTGAGCGCGTGGCAAAGAAGGATCACAAATTATTTATTGTGCTTCTCGGCGGCGCGAAGATTTCAACTAAATTACCTTTGCTTAAAAAATTCGTTTCGATCGCTGACAAGATTCTTCTCGGCGGCGCGATGGTGAACGCGGTATTATTCCGTCTCGGATTTAATATCGGATCGTCCTATCTTGAATCGTTTGATGTTGACGTGAATTTTTTCAAACAGCATCTGTACAAGAAAATTATAATGCCGATTGATTATCGTGTTGTGTATCGGAACAGACTTTCTGTATTTAGCGCGCACGAATTGTCAAACATCAGCGGAAATTTTAAAATAATGGATATCGGTCCGGACACCTGCGCCGCATATCAAAAGATTATTGAGAGCGCGCACGGCGCGATATGGAATGGACCGATGGGATATATAGAAGATAATCGTTTTGAAGCTGGAACGCGATGCGTTGCCGAAGGGCTTATGCGGACAGAGGTCGCGGGCGTTATCGGAGGAGGCGAGACCGTTGATTTTATGCAGCGCGCGTACGGCGATTTTTTTAAAAATAATCAACGGCTTTTTCTTTCAACCGCCGGCGGCGCGATGCTTGATTTCCTTTCGCAGGGCATGTTGCCGGGAATAGAAGCGATAGTAAATGCAAAATTAAAAAATCAAAAATCAAAATGACAATGTAAAATGCAAAATGATTTAATGTTAAAATTTTTTATATTTTAATCTGTCATTTTACATTTTGATATTTACATTTTAAATTTGAAACGTGGCTACAATTTCAAAAATTACTGCGCATGAGACGCTCGATTCTCGCGGCAATCCCACCGTTGAAGCAATTGTTTTTTTAGATAATGGCGTTACGGGGTACGCTTCGGTTCCGTCAGGGGCGTCAACCGGAAGCCATGAGGCGGTTGAATTGCGCGATGGAGATTACAAGCGGTATCGCGGACTTGGCGTGTTGAAAGCGTGTAAAAATGTAGAAACGGTTATCACTCCTGCGCTTATTGGTAAAGATCCGCGCGAACAGCGCGCGATTGATGAAATAATGATTAAACTCGATGGGAGCGAGAATAAAAAGTATATCGGCGCGAATGCGATACTTGCTGTATCGCTTGCGTGCACGCGCGCGGCATCCAAATCAGAGAATAAACCGCTTTTTAGATATTTGAAAGAAATTTATGGTTTAATCCCAGAACCGACTCTTCCAGTCCCGATGCTTAATTTAGTTGACTGCGGCAAGCACGCGATGAGCGGCGCGGAAGTGCAGGAGTTTTTATTGCTTCCGAAAGTGAAAGACGCGCAGGGCGTTTTTTCGATGAGCGACAGTTTGCGCGCGGCTGCGGAAATTTTTTTCGTGTTGCGCAATATCTTAAAAACGCATTACGGTTACTCGGTTTCAATGGGCGATGAAGGAGGGTTCGCGCCGGCGGTGCGCAATAGCGAAGAAGTGCTCCGTATTATGATGGAGGCGATTGAGTCTGCCGGTTGGAAAGCAAACGAAAACATTTTTCTCGGGCTCGATCCGGCATCATCCGAGTTTTTTGATAGTACAAAGAAAAAATATACGTTTGAACGCAAAGAACTTTTTCCAGACGCGATGATCGCGATTTACGAAGATTGGTTTAAGAAATATCCTATCATTTCTCTTGAAGATGGTCTTGCTGAAGATGATTGGGACAATTGGCAGGCGTTAACGCGTCATTGGGGGCAGAAGATCCAATTGGTAGGCGATGATTTATTTACAACGAATGTGAAACGGTTACAGAAAGGTGTGGAAAGCGGCGTCGGAAACGCGATTCTTATTAAGTTGAATCAAATCGGCACGCTTTCAGAAACGATTGATTGTATCGCATTAGCGCGTAAGAATCATTATAACGTAGTTGTTTCCCATCGGAGCGGAGAGACGAACGATCCGTTTATTGCCGATTTGGCGGTTGCAGTAAACGCGGAATATATTAAGACAGGCGCGCCGTCTCGCGGCGAACGAGTGGCGAAATATAATCGGCTTATTGAAATAGAACAGGAGTTGAAAGGGCTAAGACAGGAGATATACCAATGATAAAAAATGCAAAATGTAAACATCAAAATTGAAAATTACAATGCAAAATGCAAAATTATTTTTTGTCTTTGAGAATTAATGTGTTTGAAATAAAAACAGTTGATATTCTCTATAAAGACATTTTTTGAATTCATTTTTAAATTTTCAACTGTCATTTTACATTTTGATTTTTGCATTTTACATTTCCTATGCCTTTCACTTGCGCACAATTAAAAGCCGAATACGAATTCCTCCAACGCCTCATTAACGAGTATAGCGTAGTCTATCTCCGCGTCCGCGATTCCGGGGATCTCACGGAAGTAAAACAGCTGAAAAAGGAACTGAAACAGAAAAGAGACGAAGTATGGAAACTGCTCTGCGGTGA
>CAZVCF010000095.1:0-2911 GCA_964626355.1 uncultured Gammaproteobacteria bacterium
AAAAAAATCGACTTTTGAAATAGTCGATTTTTATTTTATCTGGCTATTGACAAAATTTGAAAAATATACTATACTCTCCTTAGTTTTCGATAAGATGAACTTATCGGATAAAATAAATAGAAAAGGAGAAAGTGGATGAAAACGAGCAAAAATTTAATTCTGATCATGTTGTTACTATTCGCTCTAGGATCGTGCACGGGGTGTTCTCATCAATATTCTATCCATGATCCTCAAATCGACTTCCGAAATATTACTTGTAATAAATGTCGTGTTTCTTTGAACGACATCAATCAGAGAAATTTTATTCCTCAGCAGAATTTCGATTTATATTTTGAACAGTTAAGAAAAAAACATAAAATCCCTAACAGGTTTTTTCAATCAGATTCACAGGAATTTACTCAATGGTTCTATAGCACTCAATCACCTGTAAGAGGCGTAGCTATTGTAGTGCATGGTTTAAATTTAAGACCCAGTCGTACGAATCAAATTGTGCAGTTTCTTCAAGATAAAGGCATTGATGTATTACGTGTTACACTAACAGGCCATAGAGGAGATTTTAGGGAAATATATCAGGCTAGTCGCGAGCAATGGCTTTTCGATATGTTCCAAGCTTATTGTTTGGTTTTAGAACATTCGTCGGCTCAAGATAGCGTACCATTATATTTTATTGGCTATTCCCTTGGAGGATTAATCGGTCTTGATTTTATGACAGAGCAATTAAAACAGAATGTTCGTTATAAGAAAATGGTTCTTTTTGCGCCGGCCATATCGATACGAGGAGAGATCAGGTTTTTTGCTTCGTTAGCAAGATGGTTTGGCATAAATCCACTTTCTTTTACGCCCTCTGCGCCGAGTAGATACAGACGGCATTATCTTGATTCTTATTTTATAAATCCTCAATTACCCTTTCTTGCATACGATGCCCTCCTTAGTTCTGTTGAGGCCATTGAAAATAAAAGAATCGATAATTTGAATATTCCAACTGTTGTTTTTATAGATCCTCAAGATGAATTAGTGAGCTTTAATGGAATAGATAATTTATTAAAGAGAAAACGATTAACTTTATGGCGTATCTTTACAGTTGAGAGTCAAGGATCTATTTTTAATGAGGTTGTGAGAAATGGAAATGATAGAATTTTTACAGTCAAACCTCTGCACCATTCTATTACTGATGAAAACCTAATGGGCAAAGAGCAATGGCAACGCATTGAAACAATTATGAGTAATCATTTATTCTCAAATTAATTAATAACCAAATCTTAGTTTTTACGTCTGCACCCCCATTTCTTTGAAAAAGAAACAAAAAAGAAAATTTTCAGGCGTTTGTATATAAAGGATAAGCGCTTAAAATAAAAAATTGAAATGCCGTTCTCCACACTGCGGGGGACGGCATTGCTGTTTATCGTTCGGCAGTTGGATAGACGCGTCAATTAGAAATAGTATACTGAGATGATTGCAAAACTTTTTTTGCTGCGACTTGTTCTTTCCGTCCGAGGATTCGTCAAACTGGCGTAAAATGATTTTCACTGTACTTATAGTACACCTCAAATCATTTTACTGGTTTTCCTCGCCTCGGACGAAAATTACTGCGTCTCGCTAAAAAGAGTTTTACAACCATCTCACTTATTTATATGTCATCTATTGAAAAAATCAAAACAAAAAAATCGTCTTCGAAAGAAACGCGATTATGGAAGTTGGTTCCGGAAGAGCCAGCGCGGATTAGGCAACTCAATCCGTACAACATTGAAGATTTTAAGCGATACAAGCAGATGGACAGAAGTGCAGAAACACAACAATGGATGATTGGAGAAGCGATGACTGACGAGGAGATTAAAGAAGCTATGTCATCGCATTCGGATGATTGTTTTCTCTACGCGGTGAGTGGAGAAAAAAGTAAAGGAGAATTAGAGGGGTGGATTCAATTATTGCCTGAAGAGCAAGAGCGGATAGAACGAATAAAAAAGATGGTTCATATGAATCCATCTCATTTGGTATTAGAACTGAGCTACGCGCGATATAATAATCCGGATGTTGCGAAAGAAAAACGCGAGAAGGGTCTTATTTCAAGCGGCGTGCGGCAGATAGGTTACTCGCTCGGATGGTCGTTAACCGAAGACGATAGAAAAACGGGAAAAGATGGAAAGCCGTCATTAAAACCAAAATTAATCATTACCGCCTATACTGATCCGGATAATCAACCCTCAGAACGAGTTTTGACGAGTGCTTGTTTTAAGAATGTCGGAAAAATAAAATATGAACTTGATAGTAAAAAATATGACAACCTCTGGATTCTCAACTGGAAAAAATTAGCCGATTTTTACGCAAAAAAAGATGAAGCGAAAGAGGAGACGTTTTGAATATATAAATTATTTTTAAAAAAAGTGCATTGCCTCCGAGGTAATGCACTTTTTTTGATTGGTTTTTCAAAAACCAAAATTAGGCACTCTTTTGCGCCTCATTTCGGTTAATTTTTATAATTCTATTTTTTTCCTTTTTATTGATTTTCCCGACGGTGGTGCTGAGTTTTTTGTCTGTTTCGTTTATTAAGCGTAGAAATCGCGTATAGCGACTTTTCACATACCATTCCATAACTGATGGATTGCCTGGAGAACCCCTTCTTGCTCTATTGATTTGTTTAGGATCTATCGCTACTACCATAACTATTCCATCACCAAAATTTGCTGCATAATGCGGATCATTGGTGAACCAAATATCAGTATCGAGATATTCGTTAGATAAATTTTCATCTTCATCATATTCTCGAGTGATTGTTGGGGGCAGTATTTCCCCCGATTGGCATTTTTCTAGATACTCCTTAGTCGTCCCGTGATAAAGTCGTGGCCATATTAGATATTCTTTGGCAGATTGTTCTTTGCTTTTTTTGATAGAATCATTTTTCTCGAATTTTAAT
>CAZVCF010000096.1:0-2894 GCA_964626355.1 uncultured Gammaproteobacteria bacterium
GTTGAGTGTTGAAAGTTAGCTTAGTTGATTTTACATCTTAATCTCAACGTCAACCCCTCCCGGAAGATTAAGCGTTGTCAACGCCTCTATCGTTTTACTGTTAATGTCTATAATATCAAGTAATCGCTTGTGAACACGCATTTCATATTGATCACGCGAATCTTTGTGCACGAATGTTGATCGATTAACGGTAAATTTCTTAATCTCTGTTGGAAGTGGTACCGGACCAATAATCGTCGATCCTGATTTATGGATAACCTCTATAATAGTTTTCAAAACCTCATCAATAATCTTATGATCATAAGATTTTATTTTTAATCTAATCTTCTGTTTCTGATCTTTATCGGAACTCTTTTTTTCTATTTTTTGGTTTGCCGTAGCCATATAGTGAACTATTTTTTTATCTTTTTTTATCTCCTCCCCTGAGAGAGAAATATATTTGTACAACATCGGGTTGGCAGTGGGGACACTAATGTTGCAGTCGCTGAAAGCGACTGCGTAATAAAGAAAAGGCGGTTGTACAAATATATTTCTCTCTCTATCTTCTCCCTCTCTATTTGATGATTTTAACAACCACTCCGGCGCCAACTGTTTTTCCGCCTTCTCGAATCGCGAATCGTTGCTGTTCTTCCATTGCAATTGGCTTAATAAGTGTTATTTTCAAAGTTACCGTATCACCCGGCATTACCATCTCAGTCCCTTGCGGCAAAACTGCCTCTCCGGTTACATCGGTCGTACGAAAATAAAATTGCGGTTTATATCCATTGAAAAACGGCGTATGACGGCCTCCTTCCTCTTTTGATAAAACATACACTTGCCCATCAAATTCAGTGTGCGGCGTAATCGTTCCCGGCTTTGCTAAAACCTGCCCTCGTTCTACCTCTTCTTTTTTTGTGCCGCGCAAAAGAACTCCCGCGTTATCGCCCGCGCGTCCTTCGTCGAGTATTTTTCTAAACATTTCAATACCGGTCACTACTGTTTTTAAAGTCGGACGAAGTCCGACGATCTCAATTTCATCGTTTACTTTCACGATTCCTCTTTCAATGCGTCCGGTAACCACTGTGCCGCGCCCTTCAATTGAAAAAATATCTTCGACCGGCATCAAGAATGGTTTCTCCGTGTCTCGTTTCGGCTCTGGGATATAACTATCGAGCGCTTCAATCAATTTCAAAATTGGTCCGCAATTCGGGCAGTCGGCTTTTCCGCAACCGCACTCGAGCGCTTTCAACGCTGAACCGCGGATAATCGGAATTTCATTTCCAGGAAATTCGTATTTTTTTAACAAGTCGCGAATTTCTTCTTCAACGAGATCAATCAATTCTTTATCATCAACCATATCAACTTTATTGAGAAACACGACAACTGCAGGAACGCCAACTTGTCGAGCGAGAAGAATGTGTTCGCGCGTTTGCGGCATTGGCCCATCAGGCGCTGAAACAACAAGAATCGAGCCGTCCATCTGCGCCGCTCCGGTAATCATATTTTTAATATAATCAGCATGTCCTGGACAATCAATGTGCGCGTAATGCCGTTTGTTTGATTCATACTCAACGTGCGCAAGCGCGATAGTAATACCGCGCGCTTTTTCTTCCGGCGCGCTGTCAATCTGATCAACGCTTTTTTTATCTGTATGAAATCCTGCCCCGGTCAATACCTTTAATATCGCCGCAGTGAGCGTTGTTTTTCCATGATCAACATGCCCAATAGTGCCCACATTCGCATGGGGTTTTGAACGCTCAAATTTTTCTTTTTCCGCCATAGTTTAATTTAATTATAGCCTATCTATTTTATACTATCTTATTTTTTGTGTCAAGGGGAATATACACAACATGGATAGTAACAGTGAACGGTTAAAATTCTAAATTATGAATTAAAAATCATGAAATATAGATTATCGCAAATGCAAAAATCAAAAATCAAAATGCAAAATGACAATGTAAAATTTAAAAATGAACTAAAAAATGTTTTATAAAGGATATCCACTATTTTTATTTCAGACACCGTAATCCTTAAAGACAAAAAATAATTTTATATTTTTTAACTGTAATTTTACATTTTGATTTTTAATTTTTACATTTTTTACGCTGTCGGCTTTAATATCTTCTCAAGAAGATTGCGCGGCACTTCGGCATAATGCGAAAATTCCATATTATAACTGCCGCGCCCTTCGGTGATTGAACGCAAGACGGTCGCATAGCCGAATATTTCTCCAAGCGGGATAGTCGCGTCGATTATTTTCATCTGTCCGCGATTTCCCGTTTCTAAAATCTGCGCTCGTTTTGAATTCAAATCGCCGATCACCTGTCCCATAAATTGTTCCGGCGCGATAATTTCCATTTTCATAATCGGTTCAAGAAGCACCGGCCCCGCTTGCGGTATGCCTTCTTTGAATGCTCGTGTCGCGGCTATCTTAAACGCAAGTTCCGACGAATCAACGTCATGATACGTCCCATCATATAACGTCGCCCGTATATCAACTGTTTGATATCCTCCTAATACGCCGTTATTCAACGCTTCAATAAGCCCTTTTTTAACCGCTGGAATATATTCTCTCGGGATAACACCTGATTTAATCGCGTCTACGAACTCAAATCCTGCGCCGCGCTCGCGAGGTTCAAAACGAACCCAGCAATCGCCATATTGTCCGCGTCCGCCTGACTGATGAATATATTTTCCTTCAACTTCAATATTCCGTGTAATCGTTTCTTTATACGCCACCTTCGGCTTCCCGACATTCGCCTCAACTTTGAATTCACGGCGCAAACGATCAACGATGATATCAAGATGCAATTCTCCCATCCCCGAGATAAGAGTTTGTGATGTCTCGTCATCGGTTCTGATTTTGAATGTCGGATCTTCTTCGGCAAGTTTTGAAAGCGCAATGCCGAGTTTTT
>CAZVCF010000097.1:0-2875 GCA_964626355.1 uncultured Gammaproteobacteria bacterium
CACTATTAACTATGCTTTACGTCTCTATAAGTATACCGTATTGTATAAAAGTTAACATCATCATATTTTATTTTCCTAATAAGCTAATTTCCTAACCCCCTAATCTCCTATTCCTATGTCTGGCCATTCTAAATGGGCAAAATTAAAACATGTCAAAGGAAAGATTGACGCGCAAAAAAGCAGTTTATTTACTAAATTAGGGCACGCGATTACAATCGCGGCTCGGCTTGGCGGAAACGATCCGGAAACAAACTTCCGTCTTCGCCTCGCGATTGATAAAGCGAAACAGGCAAACGTATCAAAGGATGTAATTGAACGCGCGGTCAAACGAGGAGCTGGAGCTCAAGACGGAGCGCAAATCGAAGAAGAACTTTTTGAAGTTATAGCGCCGAATGGCGTTATGATTCTTATTGAAGCGCTTACCGACAACAAGAATAGAACGGTTTCGTCGATCAAGGGAATTTTGAATCACTACCACGCCGCGTTGGGACAAAAAAATTCCGTCGCGTGGATGTTCGACCGAAAAGGAATTATTAAAATACAAAAAATGGACTGCACTATTCCGTTCGATGCATTGATGCTCAAAGCAATTGATTATGGCGCGCTCGATGTCGAAGAAACGAACGATGAAATTAATATCTATACTGCTCCGGAGCATCTGCAAAAAGTAAAAGAATCTCTTGAGAGAGATACCATAAAAATTGCGTATGCGGAAGTTGAATGGTTTGGCAAAAATCCAATCACGATTACCGTAGCACAGAATGAAACAGTCGAAAAATTATACGCTGAATTCGATGACGACCCGGATATTAATGATTATTATAGTAATATAGGAAAAGTGGAATAAATAAATGCAAAATGTAAATATCAAAAATCAAAATAACAATCCAAAATTTAAAAATTATTTAATCCAAGGTTGGTAATTGAAGATTGATTCATTGAACTTATTAAAAATTGAAATTTATTTATTCCTAATTTCCTAATCCCCTAAAAGCTAATTTCCTATTCCTATGATTATCTTAGGCATCGATCCGGGGATCGCGCTGTGCGGATTCGGCGTGATTAAATCGGAGAAAAAAAATTTCGTGCTCATTGATCACGGATGCGTGGTAACGCGCGCGAAAGACCCGTATCCAGACCGTTTAAAAAAAATTTTTGACCGTTGCGACGCGCTTATCGCGCAGTATCGTCCGGACCGTATCGTGCTGGAAAAAATTTTTTTCGCGAAAAACAGCAGAACGGCAATTATTATCGGCGAAGTGCGCGGAGTACTTATTCTTCTCTCGATACAACATAAAATTCCGCTTAAAGAATTCACGCCGCTCGAAGTAAAAAAAAGCATCACGAGTTATGGACGCGCGCCCAAACAACAAATGCAAAAAATGGTTTCACGGCTTCTTGATCTCGATTATATTATTAAACCCGATGATGCCTGCGACGCAGTCGCGCTCGCGCTGGCCTACGCATTCCAAAACAAAAGTTAAAATTTCATTGCATTATTCGCTAAATACCACGGCCGTAGTATTTAGCGAATAATAAAACCAATAAAACAAAAAAAATATTCTGCTATTTTTTATGAATTTTAAAACAATATCCCCGATTTTGTTTCGCAAAATCGGGGATATTTCATTTCACCTTAAAAATCTATAATCCTAAAAAATTTAAAACGCCGTTATATGCATTACCAACCACCGATGCTGAACGATATGGCTTATACGGAAAATTCATTGATTCTTTTTGAGGAACCGGTTGCGCTTCTTTTGTTTCGGTCTGTTGCGAACGTTGTTGTAATTTTTCTTCTAATGCATCCATTCTCTGCCTGAGATCTTCATTAATTACGGAGCGTGATCCTAATTTGTCTAAAAATCTCCAAAATTCATTCTGAATATCATTCAACATCATATTCGCGTCACGAAAATCTCCGGCATTCGCGGATTCAATCACCGGCGCCAAAATTTCTAAAATATCACTTCTAATATCTTTCGCTTTAATGCCACGAAGCCGATTACCCATATCTCTCAACCGATCCAATACGCCCATAATTTCTCCCGGATGTGATCCTTCATAAATCACTTGTAACGATTCCCTCGCGCTTTCATAATCTCCCTGCGCGAGACTTTCCCTCGCCTGCGCTATCGCGTCTTTTATCTCTTGCGCTATCGCTTTTACCGATTCTATATTAAATCCTTCAACAAAAACTAATTTTTTCTGCGCTAATCTGCGCTCAAGCCGTTTCAAGTCGCGTTCAATGTTTTTGATTTCATCCGGCATTTCAACTTTTGCGCGCACTGCGTTAATAATTTCCCACAATTGCTCATCATGAAAATCCTGTATTGCGTCCCGTTTTGACATATCCGCCGGAGGATTCTTAATATTTTTTTCGAAATCAGCCGCTTTCGCGAACAGTTGATTCAACTGTTCTATTTCATTCGCCATTTTTGCCTTCTTCGCTTTTTTCAAAAGCTGATTCGCCTGTCGCCGGAGGTCTTTAATCTGCTGTAGGGTATTTTTTATTTCTCGCGGATCAACATATTCCTCGTCGCGTTGTTCTTCTTTTTTATTGAGTTCTTCTTCCCTTGGAGCTGGCGCTACTTTTGGTTCTTGTGGAACCGGCATTATTTGCGGTTCAGATATCGGCGCAGGCGCAACTTGCGTCGCTGGTACAGACGGAGCTACGGTTGTTTCTTGGGCTAAAATTGCCGCAGGAAATGCTAATAAAATTATTATTCCGATAAAAATTGTTTTTTTCATAAAAATAAATTAATTGTATATTGTATGTTAATTATAATTCCAGACCTTTAACTTTATTATGAATTTTTGAACACAAAAACTCAATAAGTTTTCCCCTCTCGATTTTCACCATATTTTTAACTCC
>CAZVCF010000098.1:0-2775 GCA_964626355.1 uncultured Gammaproteobacteria bacterium
TTCCTAATCCCCTAACCCCCTAAAAAGCTAATTTCCTATTCTTATTTCTCTTTTTTCCTAATCTCCTAATCCCCTAAAAGCTAATTTCCTATCCTATGTCCTACATCACCAGAAAAAGTTACGATGAAATAAAAAACAAGCTTGAACGGCTGGTGACGGTGAAGCGCGTGGAAATCGCTGAGAAAATTCGCGTTGCCGCTGAAAAAGGCGATTTAAGCGAAAATTACGAGTATCATAATGCGCGCGAACAGCAATCATTACTTGAAGGACAGATTCGAGAATTAGCTGGCGTTATTGAGAGCGCGAAGATTATCGAGAACGCAGACGCGTCGCGCGTGTGCATTGGGTGCAAGGTACATCTCGAGACAAGCGGAAAAATGGTGAAGTATCATATCGTCGGTCCGGAAGAAGCGGATCCAAGTTTAGGAAAAATTTCTTACAAATCTCCGCTCGGAGAGCTGTTATTGAATAAAGCGGTCGGCGAAGAAATCCGTCTCAAAACCATTAAAGGAGAAGTCTTCTATATCATCAAAGAAATTCGTGGAGAAGAATGATATAAAAATGTAAAATGCAAAAATCAAAATGAAAAATGACAATGCAAAATTTAAAAATTATCAAAACAAAAAATAGATAAAGAAGTAGTTTTAGGTGTAAGAATTCCGAGCGTTGTTTACAATTTTCGCATTCTGAGAGTATTTTTTTACTATGACTTAACTCTTTGGACGATCGTCCAAAGAGTTAAGTCATAGTGTTACGTGGTATATATATAATCTTCTTGTAATAGTATGAACTGAATATTGTATATCTATACAATTCAATGCGTTAAAATGAATTGTTGGTCGGAAGGAATGTAAATAACGTTCGGGGTTTTTACATTTTTAGGAAGTCAGATTTTTTAATATTCAAAAAAAACTTTATTGATCCTTTTATTTCAATTTGACATTTTTTTTGATTTCTATACTATAGAAAACGTCTTTGCGCTTTGGTTTCCTGTCATTTTTCATTTTTATTTTTACATTTTTCATTTATTATGTCCCCCACCATTTCACAATTAGTGCGAAAAGGAAGAAAGAAAATTTTTTATAAATCGAAATCGGTCGCATTGCAAATACGTATGAATATATTAAAAAGAAAACCGGTCTCAACGGATCATGGCAGTCCTTTTTTGCGCGGCGTTTGTCTAAAAGTGTATACGACAACTCCTAAAAAACCGAATTCAGCTCTGCGAAAAGTTGCGAAAGTTCGTCTTTCAAACGGGCGCGAAGTTATCGCGTATATTCCCGGTATCGGTCATAATCTTCAAGAACATTCGATCGTGTTGATACGAGGAGGAAGAGTTAAAGATTTGCCGGGAGTTCGGTATCATATTGTGCGCGGAGTATATGACACGCAAGGCGTTGAAAGTCGTCGGCAGGGGAGGAGCCTGTATGGGAAGAAGCACGAGAAGTAGAATAGCTTCTTAGGTTATAGCTTCTTAGCTTTTTAGGTTTTTATGGCAAACAGTATACATTCATATAAAGATTTGATTGTATGGCAAAAAGCAATAAAACTCGTATTTGAGATATATAGCGTAACAGAATATTTTCCAAAGGAAGAAATATATGGTTTGACTTCACAAATGCGGCGCGCTGCAGTCTCTATCCCGTCAAATATCGCAGAAGGAAGAGTCCGTGGGTCTCGAAAAGAATATCGGCAATTTTTGCTTACCGCGTATGGCTCGGGAGCCGAACTAGAAACACAGGTCATTTTAAGTAAACAATTACCAAAAACAAAAGAATTGAATTATATAGTCGTAGACGCCCTTTTAGACGAAGTAATGAAAATGCTCAATGCTATGATCAATAAATTATATATTAGACCTGTTGCTTAATAATCTTTCCATTATCTTTCTCCATCTTTTTGGCTAAAAACTTCGAAATTCTCCTCGCAATATACTGTGTTACCGATCTGGTATATGACGACTGTATTCCTCGTCGAATTTCAAAGTTTTTATTTTCAAGAGAGCGAGCGAAATGAAATAGCAATTTCATTTCCGAGCGAACGCAGAAAATACAGGGTTACTACCTTTATCTCAAAAATCTGATGAAATCTAACGAAAAAATTATTAAGCAACAGGTCTATTACTAATCCTCATTTTTAAAATTAATAAAATTTAACCTAATAAGCTAAAAAGCTAGAAAGCTATAACCTAGGAAGCTAAGAACCTAGGAAGCTATAACCTATTTTTATGCGCGGCAGAAAATATATCAAAAAACGAAAAATAGTTCCTGATCCAATTTATCGCGATACACAATGCGCGAAGTTTATCAATTACCTTCTGCAACGAGGCAAGAAGACGATTGCGCAGAAAATTTTTTATAAGACGCTCGATATCGTTAAACAGAAAACCAACCGCGATCCGAAAGAAGTTTTTTTTGAAGCGCTTGATCGCGTCGGGCCGTCTGTTGAAGTTCGTCCGCGGCGCGTCGGAGGCGCGAATTATCAAATACCGTTTCCCGTAGAAGGGTATCGAAAATTTTATTTGGCTTCTCACTGGCTTATTGGCGCGGCGAGTTCAAAAAAAGGCAGGCCGATGGAAGAAAAATTGGCGCAGGAAATTCTGCTGGCTCTTGAAGGGCAGGGTGAAGCCATTAAGAAGCGCGACACGGTTCAGAAAATGGCTGAAGCAAATAAAGCATTCGCTCATTTCGCTCAAATGACAAGATAAAAAGTAAAATCCGAAATCCGAATATCGAAATCCGAAATCCGAAACAAATTCAAATGACCGAAATCAAA
>CAZVCF010000099.1:0-2641 GCA_964626355.1 uncultured Gammaproteobacteria bacterium
TTTGGCAGATTGTTCTTTGCTTTTTTTGATAGAATCATTTTTCTCGAATTTTAATTTTTCATTCATATATTGTTTATCTAATTTATTTGTGGCGCCAAGTTTGCTTGTTACTTGATAATCGTGTAATGCGTATCCTGCACAAAAAGAGCTTCGCCATCGGTTAATGCAATAATAGGATACGTAACTTTGTTTTTAAAATTTTCAACTTCTTGCTGTAAATAAGATTTGAAATGAGGAGATACGGCGATGTCGGTGAAATGAAATCCCGTGAGGTCTTCTAAATTTATTTCGTTCGTATCTCCCTCGCTACCCCAGCCGGCAATTTCGATACTCGGCCCCGCGATAATACTCCCCGCGCTGACGCCGCAGTATAAAGATTCTTCTTGCCCGATAACTTTTTTGATGAAAATATCAATCCCCGTAACTCTCATGCGATGAAGAATCGCGAATGTGTTCCCGCCGCACACGTAGATACTATCATACATTTTGCGATCATCGAATTTTTTTTCTTTGAGATTGAATGTTGCGATAGTGCCTATACCACAGTCAACTAATTCTTTTTTTGATATATCAACATACGATTGTTCTTCTTCGTTCTGAACATATGCGACCATAAGCGCTGAACAGTTGCGCGGTTCCCGTGGCAACAGTGAAATAAAAAAATCTAACACTTTTTTATTGGATAGTCCAGACGAGGTAAGTAGTAGTTTCATAATTGATATAAAATCGTCCAAAATCCCTGCCTCATCGGCAGGCAGGCGAATTTTGAAAATTGGCGGAGGGGGCGAGATTTGAACTCGCGAAGAGATTGCTCCCTTACTGGTTTTCGAAACCAGCGCCTTCAACCGCTCAGCCACCCCTCCTTAAAATTTTTTATTTTTGAATTGCCCGTCCTCCGCAGTAGCAGTAGTTTCAGATAATAAACAACTTTATTTAACTTGCATTTTCTGGAAAAATTATATAGTATGGCACATTTGCTACTGCTACGGAGGATGGATCATTTTGCATTTTGTTCTCGTTTTCCTTAATGTATTCTAAAAAAGATAGCGAGATCAAGCGAAGCGTCTTATTTACATTTTTCATTTTTTTATAATATATCCCATTCCGATAATTGTCCAGAAGAGCATTGAGAGATCGTTTTTGAAATACGGGACATCGACTAATCCGTGAATAAAAATAATCGCCATTGCGGCGCCGATGGTAAGCGCGTATGGCGTTTTTTTCTGTTTATAGAGGTCTTGATAAAATTGCCAGAGTATAAAGAAAAAAAGCAGAATACCCGCGATGCCGATTTCGCTCAAAAAATTTAAGAAAATGTTGTGCGGATACCAGTAGATCTCTATTTTTTTATCTTGATGGTAGGGCGCGATTTTTGCGGGAAATCCAGAAAGTCCCGCGCCGAAAAGAGACGAATCCTTTAACATCGTGATTGTTTCAGACCATAACTCACGGCGTATTGAACCGGAAAAATCTTTCAGTGTTATTTTTGAAATCGCATAATTCCGTATTGGTTGCGAAATAATTAAGGCAAGCGCAATGAGCGCTACGCACACAAAAGTGAAGCGTCTTGTTGAAGCGCGCGCGAGAAAAAATATTAAACACACAAAAATAATCGCGAAGATTGCGCCTTCTGATCTTGCAAAGATAATTGCGAAAAATGAAAGAACCGCGACAACACCGAACCATAGCCGATGAGAAAAAGTTTTATCAGAAATCATTACGCCAATAAAAAGCGCGATAAGCGGACCGAGTAAAAGTCCAATCGCGTTTGGATAAGAAAAAAAAGAAGTGACGCGCTGTTCCGGCGCGTTCCAATATTCCGCCACAATGCCAAAGCCGGTAATTTTTTGTATGACCGCATAAAGCGCGACAATGAACGCGGTGACACTGAACGCAAAAATAATTTTTAAAACATCTTTTTTTTCAAGAACGCTCGCTATCATAATAAAAAGCACGGTCGGTTCTAAAAAATAGATGCGCCACGCGTTAAACGCTTGCGCTGGTTCCGAGGATACGAAAATTTGAATGAAAGAAATGGCGACCCATACGGCAACAATCCATCGCCATGCGCTCCTATCGATTGTGCGGGAGAATTTTTTTTTAATCGTCTGGAAATAGAGAAACAAGAATCCGATCAACAGGATGAGAAACGGAATTTCCATCAATACTGTATATGACCCCGCGAACGCTCTGGTGATATACAGCGGAAGCAATGAAATAAAAATAAGAAGCGCCAGTTTGAAGTGGCGAAAAACGAGAAAAGTATATATGACGAACGCGATAAATAGAAGAAGGGTATTCATATTGGATGCGAAATGAATAAATGTAAAATGTAAATATCAAAAATCAAAATGACAATCTAAAATGTCAAAATTATTTTTTGTCTTTCCGTATAAGGATAATTGAAGATATTTTTTTAGATAAACTTAACCACAAAATACGAAGCATATTATATGGTTTTTCCTTATCTCATAATGAGTGAGTCTTCACAATCTCATAATGAGTGAGTCTTCACAATGCGGAGCGGGCGAGTGAAGAAAACACAGGATTACTGTACTTTAAATCCATTTTTATTTTCGCTTTCCTTCATTATATAGAGAGAAGAACAAAATCGGATGAGCGGGCGAATATTCTATTTAAT
>CAZVCF010000100.1:0-2624 GCA_964626355.1 uncultured Gammaproteobacteria bacterium
TAAAATCAGAAAATAAATTTGATACTTCTTTGCAAAACTGGGGCGGGACTGCGTAATAGAGAACAGGCGGACAGAAAAATGCATATTGAGTTCTCACTTTTTTTGCGCGATGCAGATGAGCGAGTTGCCCATCGGCAGATTTATTTTTTTGAGTAACATTGATTCTAATTTGATCAGAAGATAGAAAATCGTGTTCACAACAGGAACTATTTTAAATTCAGATGAATACCTTATTGGTACTTTTTGACTTTGTTTTTTATGAGCGGATAATTTTCGCGAAATCAAGAGAATCGGGAAAAGAAAAAAAATAAAGTAAGAAATTTTTTTGACGGTGAAGCCGGCTTTTTTTATTTTTTCGACCAATTCTTTTTTATCATATCTTCGTTTGTGCCCGAACGCATCGTCAAGAGGACTCCATAATGATTGATGCGCGGGCACCGTCATAAAGAGAAAACCGTTTTTTTCGCACATCCTATATGCTTCATTCAATACGCGCTGATCGTCATCTATGTGTTCAATAATATCGAATAGTCCGATCGTTTCATACGATTCAGAAGGAAATGGCGTTGTAAGCGCGTTAACGCGATAGAGAGGAACTGAATAGTGACTCGTTGAAAGATTTTCTTTGCATCGCGCAAGTCCTTTTTCGGATAATTCGCTTCCTTCTAACGCGCGCATTCCTTTCTCTTTGAGATAGCGAAGGATGTTGCCGTTGCCGCATCCTATTTCAAGGAATCGTGTTCCCCAGATTTTTTCTTTCGGGATGACACTTTTTATTGTTTGATAAATGATTGCGTTCCGCCCGCGATGCCAAAAATGTTTTTTTTCAACGGCATCAAGGAGGTCGAATATGTCGGTACTTAGACTGTCGTCCTTATAATCAGACGGAACAAATGACGGTATTCCGTTGATAATTGGGTAAAAAATGTTGCAATGCGAACAATGATATTCATTGAGCTTATCGAGAAGATTGTTTTGACACTGCGGACACACGAAATTACGCGGCATAATCTTTTTTTAAAAAAAGCGATCGCAAGGATATGTATCGAGGATAGTATAACACTTTATAGACGATGATAAACATGATAATCGTTAGTATTGAAAGGAGTGAACCAAAAAATGGTGTTACGGCAGGCATCAAAAACAATATCATCGAAAGCACGATAAACGAAGGAGGATTAAGAAATAATATAAAAAAAGGAAGTATCCAAAGCGCGTACCATGAACCAAACCATCGCGTGCCGAAAAAAAACAAGACGACGAGCGGAAGAGTGTACGCGTAAACGTATTTTTTTGATTGCAGAAAAAATACAAGCGTGCCAAGCGCGAGGAAAATTCCTATGAAACGCATGGCCGTCGGACCCGCGAAAAACGATATGATGCTTGCACCAATCAGAGAATCTAAAATACCGCCATGCTCTATTTGTTGCGTTACGCCATTAAACGTATTAATGAAACCGCCAAAAGGAGCGTAGAGGAGTACTGTAAACGCAGTGAAAAATATCGCGAAGACAAACACCTTTATTAACGTTTTTTTTGTAGGATTATTTTTCAGAAAAAATAGAAGAGGAATCGGAATAAGAAACAATGAGACATATTTAAAAAATCCGCCGAAAACAAGCGCGCTGATACTCAATATATATTTTTTTTTCAGAAAAAAATATAAACTCGCGGCGAGAGAAAGAAATATAACTATATCGCTATGAGCGTCAATGAATGTCTCTTGAATAATGAGCGGATTCCACATAAGAAGTAATGCGTTTTGTATCTGGACGGAAGGAGAGAGGCGATAATGGACAAAGATTCGCCATAGGAAAAATCCCGCGAATAGTGTCGCGAGCCATAAAAATATTTTATAGAGAATAATCGTTGCATATACCGAAGAAGGAAAAAACGCGGCAACACCGCTTACGAATAAAGTTTGAAGCGGACCGTACACCATCGGCGTATCTCGCCATTCAAATGTCGGTTGTTCAAGCGGATCGCCAGCGAGGTCAGCTGGCGTGATGATATACGGATTAAGATGATAGACTGAAAAACTTTTTCCAAGTAATAGCGCGTGATAGGCATCTTGCGAACGCGTTGGCTTGGTGGCGATCGCGACAATTGAAATAAGAAGAAAAAAGACCCCTATTATAATCAATGAAGGACGCGGAGGCATAGAACGAAGCGCGCGAAAAGCAATAAAGAGGAGAACAAATGAGCCAGCGAAAATCAATGAGAAGTAGAGGACATGCATTTTATCATCCGTGAACGTTTGGATCGGGACAAGAAAATCATCGCGACTTACGATTATTTTATTAAGGACAAAAAGCAATAAAAAAAAGAAACCGCAACCGATAAGCGCGATGAGTGGTAGGTGTTTTCTAAACATAATACCTGTTTGGAATAATGATGTTATTTTTGCGAATTTTTTTTGTGACGAGGATCCAAAATCTATGATTGCAGAAAGAATTATGATTAGAACCCATCTCAAAAATGCTTTCGTAGCGAGAGTACAAAATTTTGAGCGAGACGCAGTCAAAAAAAGTGAGCGATATACAGCGTATCTCGTGAACTTTTTTTGACCAGTCGTAGCCAAAATTTTGTAATCGCAGTAGAAATGATTTTTGAGATGGGTTCTA
>CAZVCF010000101.1:0-2590 GCA_964626355.1 uncultured Gammaproteobacteria bacterium
CAAGAGATCATAAATACGAAATTCGAAGCACGAAATTCGAAACAATATCTAAATTGCCTACTCCGCCGAAGTAGCTATTCCAGTCCTTCGTAGCCATTCGAACTACTACGGAGAGAGCAGAGAAGAAGGCGAAGAAAGGCGGCTACGAAGGCCGGGCAAAATCTAAATGACCAAAACGGTTCCAAATTTTAGATTTTTAATTTTATATTCGTTTTGAATTTTTGATTTTTGTCATTCGGATTTGTTTCGGATTTCGATATTCGGATTTCGGATTTTTCATAATTTTGGATTTCGTGCTTCGAATTTTTTACTTTTCACTATTAACTGTTTACTGTTAGTTATTCATCCCTATACCCTAGTCGCTATACCCTAAACCCTATTTTTCATTCCACCTATTGATATAATCGATCGCCCGCAATGTTCCGAGCGTCGCATGACCGATCGCGATGCTGATTTGTCGATACGGACAGTCAGTCACATCGCCCGCGGCAAACAAACCCGATATCGCTGTTTCACAGAATGAATTAATTTTTATCGATCCGAATTCGTCTTTAACCGATGCGTCAATAAACGATGAATTGGGAATCATTCCGATATGAATAAAAACTCCTTGCGCAACAATTGAATGCGATTCGCCTTTTTCGTCCGCATAAACGACACCTGTTACCGTTTTTCCGTCGCCGTCAATTTTCTTCGTTTGCGCGTTATAGACTATATGCGCATTCGGCAACGACTTCAATTTATCAATAAGCACGCTATCCCCTTTCATATTAGGATTTTTCGTCATCACGTACACTTCTTTTGCGATTCCCGACATCATAATGCCGGATTCGTTCGCGGAATTGCCACCGCCGATAATCACGACAGTTTTATCCTTGAAAATCGGCCCATCGCACACCGTGCAATAACTCACGCCTCGCGAACGATACTCTTTTTCGCCCGGCATATTAAGTTCGCGCGGATGCGAACCGGTTCCCACCAATACCGCTTTTGTTGCATACTGTCCCGCCACTCCATCCTTTGTAAATTCAACAATGAATTTGTTCCCGTCTTTCGCGACTTTCGTTACCCATATATCAAGTTCCGGTTCAACGCCGTAATTTTTTAAGTGCGAAAGAAAAATTCTCGATAGTTCAAAACCGTCAATTTTTGGAATGCCGGGATAATTATCAACTTCTCCGGACAACGCCACTTCTCCGCCGAATTCTTTCGCAATAATTTTAAAATCGAGCTTGCGTCGCGCCGCATAAATGCCGGCCGCAGTTCCAACAGCGCCGCCACCGATGACAATTAGATCGAACATAGGGATAGGAAGTTAGGGGATTAGGAAATTAGGCAAACAAAAAAATAGAAAATTAGGGGATTAGCTTTTTAGCTTCTTAGGAAAAAAAATTAGAAAATAGATTTCTTTCGATATAACTCTGAACGTATAAACATAAGACGATTGCCGATATAACTCACGAATGGTTCCCATTGTTTCCTTTTTATCGGATCATTTTGCGTTTTTAACCGATAGGGCGCAAAACGCATTTTTACCATTTCATACTCTTCTATCGTTTTAATATTTTCAATAAGCCACCATAGTTGCAACGCCTCCTCATCTAATAACGCACTATCTATTTCAAGCAAATCATAACTATGAGACTGTTTTTTCTCCTTTGCTTTGCGCGCTTCCTCTTGTATCTTCAAAAATTCATCTAACAAATTTTTATATTCCTCATTTTTTTTCTCAAACATGTTTATATTAAATTTTTGTTTCCCTACTTTTTAATTTTACACTGTCATTTTACATTTTGATATTTGCATTTTACATTTTTTAACACAGTTCCTTATTCTTTAAATACAATTCGGCAAAATCAGAGCGTTCTTTTTTTGAAAGATAATCAACGTCCTGCAAAAGTTCAACAGTTAATAACACTGCGCCGATTGCCGAACCGGAAACTAATTTTGACGGCAACGCGTCAAAACGGATAAAAAGCAAAGTGGCAATCACCAATAATCCGCCAACACCAATAATCGCCCAATGATACAACGCAAGCCTCCCGCGCAAACCGCCCTTAATCTGTTCCCGCACCAACGCCCATTCGCGCGTCGTATCTAATAGCTCCTGATAAATTGCCAGAACGTGCGGATCGTTTGTTTTGGGAAAATAGTAAATATAACTCGTGACGCGACGAAACACGCCATCGCCGGTCGGATATTGTTGAATGTCCTTATGGCTAAATGAATCGAAATAGTACATCAGATCAGTCAGGATGCCTTGTCCCCACTCTTCAAAATTTTTGTCTTTCGCGATAAGCGCGCGCGTGATATGCGCAACACGGCGCGTACGCGACAACTCTAGCGCGATTGATTTTTTCAAACTACCTAAACGTTCGCGCGCGCTGTTGATAAAAAAAGTGACTAACAATGAAAAAGTAACCACGAGCGGAATTGGCGTCACCAAATACGAACGCGCTTCATCCGAAAAAACCGGAACGAACAGCGCGAGCGCAAAACTGATAACTAACACTGCAGCCACTTTAAAAATCATCATAATTTTAATTAAATTATAACAATCCTTGAATTACGAAATTCCGTCGAGGCGCGC
>CAZVCF010000102.1:0-2559 GCA_964626355.1 uncultured Gammaproteobacteria bacterium
GTATCAAGCGCGTAGAGTTTGAAAAAATAACGATGCTCGCCGTTTGGCGGACACGGGCCGCCGTAGCCTATTGAACCAAAACTTGTTATCCCTTGCGTCGCGCCATTTGGAACACTTTTTTCTTTAATTTCTGTTATTCGCGGATCGATATTCCATAGTGTCCAATGTGTCCATACGCCGCGCGGCGCGTCCGGATCGTCAACGATAAGCGCTAACGATTGTGTGTCATGAGGAACGTCAGAAATCATCAATTGCGGATTATAATCTCCTCCATCGCAGGTATACAACGATGGGATTTTTTCGTTATCCGTAAATACTGAACTCGTTAATTTCATATCTTGATGTATCAGAGAGCAGAATTCGAACTATCATCAAGTTGAGAAGAGAGTATTCGAGCCAAGTTCAAGGAACGACGAGGAGAGTGTGCTCAATCAGCACATCGACGAGGAGTGACGAAGAAATTGGTTTGAATACTCTCTTCCCTTCGGGTGAGCCAATTCCCGCCCATCTTCTTCGTTGCTCGTCGCTTATGTGCTTACTCAGCACACGGCGCTCCTCGCGCCTTGAATCTGGACGAGAATTGACTTACTCAATTGACGATAGTTCGAATTCTGCTCTCCTATCTGTTCATTATCGCCTACTGTATATATTTTGAAATAAAAAAATACGCCGAGAATAATAACGAGAATGATAATAAATACGATTGTACTCTTTGCAACTGATTTTTCATAACTCATAGAAATAGGAGATTAGCTTTTAGGGAATTAGGAAATTAGGAACAAATAAATCAAAACTCCAAATTACAAGCACCAAATTACAAATAAATCCAAAGCACAAAATACAAAATCAAAAACAAATGATAAATAAATTCAAAACGGTTTCGGATTTCGGTCATTAGCCTGCCTACCTGCCTATCGGCAGACAGGCCGACAGGCAGGAATTTCGGTATTGTTTGTAATTCGGAATTTGTGATTTGGGATTTTCGAATTAATGACCAAGACGGTTTCTGATTTTAATTATTCACTTTTCACTTTTAGTTTTTCGCTATTAACTATTCCCTCATTCCGTTGGCAGATTAATCGGCGGTTCGGCGCGGCGGCTCGTTGTTTTCTGAACAAGCGGCGCTTTAATATCAATGGTTGGAAAATGATATAAAGTTGCGAGTTCTTCAACGTTCAACACATACGGCCTCGCATCCCATCCGGTACTGCGATTTTTATACGCGGCGAACACATCACGTTTCTTGCGCGGAAGACGTTTCTTTTTTTCAAAACGACCGAGCGATGTTTTCATAATACTGTCTGTTTGGAAACCATTCATCCCCAACATATTGAATTGATTGAGCGCGGCAAGAAAAACCAGCACACGTCCTTTGTTGAATACTTCCTTTTTTGCGAGATAAATAAGCCGTATTTTGACCGTGAAACCGATTTTGGACGCTTTCTCTTGAACCGCCTCAATCATCTTTTTATCTCTCTGTAATAAGTCTTTTTTTTCTTCTTTCTCCTCATTCGAAACACTCAAAATGTCGCCGGTAAATAAATCGCCGAACCGTTCGACACCGCTCACAATTTTCCCATGGATAATATCGATAATTGTTTCTGGAGCAGACTTCTTCATCCCCAATAAATCTTTTGTCAAATCGTCGCTTTTTTTCATCCAATCATCGCCTGCTGGAATAACGATTATCTGAAACCATAATTGCTCGCCTGTTCCTAACTTTCCCATTGCCTCAAGAATGCCACCCAATGGATCCTTTAATTGCTTGCTTAATTGATGCTCAAATTGACGATAGGTAGTGATGGGATACGCATTCTCCTTCGAAAGAATAATGTCCGCGCCCCAGAGATCGTATTGTTCTTCCGTATTTTCTTTAAACGTACATTCGGGGATCTGCTGGACATAATCTTCAACTTCATATAATTCCACTTCTGGATAATTCGAATAAAACGCGCTTTCGATTATCTCGCGAAACTGAATAGGAATACGCACTAAAAATTGAATCCCTCCTTCAATACTTACCATTTCAAACGAGAGGGTCAGTTGCTTAACTCCATGAACATATTTCTCAATCCAATCGCCGCCCATTTTCGTGCTTAACAAATTGGTGAAAAATTTTTCCATTACTTCAGGCCCCTGCTCGTTATATTTCGGCACATCAACCGCGAGTACGACGTATTTTTGTTCCGCCATAAATTTTTTCTGATTTTTCCGCACCCACAGCCAAAAAAAATTAATGCTGATCGCAACGATAAAAAGAATAACAATCGGAATCCATCCCCCGATCCATATAATTTCCCAAATCGCCCTTATCGGAGACATCTCCGATATACGATTCAAAAATTCCACAACCGGCGTAAAATCAATAACGATGTTCACGTTTCAAATTAAAAATTTAAAAATCAAAATGAAAAATGATCCATCCTCCGTAGCAGTAGCAAATGTGCCATATTATATAATTTTTCCAGAAAATGCAAGTTAAATAAAGTTGTTTATTATCTGAAACTACTGCTACTGCGGAGGACGGGCAACGCAAAATTCAAAAATATTTTAACATTT
>CAZVCF010000103.1:0-2515 GCA_964626355.1 uncultured Gammaproteobacteria bacterium
CATTTCGTAATTCAAGGAGTATTATGTTCATAAATTCTTTTATTTTTAAAAAAATAAGATACAATAAGAAAATCTAAACTAACAAATTATATGAAAAAAATATATATCATCGCCAGTGTCATTACAATCGCGATAATAATTGCCGCAGTCATTATTATAGTCAACAGATATAACGCGAAGCCAGTGCAACCGAAGCTGTACGGAAATACTTCGGGGATACCGATGCTCGTTACGTATTCAGATAACGGTTATTCTCCTCAAACACTTACTATTAAAATGGGTCAAACAGTTACTTTCAAAAATGAAAGCAGTGAACCGATGTGGACCGCTTCTAATCCGCATCCAATTCATACTCTCTATCCAGATTTTGACGCGCGTAAACCATACGCCTCCGGCGAAAGCTATTCTTTCACTTTTCTCCAAAAAGGCGAATGGCGCTATCATGATCATCTCGACCCGTCAAAAATCGGAACGATAATCGCACAATAAACTAGAAATAAGGGGTTAGCTTTTTCCGCCTGAGGCGGATCCGCCTTTGGCGGAATGGAATTAGGATATTAGAAAATCAGAAATAAATTAGAGATATGGGACAGTGCAAAAATATATCTTTTGTATCGTTTCTTCTGCGCATTGGTATTGCGCTTGTTTTTCTGTATGCAGCAACCGCGTCACTCCTCCAACCATATTCATGGATTGGTTATTTCCCTCTATGGTTAAGGAATGCGATTTCGCCATCGCTCTTACTCACCTTATTTTCTATCTATGAAATCCTGCTTGCTTTCTGGATTCTTTCCGGAAAATTTGCTTTTTATTCTTCACTTCTTGCCGCGCTGACGATGCTGGCAATTATCATTGGCAATATAACTCTGCTTGATGTGCTTTTCCGCGATATCGCAATATTCTTTTCAGCTGTGGCGCTCGCGACTATACATTATAAAGATAGTTGATAGTGAATAAACCAAAAATTCTGAATTATAAAGTAAGAAATATGGGCTATTGCAAATTCAAAATGTAAAAATCAAAGTGTAAAATTACAATGCAAAATTAAAAAATTAAATAACATGTTTCGTTTGCTCAATCAGATTTCGTTCTTTTTCTTTATATATACTCTCTTTAAACAGTGAGAACAAAATGACAGTATAAAGTTTAAAAGTGAATTTAAACAAACAAATTCAAAAATAATTTTAACATTTTGCATTGTCATATCCGAAGTGAGAGAGGAAAGATAAAAAATGTTTTATCTTGCCGAACGAACGAGGATATATCGGAGATATTTTGATTTTTGTTCCGACGGTCTATTCGTCGAGAATCCTCGATTATATCGGGACATTTTAAATTTTGAATTTTTCCCTAATTCCCTAACCCCCTAAAAGCTAACCTCCTATCCCTATGTCCAACACCTGCGAAAACCTCAAACAAGAATACGAATCCCTCCAACGCCTCGTTGACGAGTATAACGTTGTGTATCTCCGCGTCCGTGATTCCGGGGATTTCATCGAGGCAAAACAGCTTAAAAAAGAATTGAAACAGAAAAGAGACACGCTTAAAGAAAAACTTCTTTTGGCTCAATGGAACAGACTTGTACTTGCCTTCAGTGGAAAGAAAAGAGAAGTATAAAAATAGCGAAACGTTGGAGGGGCATACGGACTCGGTGTGGACGCTCCAAGTCCTATCTGACGAACGGATTGTTTCCGGAAGCCATGGATGACACCATCAAAATCTGGGATGGAGAAAAAGTGAGGGAATAATTAGTTAGCCATTTATTACCTGTAAATTTAATTCTATCTTTTAAATCTCGAAAAAATATCAAATAGAAAATTTCCGAGCCCTATTATCTCAAATCTATTATTGAATCCTGAATTCTCAATCCATATACCTTACTCCTAGTCTCCTAATTTCCTAAAAGCTAATTTCCTATTCTTGTTCCTATGCAATTCACCGTCACCTTTATTATACTTACTATAACCGGTATTATTGATGTAGGTTATTTAGTGTACAAACGTTATGCAAAAGACGCGCAACCGCTTATCTGTCCTCTTGATCACGATTGCGGGAAAGTTCTTGAAAGTAAATGGGCGAAAATGTTCGGCATACGCAACGAGATTCTCGGATTAGTTTTTTATGGCGTCATCTTGCTCGTTGTTCTCGCGAATCTTTTCTCCCTCTTGTTTATTCCACTTCTCTACATCACGCTCTTCGTCAGCATTGGACTACTCTTTTCTCTTTTTCTCGCCGCGATTGAAATTTTTGCGATCCACGATTATTGTTTTTACTGCGTTCTCTCGGCAGTCATAACACTTCTGCTTTTCATCAATAGTTTTTTCCTGTCTTAAATATTTTCTTGATCAATTTCATATTATTCGTCAAATTTCTTGTTCGTCAAATACTACGGCCGTGGTATTTGACGAATAAATGCATTAACCTTGAATTAGAAATGTGCCTCTGTAGTGTCATTGCGAGCCCCGATGGCCATCGGGGTGAAGCAATCTCTGCCTCGGAATGCGAGATTGCCGCG
>CAZVCF010000104.1:0-2451 GCA_964626355.1 uncultured Gammaproteobacteria bacterium
GCCAATTTTACTACTTCGGTCACTATAAAACAACCGATAACGAGTCCTATAACGATTAGTATATCGCGCGCTGAAACAAACGCGAACGAAAGCGCTTTGGTAAAAATGAACGGCAACGCGATGGTTATCGCGCACACGAGAAAAGAAGCAACGGTCAATATAAAAGACGGACTGCGCGATTTAAAAATAAATTTATTGCTTCGTATTGAAAATATTACCGCAATCTCGGAAAGAATGCTTTCAATAAACCATAATGTCCTAAATATATCTTGATCGCCGCGCGCGTACAATCCAAAAAATATAAAATCAAAAGCAGTCGTCACTAACCCGAGAATAATAGAAATAATCGCTATGTCTTTCAAGTTATAGCTTCTTGGCTTTCCTAATTCATCATCGGATACATTGTCAGTTGCTACGGTTACCAACGGAAGATCGCTTAATAAATTGACGAGTAAAATTTGAACGGGAAGAAGCGGTAGAAAAGGGATGAGTACGGATATAAATGCCATACTATAAAAATTGCCGAAATTGCCGATTAATGTCTGCTTGATATATTTCGTTACATTGCTGAATATCTTTCTGCCGCTCTGTATCGCGTAAAGCACTGCGTCAATTCGCTTCTCAGTCAATATGATATCCGCGGCATCTTTCACAACATCAAGACTATTTTCAACCGCGATACCTACGTGCGCTTCAAGGAGCGCCGGCACATCATTTAATCCATCTCCAAGAAAACCAACTGATTTTTCTTTCGCGAGCGCGCGAATAATCCGTTGTTTTTGATTAGGCAACACACGCGCAAAAACATTTGATACGCTCGCCGCCGTATACAGTTCCTCGTCGCTCATCTTTTCAATTTCGTCTCCACTGATTACTTTTTCACCCTCATTCAATATCCCTACCTCGCGCGCAACTATACGGGCGACATCAACACTATCGCCGGTGATTATTTTAATAGAAACCCCCAATCGTTTTGCTTCAGATAGTACGGATGAAATATTATCCTTAAGCGGATCTTTGAATATCGCGAATCCAACGAACGCGCGTTTACCATCTTCTTCAATGGCATACGCCAAAATTCTCTTGCCGCTATTTTTTTGGAGAAAATCGTCCGCGTCATGTTTTTTCTCAAAATCATCATACGCGCCAATACCGCGCGCGACTTTGTCCACCGAATGGAGGATATTCTCTGGCGCGCCTCGACGCACGATATAACGTTTTCCGTCTCGTTCTATCTCAAGCGCGCTTTCTCGAACACGCGGATCGAACGGAATGACCCGAATGCATTTCCAATTATTTAAACCGACACCGCGACTTTTCAAATAAAGCTTAAGAGACATATCGTAAAAATCTGGGGATTCAACGCAAAGAATCGCACTCATTACGTCAAGAAAATAATCTTCGTTAAAAGCGAAAATCCGTTCAACCGTCAATGTATTTTCGGTTAACGTTCCGGTTTTATCAACACATAATATCTCCATATCTCCCAAATCCTCAACAGCTGAAAGCCGTTTTGCGATAACGCCTTTTTTTGATAGAGAACGCGCGCTCGACGAAAGCGCGATAGTAACGACCAATGGCAATGCTTCCGGCACCACGCTGATCGCGAGCGCCATTATGAAAAGCAAATTCATTTGCCATGAAATATCTTGCTTGAGAAATAAATTTACAAAAAATAAAATCGTCAAAGTGATAACGACGAGCCATAAAATAAATTTGCTTAATTTGGTAATGTTGCGTTCAAAATTACACGCGTCTCTTTCTTCCTGCGCTTCCTTATTCACCGAACCAAGATAGGTTCGATCGCCTGTTGCGATAACAATTCCCTCGCCAGATCCGCCAACGACCAATGTCCCCATATGCGCTTTTTTCTTCTCCGAATCGGCACATTCTTTATATTGCGGAAATGATTCGCCGGTCACGATGGCTTCATCAATCATGAGTTGATCGCTTACGGTTAAATCAATATCCGCGGGCACGCGATTGCCGTTCTCTAAAATAATATAATCTCCTTCAACCAGTGCGCGCGCTGGAATATGCCGCGTCTGCCCGTCGCGTTTGACCAGTGCGCGCGGCGCAAGAAGTTGCCGCAAGTGAGCAATGACATTTGCCGATTGATATTCCTGGTAAAATCCAAGCGCGCTATTAATGAAAATAATTGCGACGATAATAATCGCGTCAATGTGTTCCGAAAATAATATCGCGATGATTGCCGCGCCAATCAATAAATACACAAACGGATTTTTAAACTGCCGCGCCGCTAACTTCCATACATTCACTCGGTTTGCCGACAACTCATTATAGCCGTTTTGTTTCAAACGGATTTCCGCTTCATGCGACGAAAGACCGAAAAAGGGCATTAGTTAAATAGTTAATAACGAATAGTGAAAAGTAAAAATTCCAAATCACAAATTCCAAATCACAAACAATAACCAAATTCCAAAATCCAAA
>CAZVCF010000105.1:0-2448 GCA_964626355.1 uncultured Gammaproteobacteria bacterium
GAATAAATATAAAATAAAAAATATAGTTTAAGAGATCCGATCTCTGAAATTCTAAAAAAAATGTTAAATCATAATAGGAAATTAGCTTTTTCCGCCAGAGGCGGATCCCCGCCTGAACTAAGTCGGGCAGGCGCCCCTGGCGGAAGGGGGTTAGGAGATTATAAGTATATATAAAGACAAAAAATAAAATAACCGCTTTGATGAAAGCGTACCTTTATGGTCTATTTCTTTTTAATTATTCAATAATTTGTTTGTCGATAGAGCACAGGATTCGAACCACCATCAATTGAGCGAAGCGAATTCAGGCAAGATTCAAGACGCGAGGAGCGAAGCGTATCAAGAGGAAAGATACGCGAGCGACGAGCAACGAAGAAGATTGCCTGAATTCACTTCGCCCTCGAGGGAAGTTAAAAAATAAATGCTTTCTGCGTTGCTCCTCCTCACGGTAACGCCCTGCTATTACCGCTTCGTCGTCGCGCCTTGAAATCATTTATTTTTTAACTTCTCAATCTGATGGTGGTTCAAATCCTGTGCTCTTAAGATCTTTTGGTAAAAGCGGCGCGAGAAAACGTCCGATTTTAATCAAAAATTGTCCTACTTCAGAGTTTACCACATTCGCGACGAAGGGCAAGATATTCCACTTATCAACGAACAAAAGAACTAAACCAACAAGGAGTCCTCCCTCAACAATTCCTAAAACAGCGCCGCCTAACCGATTAAATGTCTGTAAAAATGGAATGAAAGAAAGTATATCGAGAAATTTATCCAACACAACAAAAACGAGCGCAATTAATCGCCATAAGACAATCAAGAGGAGTATAAACACAATGGCTTTAGCGAGTCCTTCGTTTCCGCCAAAAGCGAACATCGCTTTCTGCGCTAATGGTCCATACCAGCGGCTTGCCAAAATCGCTCCGAGAATAACGCCAATAATGCCGCCAATGCTCTTAACGAGTCCGTACCAAAAATTAAACCACACAAAACCAAAGACAATTAAAAGAAGAATAAGATCGTAGATGGTCACAAAAAAATGTAAAAATTAAAATGCAAAAATCAAAATGACAAATCAAAATTAAAAAATGTATTTTGGAAAAATCATATTCATAGGAATTAGAGTATCGAACGCGATAACTTCACATATTCTTATACTCAAAGAAAAAACAATTTTAACATTTTGCATTGTCACTTTGCATTTTGATATTTAAATTTTGATTTATCTATTATAATCACGTATTCTCCTTTTGCGCCGTCTTCCATTACACGTTCGATTATTTCTGAAATCGTTCCGCAATATATTTTTTCGTATATTTTGGTCAGTTCTTTGCAAACAACCGCGGCGCGATCGCCGCACGCATCTTTCAATTCATTAAGTGTCTTCATCAATCGATAGGGGGATTCATAAAGAATGACGGGTGTATCATACGACGCGCATTTTTCAAAAAATTTTTTCCTTTTTTTAAGCGGCGGAAAACCTAAAAAAACAAATTGATCCATCGGCATTCCCGCAACGCTCGCGGCCGCGGTCAACGCGCTTGCGCCGGGGATTGGAATAATCTTATGAGGTTCAACCTCATAAGTTTTTTCTTTCTCCCGTATAAAACGAACTAGTGATTGCCCCGGATCGCTTACTCCCGGCGTTCCCGCTTCCGAAATAAGCGCGATCGTTTTGCCTTCTTCAATCCACGCAACCACTTTCGCAAAATTAATCGTATACATACTGAATACGCTTTTTTTGATTTTATAATGATTCAATAATTTTAACGCTTTATGCGTATTCTCTGCAACAATGAAATCAACTGCTGACAACACCTTTAACGCGCGCAAAGTAATATCGTCCAAATTCCCTATCGGCGTCGCCACAACATACAATATCCCTTTATTATTTTCCATATACTTCTTTTTCAATAACACTCATTCGTTGCTCTAATTTTATAATTTGTTTTTCATCAACTTTGTTTATCAATTCTCTTTTAATGTCTTCCAATTCTATTCGTATAGATAGCAATTCTTTGTCAATCTGATTAAAACGTTCTTCAAACGCGTGAAAACGCGCATATACTTTAATCTCAAATTTTTCAATCCGTTCTTCTAATGCTTCAAATCGTTTGGTATGCTCGTCTAATTTTTCCTGTACTACTTTTAATCCATCGCCCATCGTGCGAAAATCGTCTTTTAGATCTTCCAGCAATGCCTGCGTATATGGTTCAGGCATAAATATCTCACCATCAATTTCAATTTTATCTCTTCTTATATACCGTACAGTGTGTTTTTTATTTATGTTTTTTTTATTCATCATTTTTTATTGAATGATACAAAACAATCATACCAAAATTTCTTTCGGTTTGAAAATCCGATTTCAATTTCAATTTTGCGGAGGCTCGACCTCCGCATTTGCGGAGGTCGAGCCTCCGCAGATTTGTCTTTATTCTATTTTCTACTTTCTATTTT
>CAZVCF010000106.1:0-2400 GCA_964626355.1 uncultured Gammaproteobacteria bacterium
AGTCTATAAATTTATTTACTACTGGATTTTTAAGGTTTAGCCTGTACATTTTTGCCTTTCCAACGGCTCTTGTCTGCACCACTATCTTTTTTTCCTTAAGCTCTTTCCACAATTCCTTTAATGTGGTATAGCCTACTTTAGAATACCGTGCAATATCCTTCATTGAATAATCATATTCTGAATGGACTATTAAAAAGCTCCATATCCTGTTTTTAGGTTTGTTGCCTTCTTCCTGTAAGAATACTGATTTTGGCATTGTAAAAGATAGTATCTTTAATTCCTATTTAAATGTTTCTATTTAGGCTCATGAGGGACTAAGTTTAGACCACATATTTATATATTCTTTCGTGCCTGTGTTTTCGATGGTTAAGGTAAAGAAGAGCGAGTACATCAGAATAAGCAGGACAATAGTAAAGAAGCTTTTTGATGAAAACTGCTTTGGAAAAGGCTCTGTTTATATCTATGTCTTAAAATCCTGCATATCAAAGGAGGATTTAGACAAAATCGAGACAGTGTTGGAAGCCCTCGTAAAACAGAACATCTGCGGAAAAAAAAAGAAAGAGCATGGTTGGAAATATTACCTCAATATGGATAGATATGACAAAATTAAAGAAATAATAAAAGAAAAAGGAAATAGCTCTATAATTCCGATTTTATTAATGCTGTAGCAAAAAATAAATACTTAGACTTATCCAAAAAGAAAACTATATAAAATGACAGAATTTAAGAATTTCGAATAAGGGTTAAAATTTACCTCAGTATTTTCCTTAAAATGAAAGAGAAAAGGCACACTGGCGGCTTGATGGAATTTTCTTACCCGAAAGGCTATAAGGCAGAATGGAATGAATCTGACGACATGCGCAGAAAATCTATAAGACAATATTACGAAAAAAAGGCCTTGAAAAACGAACAAAAAGAAAATATCAAAAATAAAGTTTTAGCAGTTTTGATAATTGTAATTATTATATTTTTATTATTGAAATTTATGAAAATTCTTTAAAATGTCAAAACAAAAACTCTCTCAAAAAGAAAAAAATATATTTTTTGCAGCACTTTTAGGTGGAATAGTAGGCGGATTATTAGCCAACTTTTTAGTAACCTCATTATTTAGATTTTTTGACAATAGAAACTTGAATAATGCAGTAATTGTATTCCTTACTTTAATTTTCTTTTTTGGTTTCCTAATATTTTTATATACACAAATCAAACCTAATAAACAAAATGTCAATCGCATCTGAGCTCGAAAAGGGAAATTACTTCATCTACAACGGAGAGCCCGTAAGAGTAGTAAGAAAGGAAGTTGTTTCTGTAGGCACTCATTCCCACACCAAACTCAAATTTTATGTCCAGGGCTTGAGGGAAAAGGGAGAGAAGATAGTCCTATTCCAGCATTCTGACAGGGTAGAGAAAATAGAAATAATGCGGAAGCAGGGCCAAGTAATTTCAAAAACAGGAAATAAAGTTCAAATAATGGACGTAATAAGCTATGAAACGCTGGATTCAACCCTTCCGCCGGAATTAGCTGAGGATATCAATGAGGGCGATAACGTTACTTTCATAGAGCTAAGCGGCAAGGTTGAAATTCTGGATAAAAGGTAAAAAACTATTTCAACTCCACTTCAAGCGGAATTATTCTTGTCACGCATTCTGTTCCAGGGCATCTTTCTTCTGTCAATTTCAAAATTTTCATCAATACGTCTCTCGGAGCTCCTTCCGCGTGAACTGTGAATTTCACTCTTTCGATTATATTATCTTTTGAAATTCCCATCTGCTTTCTTAAATCCATCCAGTTTTCCGCAGTAACTTCAAGCTTAGTCAATTTTACGCCTTCTTTTGTGGCGGATGCGGCAAACGTAACAGCAAAACATGCGGCTAGTCCATAAAGGCAATATTGTATCGGGTCGGGGCTTGTTCCGTAGCCTCCGGCAAAAGGGGGAAGTTCGCAATTAAGCGCTACTTTTCCTTTATTAAATTCTATATTAGAAGCAAACTGCGGTTTTCCTTCTTCAAAAACCCATGAGCCTGTAACTTTTTTGTTTTTCTTTGCCTGGGAAGGGTCTTTGCTGATTAATTCCACGAATTTTTGCATTTCACTAATATTTACATTGTTCATAATACCACCCGTTATGATATTTTTATAATAATTTAAATAGTTTTTGATGTTTTTCTTCAAAAATGTCAAAAAAGGTATCCCTAAGGCAGTATCTCATGAAATCAGGCATGTTTGACAAGGCATATGACTGCGAGAAGGCGATAAGGGAAGGGAAGATAACAATAGACAATAAGACAATAACAAACCCAACTTTTTTCTTTAATCCAAAATCATTGGTTAAATTTGGAAATGAAAAAATAAGGAAAGTGCCAAAATTATATTTTTTAATTAATAAGCCGGCTGGATAT
>CAZVCF010000107.1:0-2384 GCA_964626355.1 uncultured Gammaproteobacteria bacterium
TTTGGAATTTGTGATTTGGGATTTCCACTACCAACTACTTACTATTTTTTTATTTTTTCCAGCCTTCGTAGCCCCGATGGCCATCGGGGCGGAGTAGGCAACTTTTAGTTATTCACTAATTTCCTAACCCCCTCATTTCCTAATCTCCTATCTTTTATGCTGACGCTTAAAAAAATAATGACTGATCCGTTTATTCTCTCGTTCATCAATTTCACGCATCACACGCTTACGGTGCAGGGATATACCGAGCATGGAATTACGCACGCAACTATCGTTGCCGAACGCTCGTTGATGATCGCGAAAAAAATCGGTCTTACTCCGCGCGAAGCTGAACTCGCCGCAATCGCGGGGTTTTGCCATGATATGGGAAATTTCGTCGGCAGAACACAGCATCATTACTGGGGCGGTTTATTGCTCGCGACGTTTCTCAAAGATGAATGCGCGCCAGAAGAACTTCCCGTTCTTATTCAAGCGATATCCAACCATGATAAAGAGGAAATGAAATTATCGCATTCGGTTGCCGCAGTTATGATTATCGCGGATAAATCAGACGTGCGCCGTTCGCGGGTTGTGGACGCAAGCAAACAAAATCTTGCAATGGATATTCATGATCGAGTTAACTACGCGGTCACTGATTGCCACCTTTCGGTCAACGCGCAAAAAAAAGAAATATCGCTCAAACTCAAAATTGATACCTCGCAAATACCGATAATAGAATATTTTGAAATTTTCACCGAACGTATGGCGTATTGCCGCAAAGCCGCGCAGTATCTTGGCTATAAATTCCAACTCTATATCAACAAATTCAAGTTGCTCTAAAGACTCAATAAGAGCGACAAAAACCTCCGATAGTCTATCGGAGGTTTTTGTTATAGACGTTAGATTGACAATTACTACAACTTATTGTATCATTTATATAGTTCTTCACAATAAAAACCATACAAACAGGGTACCTAAATGAAAAACAAATTGAGTGTCTTCGTTATTATCGCGTTTGTTCTTATAAACGGTTGCTCGTTTATATCGGAAGTCATACGTGAAAATGATGTCACTTGTGGCGGATGGAATTTTAGTGATTTCACTATACCGCTTGCCACTATCGATGACGACACGGTCTACCTTACTTCTTTAGAAATGCACTATGATTATACGGGAAACTCTCGATTTCCTTCCTATGTCTATAAAAAGCCAGACAGTCTTCTTATAATCGTTCGTCAGGCATTCCAAGACAAATCTAGTTTTATCGTCTTGAACAAATCCATAGAAGACAAAAATCTAAAATACCTCGCATGGTTTGCAACGATGTCTCTTAATATAAAACTTGACATCTTCATCAACTCTCTATCGTTTTCGATTCAATCGACAAAAGAAAATTTTTCACCAAAAAAAATAGAGGCGTTGTTTGATGATGATGGTAATCCGATAAAAATTTTAGTCTTTAATGACAAAAAATAAAAAGAAAGAAATAAATGAGAAATGATATGGCTTATCGCGATACTATCGCTGTTGGCGATATTGTTGAAATGCCAAACGGTGTTGTCGGAATTGTGACGCATTGGGAAATCGTCGGTTTCGGACATTCAATGGAAGTATTCGTGCGTCCATTTACCAACTGGCTTTATCACGCGATACTTTTCTTCACAAACAAACTATGGTTTTACGATGCAGGTATTGAAAGATTAAAAGTGCTTCATAAAGTTCCGCGTATTCACAGATCCATAACCCTGCGAATACCGTAACATAATCTCGTACAAAAAATAAGATAAAAAACAAGCCCGATGAAATTTAAAATTTCATCGGGCTTTTGAATTTCTAACTATACCATCTAACTAATTGCCGTGGTCAGTTAATCCACGGTATACTCCATCAACAACAACGTGTTCAGGAGCATCAACAAGACTAGAAACCGATACTATGTCGTGTATCTCTTCTTTTAGTGTCTCGAAATCCTGAGGAGTCATTTCCACGCCAGAATTCGATAACGCTTCTTTTGGTATTTTGATTGTGATAACTATATCACTCATTTTATTTTTTCCTTTCTACTTTATTTGTTTTAAAACAACTTTCCAAAAAATTCAACAACAAGGTGAAAATTTTTAACAATCAGTGGGATCCATGTAATATACGACGCGCACCACAAAATAATGCCGGCTATGATATATTCTTTTTTATGGCGTTCAAATTGTCGTTCGATTGATTCAATTTCATCCGTATCAAAAAATATCATCGCCTGCGTTTTGTTTTCGCGAAATGTTTCCAATTGTTTTTTCATATCGCGCGATTTTTTCAAACACCATAATGATAACGCGGTTGTTATAACATAAAAAAGTACGGTTATAGTCATTACTCATCGCTCCTTTCGTTATTCTGGATAGACCAACAAT
>CAZVCF010000108.1:0-2358 GCA_964626355.1 uncultured Gammaproteobacteria bacterium
TTCCTGTTTCGTTAATTCGTTCTATTTATTTTTCGTTAATAATAATTGAATCTTCTACATCTTCTTTTCTAAAAGAACAAATCTGTTCTTTCTCGGGCGACAGGGCTGAAAGATAATGATTGCAATAAACAGTTAAAACTCCATTGGCTGTTATTATATCTTTCATTTTCTTTTCTGTTTCATCTGCTACAGCTTTGTCTTTTATAAAAGATTGCTTGTCTGGATGATATTGCCCAGCCAATTTATAATAAGCCCTTTTTATTTCTGAAAATGCCACCGATTCTCCGAACCCAAAAATCTTTCTGGCGCTATCAACTAACTCAAAATTTCCCAAACTAAGATTAATAACGGCAAAGCTGTAAGGCGCCATAGGTCCGATATATTTAAATTTAATCTCATCTTGGTATTTTTCGGCTAATTGATTGAGCCTGAACTCTAATGCTGATTCTTCTGTCGCGCCTATCAAAAAAGAATAGTTCATAATCATTTTTTTACCTGCCCCGTACACAACTTGTTGTTGCGCGGGATTTGTTTCGTTGACAACGGCTTCTTTACTTGCATCAAAAAGTTTACCTGCGCTAAAATATGGAAAGTGGATTGCGAGGTTGCTCAAAATGTCTTCCGTATATTCTTTTCGATATGACTCTAATGCGTCAAATATGCGCTTACCTAATTTTATCTTTGACGGAAACCCTAAAATCGCGCCCTTTAACTCTACTTCTTTCTTTAACTTTTGGATTTCAATATTTTCATGAACTATCTTTTCAAGTATATTCTTTTCGTTCCAAAATGTTTGAACGATAAATTCAGCTTTCCCAGAAATCTTTTCCAAAGCGGCTTTAAATTGTATATATGCTTTGGCTAAAAGAGCGTGAACTTCTTCCACGCTTTCCGCGATCATTCCAAATCTCATTGGAATACTATCGTATTTCTTCATAAGACTGACATTCACCTGATCATGTGCCGCAATGAATTGAGCGAGTTCTTTTTTATCAAACGTATCAAAATTAATAAAATGGACAGTGCTCACCGCGGCTGCTATATCTCCATAAGGGATAAAAGTTATAGAGCGATTATTGATACCAAATAGACCTCCTGATAAACGAGAGGTATCTGAAGCCTGCTTGTCCGCCGATTCGGCCTCCGTAGCCGCTTCGGCGGAGGAGGCAGATTTATCGTAGGCGGACATCTCTTGCGGATTCCTAATTATTGAATATATGTATTTTCTTTCTTCGGCCATAGGGTATTCTATATTTTTTACTTCCCTCGTTTAACTTTCAGTTTATCCTCTAAAAATTCTAATCGTTTGGCTAATTTGGTATTTTCTTTTGACAATTCAAGCTCTTTGGCTTTTGGCGAAAGATACGAGTCGTGCTCCCACCAGTTGATTCCGATCTCTTTTGCTTTTTCTACCGAAGAAATAAGAAGCCGAATCTTTATATTCAAAAGTTCGACATCAGCTAATTGCACGCGAATGTCGCCGGCAATCACGATACCCTTATCCAAAACTCGCTCTAAAATATCGGCGAGGTTTGTTGTCTGGGACATTGTTGTTACGCTTTGCCTGTTCATAAAATTTTTATTAAGCGCTTATCTGCCCACCATTAATTTTTTATAAAGTTTAGCGGCGGCATATTTTTGACCTTTCTTCTCCCAATACTCGGCAATCTTAAGGAGAGAGGAACGCGCTTCACCCGCTTCTTGGCTTTCCGGGTCGGTCTGAATCACATCCTCATACGATTTGATTGCGTGGTGAGTCGTATCTTTTGATTTTTGCCATTCTTGTGCCATACGCAAGGTTGCCTGCTGAGCTTGCCTCATCATCTCTTGGTCTGATAAATTTTTATTTTTTTCTTCTGTCATACAATTTTTAAAATTTAAAATTTGAATGTAATTTTTTAATGTAATTCTCGACTTCGCCACGCATACGCAGGACAATGCTCGAACTGTACTGAATAAATGTTCAACTCTCAACCTTCAATTTTCAAAAAAAATAATATTTTGTTGATAGTTGATGGTTGTATGTTGACAGTTAATTTATAGGAGTCTGCCAAGCGGACCCAAATCCAAATTCAGCTCTTCTTTAATTCCAAAAACTGCTTTCATTTCCTGAATCTTCTTTTCCAATGCCTTAAAGGTTAACCCTAATTTCTCAACCTCTGTATCAGAAAGCATGCCTGTATCGACCCTTCTCACCGCCTCTCTTTCCAAAAGTTGCCGGATCAACTCTATCAAGGTGAGAACCAACTTGGCGATTCCTTGCTCGGCTTTTTCTGGATCGCTTGCCTCAATAATTTTTGGAATGTTCGCTTCAATATCTTTCAATTGCTTTTCGAGTTTCTGAATTTGAGCCAAATC
>CAZVCF010000109.1:0-1988 GCA_964626355.1 uncultured Gammaproteobacteria bacterium
AAAGCATCCGCAAAGAAATGCTGGACGCGGCCGCAAACCTGGACTTTGAACGCGCGATTGAATTACGCGAAAAACTCGCCCAATCATCCGATCCATCGCAAAAGTAGAAATTGGATATAGAGATTAGACCTGCCATCATCCCGCCACGCTTTAACTAATGGCCACAACGCACGGACAAGCGGAAGATTTGATTGATTTACTTTCCCGTTATTCATAATGCAGAATCATTGCCTGTTCAACTCTGCTTCTAACGCCCGCATGAAATCCCTTATAATAGCTTGTTGGTCTGCTGGCAAAAATGCTCCTAGTTCACCACGAAAATCAATCTGTTTAGCATCCCCGATGATACTATTTTTAATCTGTGTGAGCCGTTTTTTTTGCTCAATTGAAAGCATACCTTTACGCATCATGAAGTATAAATCGTAAAAATCACGCGGTTTTTTGCGTTTTGGCAGAGCGTCAAAAATTTTTTCATCAACCAATTCGTTCTGCGGCAAATGAACAAGCGTATAGGTCGGCACGAAATTGTTTGCTACGCTATCCACTTCTCCATTAATTTCTCTGCCATTACGAGCAGAGATGTTAATTTCTACGCCGACAGGTTGATAATCCAAAACTTTAAAGGTTGCCGCGCCGACATAACCGCCGCTTGTCGCATCGGATTTTCCGTCAAGTTCAACATGTATTCCTGACTTTTCAATTATCACCAATACGCTCGCAAAAAGCCCTTCAACGAATCGCTTTACATCAGTTGGCCTAATGCCGAATAACGAGAAGTCCAAATCCTCGGAAAAACGCGGGCTTCCGTAAACCATTCGCAAGGCAGTACCGCCTTTAAAAAGCATCTTTCCCGATTCTGGCAATTTGTACAGTTCGCTTAGAAAAACGTGCTGAAAATATTCACGGATAATGTTTGGAAACACTCCCGTTTGGTACTGTCGCGCTAATTTTTCCAGCGTTTCGTTTGAAATCATTTGAGTGTGGTTTTGATAATGCTGATTAATTTTTTATTTCCAATTAATAAAGCATACCGCATGGCCTTTGCCGGATTTATTTTTTCTTTATTGTAACGCGATAGCGGCTTTAATCTGCTAAGTATGCGAAAATAATTCGTGTCAACAAATGCTTTCTCTGGATCAGCTATCTGGAAACTGAATCCCCTTTGTTTTTCTATCATATAGCCGGTGAACGCCGTTTTTTTGATTTTGCGGTATGAGAATATTTTGCCAAGCTTCTCAAATCGCCTCGTCGTTTTTGTCGTCACCGAAGTAATTTCATAAACAGTTTCAGGAATTACGCGATGGTATGAAAGCGCAAACTCTAAAGAAATGTACGATGGTTCGTAAAGTTTATTGGCGAGGTAAAGCTCGGGAACTGATTCATCCGACAATTTATATAGTCCCCTTTTAATACTTTGAATGTAGCCCTGTTTTTTCATTCGGTGAATAAGAAAAGTTACCGCCGTTTTAGACCTGCCTAAAAATCTCTGCACATCCAACGGAGTGAAAAGTTTAATGCCTTTTCCCTTGATTTGCCGTTCAAAATCAATCCATTTCATATAATTATCACTTTATGCTAATTTACCAAAATGCTCTTATTTTGTCAATAAATAGACCTATTCCCGCCACGCTTTAACTAACCTGCCTCGCCGGCAAGCAGGCGGCCGCAAGGCGCGGACGAGTGGAAGATTTGATTGGTTTTCGCTTGTTTTAATCGTCATGAAAATAAGACCTTACTAAAACCCGCTATTTTAAGGTAAAAATTGGCCATATCCTAGTTTTATTTTTTTAATGTTTTTCTAAACTCTTTTTTTAGCTCGTTTTTTACTTGAACGAGATCAGAAGATGCCAACTTAAAGCTTTTGTCCCACCCAACAAATGATTGATTAGGGTCGCCGAGTTGCTGGCTAATGTTTGCAGCGCTTAATTCTGAAATAATTTTAATGTATTTGTCTAAAAATGCTTCTGTGTTTTTGATTGTGCTTTCGT
>CAZVCF010000109.1:1998-2315 GCA_964626355.1 uncultured Gammaproteobacteria bacterium
AAATAATTTCTGTTTCCCAAAATTTGTGCTGAAATTGCTGAAAATTTGTTTTGATCTTATTCAACGATTCTTTTTTTCTAGTAATTGATTCTTGATTTGTTTCCGCGCCAATAAAATGCACATGCCTTTTTAACTCAAATTCTAAGCGGACTATTTGTTGATATAAATTGGTTATAAGAACCAGTTTTCGATCGTATGTTTTCTGAAAAATATATTTATCTTTTGCGATAAAATATCCGACAACAACACCAATAATTGCAATTGAACCCCTCATTAACCATTCAATTATTACGCTTATATTACTTTCCATAAAATTT
>CAZVCF010000110.1:0-2280 GCA_964626355.1 uncultured Gammaproteobacteria bacterium
AAAGAAAGGCGTCCCATTATTGGCGGAACGCCTTATATATTTTTATCAAAACGTAGGACCAAAAAAGCGAAAATTTTCTTGGAATTGCTGCGTGTAATCAATAAGAATATACCATCTGTTCTTCGTATCATTTAAAATTTTGCCGCCGATGCGATACGGTAATTTTGTCCTATAAGGCGTAAGCGCATATTTTTGTTGGCTGTAAGGTCCTATAAGCATGATTGACGGATCGTTATCATAAGAAATTCGAGGACTATTGAACGGAAATAATTTATACGCAAGCATTTTTTGAGGAACCATAGCAGTATAACTAAAAGTGATTTTTGATGCGCCATTTGTGGTATCTGTTACAATAACTTCTGCCACTCCACTTATCGGAGGATATAAATTAAGTGTATCTTTGTTTGAGGTAGTGATATTGGTAGGAACTTCGTACATTTTTTCTCCGATCCACGCGAGATCTCCTTCGATCAAAATTCGCTGTCCTTTATAATGTTCAGGATTTTTTATTACATCTTCGATATCTGTCTTTGTATAATTGCTTAATTGGCGTTTTGCACAGCCGATCAATAAAAGCGCGACAACGCAAAGAATAACTATTTTTTTCATTTGCTTTTTCTCCAATTGTTTTTTATAAAACTATCATAAGAGTATAATAGTGACTCGTTGTTGTCAATATGAACGCGGAGAGCGCGTTTGTGATAAAAAAAATTGAAAGGCAGTTTGCTCAAAAAGCAAGCTGCCTTTATATTTATTTTTTGTGTATTTTAATAGCGTACATGAAGTAGCGCTTTACCTCATTTTTTAGAATTGTTCCCTCAATAATTGTTTCTTTTTTTGCTAAAACAATTGGGGGATTTTCTGAGAAATCTGGATGGGATACAATAGTAAAAAAACTTTCTCCATTTGGTGCTTGGTACGTCATGTTATATTTTTTTACTTTTTGAGGTGAGAAAGTCATTACCATAATGCCATCGCGAGGTGGCTCCCCCGGGTTTTGTATTCGTATGCCCGACAAAATGGGTCCTCCTTGATAGGTCGTATCAATCCGTATTGATGGCACGCGGAATGTATCAAAATCTACAAATTTTATATTTCCTTTGATTTTTACGTTTTTTCCGAGATAGAGTTCAGGATTTGTAATAATATGATATATATCGGTTATAGTATCCGCATATACATACTGCGTAGTGTCAATACTATCTTTAAAGACCTCTTGCATTATTCCGATCGGTGGAGGCGGTGCGCATCCAACCGAAATGAGAATTGCGATACCGATGCTTATATAAATATTTTTTTTCATTTTTTTACTCCTTTTGTTAGTTTATGACCAAAGCGAAATAAACTATCGCTTTGAAATTGTTTTATTTTTTTATTTATTGAATTTTAATGAACTTCATCGTATAACTCCAATATACCATATTTTGAAGATTTTGTCAATAGCAAGAAATACCTTTGTTTTTAAGACTTTTTGGACTACGTTATTGACAAACTTAAGAAAATATGCTATATTATAGACATATAATTTGTTTTTTATAATCAACAAAATTTGACCCAAGAAAGGAGCGTAAAGAATGAATACTAAAGAATACGCGGTATGCGCGCTTATTGTTGTTTTGCTGATCACGGCGATACGGTACGGCTATCAAATTATCAAACGGCAAATTACTCCTACGCCTTCGACATGGATTTTATGGGTATGCGCAACATCAATCAATGTGGCGACATACCTTGGAGAGAGAATAGAAAAAAGTATAACAATAGAAGATGTACTGAGTGGCATTTATGGAATAGCCGATATGCTTTTTTGCATTGCAATGTTGCTGATTATGTTTTTTGTTGGTTCTCGGACAGTGCGTTTTAAGCCGTTTGAGAAATGGTATCTTTTTGGCGCAGGCGGTATCATTTTATTTTTGATTATTTCAGGCAATTTTTTTTCAACGAATATCTTGATTCAAGCGCTCATCACTATCGGGTATATACCAACGATTCACAATTTTTTCGTTACAAAGAAAAACACTGAATCATTCACTGCATGGATTTTGCTCTTGATCGCTAGTCTTATTTCATTATATCCGGCGATAGAAAAAGGCAACACACTTTCGATACTCTATTCCTTGCGAGCAGTCGTTTCAATTATTATAGTTCTTTGGTTGATGGCGTACTATTCATTTCATATAAAAAAATAAGGAGATTTCTAAAATAATAGAAATCTCCTTTATTTGTTTTTTAATGTCAACCTTTGGGTTTAAATCCCTCGCCTTTAGGCGATCCTTTCAA
>CAZVCF010000111.1:0-2231 GCA_964626355.1 uncultured Gammaproteobacteria bacterium
TTTTAGTAACACGCTCTGCCAATAACAAATTTGCTGAGGAAGTAATCCCCGGTTTTACCTTCGTCCCGCTTATAGAAGATAAAAAATAAAAGATAGAAAAATAATTATATCCAGATATATATTGACCAATAGTTTTAATTACTCTAAAATAAATTATATGAAATCAACTATTTATACTTTTAGAGTTATTATTGAACCAGATAAGCCAAGTGGCTATTATGGCTTCGTTCCTCTTCTTAAAGGTGTTCATACGCAAGGAAAAAATATTGAAGAGGTTAAACGCAATCTTAAAGAAGCTATTATTTGTCATCTGCAAGGACTTCTGAAAGATAGACAACGAATTCCTCAAGAAGGAGAGGCATTAGAAATAATTCAAACGATTTCACAGAGAGAACTCGCAGTAAATAGATAAATGCCGAAATTACCGATTATCAAATCTGTACAGTTAATCCGTGTTTTGCAAAAATTCGGATTTTCTAAATTTCATTATGGACATCGCATTATGAAATTGCGCTAAGAATTCATTAGTGCGAATGAGTTGCGAAGTGTTGGAATAAAAAAATAAGCGAACTGTATGAGACTATACAGAGAGTTTATTTTTTTATGAAACACGAGCAAATCGTCGCAATAATGAATTATGGAGTGCGGTTTCATAGTGCGATGCCCATAAGTTGGTAGTCATGCTCAATTTAAACATTCTGATGGCAGACGAATAACCATACCAATCCATAGCGGCAAAGACATCACAAAGAAAACATTAAAAGGCATAATCAACGATATTGATATATCCGTTGAAGAATTTATCAAGATGCTAAAATTGTAAATAGTACGGTTGACAAAATTCGTAGGATAAGATATATTTATAGTATGAAAAGAATGATATATAATAATAACTTGAAGGGCATACAACCGGCGCGAGCGGGGAAATAAGTATATACATAAAATAAGAAAACAAAAAACCCTCTCGCAACGAGGGATTTGTTTTTTTAAAAATTTTAAAAATGAAAATACTTTTTTTAGATATTCTCACTGATAATGAAAAGTTGCGTACGGAATTGAATCATGAAATATATCAAGACGCGTCGTATGGCGAGCGGATTCGCCAGTGGCTGAACTTAGAAAAGAAAGAGTTAGATGTTATGTATGCGCATCAAGACACAATGCCATTTCCAAAACAGTACGACGGAATTATTATCGGCGGTTCTGTAAAAGATCCGTTGAAAAGGCTGCACACGCCCTGGATGAGAAGAACTTATCGTTTTATTCGGCGCGCGCATAAAGCACACACACCACTTCTCGGCATTTGTGGCGGTTTGCAGTTTGTGGTGCACGCGCTTGGCGGCGAGGTGATTCGTAATCCGTTAGGAAGAAATTTAGGCAACTATACAGCTCAACTGACGAACGAAGGAAAAAGCGATCCGCTCTTTTACGGATTGCCATCATCATTCGAAGTGATATTAAGTCATAAGTGCATTGCGAAACGATTAGAACGAGGATGGAAATTATTAAGTTTTTCAAAACGATCGCCGTATAACGCGATCGCAATCGGAAATACCGTTCGCTTGGTTCAATTCCATCCGGAGAAAACAGCGCGTATGGTGCGCAATCTCGCTCGTTATCGCAAACAGATGCTGATTGACGAAAACTTTGCTACCGAAAAAACATTTCCTCGCCTCATTGCTTCGATTCACGGTACAAACAGAGTGAGCAAAAAAATCGGCAAAAATTTCCTAAAATATTTCGTTTTGCATTAATTTTAATTTTCAATTTAAACCTAATAAGCTAAAAAGCTATAAGCTAAGAAGCTTTTTATTATTCCCCTGTAGTTCAATTGGCAGAACGCCATCCCTCACCATACTTCTGGGGTAGTTGAGTGGTACAACGCCTCGCTGTTAACGAGGATATCGCAGGTTCGAGTCCTGCCCCCAGAGGTAAGGTGAGGGATTAACGCGGATGTTGCAGGTTCGAGTCCTGCTGGGGGAACATTGATTGAGATCGGGCAAGAGATTGCTCAATTTCTGTTTTATTCGCTGGGTTTTTTGCGATTCGAACATGCGAAAGTATCTGATCGGACACGAACGAGACAGTTTTCATCGGCACAAGCATATTTTCTAAGGAAATATTTAACTTAGAGTTCCGTTTCATTCTTATATTAATTTTTGGTAATTTGTGTTGGCTGTTGACTTCTATTTCCCAATCTACTATAATCTAATATAGTTAAAGTATAAGAT
>CAZVCF010000112.1:0-2192 GCA_964626355.1 uncultured Gammaproteobacteria bacterium
GATAATCTTTCCAAATAAATATGTTCACGCGATTTTCTGAACGAAACGCGAAAATGCTCATTATGAGCGCTGTGTATATCGCTGCTTTTTTATGGGTGTGGCTTGCGAGTTATCATATATTTTTATTACGGCAGATCGATGGAATGCATTTTATAGTGTTGGGAGTAAGTGTGGCGCTTCTCCTTCTCCTATTTTGCGTGGTTGCGTTTATTATTGAACAAAAACGATATTTTCTTTCGATACTGTTTCTCGGATTTGCGTCCGGAATTATTTTTTTTACCACGAATATTTTTTTTGCCATCGCCGCGCTTATCGGACTTATTTTCGCAAGCATTTCGCACGTGCGCATTCAGCAGGACAGACATTTAGTGATCAAACTAAAATTAAAACGTATTATTTCGCTTCATACGGGCGGCATTATTTTTACCATAAGCCTTTTTTTGTCGCTTCTGTATTACGGACATCCTCTTATTGATTTGAGTCGCGATTCCATTTCAATTCCTGAGCCGGTCGGTCATTTTTTATTAAGTCGGAGCGGCGGATTATTGAAGAATGTTTTCCCGTTTTATAATCCGAATATGACAATTGACGAATTGATTATTATGACTGCGGCGGAGCAAACAAAAGGAATCGATATCAACGAATTGATGAAACAACTTCCGAGCGATATGATTGAGGGTGCGGAAGGTTTTTCGCTTGACGAAATTTCTCCGGATATGATCAGTAAATTTTTATCGCAAAGCGGCATTGGAAAATCGGAGCTTGCGTCCGCGCGCGCGGAGTTGTCAAAAACATTTGGTACGGAAATACGAGGCGATGAGCGGGTTGGCGATTTAGTTTTGACGCTCGTGAATAAAAAATTGCGCGAGGTCACCTATAAATATAAAGATATTTTACTTCCGTTTATTATGATTACGGTATTTTTTGTCGTGAATCTCATTTTGAAAATTGTTATGCCGTTTATTTTATTTTTCGCGCAACTTGTTTTCAAATTGTTGTTCGCGATAAAATTTTTGAAACTCGAAATAGTCTCCGTGCCGAAGGAGACGATCACGTTATAAAATCAAAATGCAAAATTCAAAAATCAAAATAACAAAACAGTATAACAAAAAATTATTTATTGGTTAACGAGTTATAAACCTTGAATTACGAAACTCTCCGAATAGTGTCATTGCGAGGAAGCCGATTATTCTATCGGCTGACGCGGCAATCTCGCATTCAGAGACAGAGATTACTTCCACCGCCAGCTAACGGTTCGCAATAACACTACAAAGGCGCATTTCGTAATTCAAGGTTATTCCTAATACCATAATCTCCTATCTCTATGCCCTTCAACTGCTCACAACTCAAACAAGAATACGAATCCCTCCAACGCCTCGCCAACGAGTATAGCGTAGTCTATCTCCGCGTCCGCGATTCCGGGGATTTCACGGAAGTAAAACAGCTGAAAAAGGAACTGACACGGAAAAGAGACGAAGTATGGAAACTGCTCTGCGGTGAACAGTACGAAAAGCTTGAAAAAGAGTTCAACCGCCAAGTAGATACCCTTGTAAACAAAGGTTTTCCTGTATTAACGAATAGAAAGGAACAAGAATTCAGAGAAATCTTCACACCTCTTAGAAAACACTTATTCAAACTTTCCCGAGAGAAATTCCCTGAAAATCATATTCCTTTTATCATTGTTCCCAGCGAAAAACTGCTTTCGCTTGAAAAAAAGATTCCGCTGATGGAGGTGGAGGGGAATAAGGGAAATGTGACACGCGACTTTTCATATTTTAGGACCGCGGAAGGTATAAAAATTCCGGGATCACTCGTTTATCTTCTTGTTGGTGTTGAAAATGGAAAAGCAATACTTGGTATAACCCCGAATAAATCAGTAGAGCGATTCAAGCAAGAAGGTCGTTCCCCTCTTACTGTAGATGAGGGAATCGCGCTTATTTTGCAATACTCTTTGATTTTAAAAGATCATAATATAGATCTCGCGGGTTCTCGCATACTCGACATTGATGATAGAATTGATAGGGTTGGGGATATGGTTTTAGTGAATATGCCAACACTTGGATGGAGTAATGCAAATGTTGCATCTCTAGAGTTTGGTTCTGCTTCCTGTCTTTATAGACTGTAGTCTTACTGCAATATTTTATTTTTCACTATTCACTATTAACTTTTCACTATTTTTGAGCATGGCGAAA
>CAZVCF010000113.1:0-2177 GCA_964626355.1 uncultured Gammaproteobacteria bacterium
AAAGAAGCAAAATAAGCAAGCCAAGCAAATGCCCAAGATGCAAAAGTGAGTGGATTGAGGCGCAGATGTTTTTTATTGAGTGAATTTAAAATATAATTTTATTTAATATTTCAATCCGCTTCGCAATTATTGTGCTCGGCGTTGCTGTCTCTCCACATCGCAACGCCTCGCCTATTTATACATTAAAAAAACATTAAAAGCGGATTACTTTCTTCGCATTGTAAATCTGAAAGTCGCTCTCGTGATTGTTGATTTATTATTGAATCATTTTTATTGCGTTGTTTTATTAATCAATGAAATAACAAACAAATATTTTCAACAACCTTTAAATAATCATTTTGCTCTCTCTTTCTTATGATTAAATCAGTCATTTTCGATTTGGACAATACTTTGATAGACTTCATGACAATGAAACAGCTTAGCTGTGATGCTGCAATTTCTGCAATGATTGGTGCGGGGTTGAATGTGAACAAAAAGAAGGCAATGAAAGAGCTTTTTTCCCTTTACGATAAATACGGCTTAGAAGAAAAAACCATATTCCAAAAATTTTTAAAAAAGGTTGCAAAAAAGATTGATTATGAAGTTCTTGCTAGCGGCATTGTTGCTTACAGAAGAGTAAGAGCTGGCTTTCTTGAGCCGTATCCTCATGTTGGCGAGGTTTTGTTTGAGCTGAAGAAAAGGGGCATTAAGCTAGCTATTGTTTCAGATGCTCCACGGCTAAAGGCATGGATACGCCTTGTTTCAATGAAAATCAACCATTTGTTTGATGTTGTTGTTACTTTTGACGATACCAATGAATTCAAGCCAAGCACTGTGCCTTTCAAGTTGGCTTTCAAGAAGCTTAAGGTTAAACCTCAAGAATGCTTAATGGTAGGCGACAGGCCAGAAAGAGATATTAAAGGCGCAAAGAAGCTTGGAATGCTAACTTGCTTTGCAAAATACGGCAATCCAAAGGGAAATGGCTCTGATGCGGATTACGAGATAAATGATATTAAGGAATTGCTGGAGATTGTGGAGTGAGTTTAAACCCCAAAGTAGTAAATCACTCGTAATTTACTCTTAAAAAAACCAAATATTTATATATAACATAAGGTATTACTCGCTCATAGGCATTAAAATCCTAGATTAATTTAAAATTATTGAGGTGAATCTAATGGCAAGAGGAAGATGCATGAAGTGCAGGAAAGAAGTCGAAATCAAAGATGGCAAGGAAGTCACAATGAAGAATGGCATGAGAGCAATGAAAGGCTCATGCGGAGCTTGCGGCACAAAGGTTTTCAGGATTCTTGGAAAGGCTAAATAAATTATTATAAAAAAATTCAAAATCAGTGACATGCGAGTGAGCTCGTAGCGAACTCGCTCACAACTCACTAATTTTGAATTTTTTCTTATGTTTTACTTTCTGTAAAAAACTACAACAAAATTGTAATTTTTGACTATAATCTGCTATATGAACTATATACATCACCTATAAATATATAATCAAGTTTCAAAGTTATTGGGGGTGTGTAGCTGTAATACTCTTTACAGTTATAAGTATTTGACACTAAAATTTGCAAAGTTGATTATGCCAATGCAGAATATAAGGGAGCGCAAGTTAACTTATAGGAAGTTTGACTAAACGTCAACTTTTGACAAAATTTAAACCTTTGCTTGCGTAAAAGGCTTAAACAAAACGGCGTTAAAAAACTGTAACTGACAGCATAAAAACTGGTTGAGAAAACAGCGAAGCCCCTAATTTTTCTAAAGTTATATAATTAAAGAATTCTTATTTCCTCATCTTCGGCAAAACTTTATAGGCAAAAACAGCAGCGACAATGATGATTAGCCAAAACAAAAAATAGCTGATAATTTTTAATGCGAATAATGCAATATTAAGGACCAAAAATAAAATCACTAAATAAATAAGAACACGAAACAATTTCTTATTTTTCATTAGGGTTGCTTAAAAATCTCTTTTTCATTCTCATAAAAATTAAGCCGTCTTTTTTCTCAATTTGTTTGTGAGTATATATGTCGCCCTCTATTGTGATGTAATCTACCTTATCATTATCAGAAAAGAGCTGCAATATATCCACCCCCACGTATGACTTTCTGCGTTAACTTGGTATAAAAAGCTTTTGTTTTGTCGTATAGAAATTAGTATACTGGGGTATTATTTTCTTTAGAATTTGGAA
>CAZVCF010000114.1:0-2177 GCA_964626355.1 uncultured Gammaproteobacteria bacterium
AAAATAAAAAAACATTCGAAGAGATCGCTCCGCATTTTTCAGCGACGCGCTCTCACCTATGGAACGAATTATTATATTTTAAACAATTCATCAAATCAAGCAATCATTCACCGAATGTTCTTGATCTTGGATGCGGCAATGGCAGAGCAATCGAACTATTTAATGGCATCTCCATTGTCTATACGGGCATTGATTCAAGCGCGCCACTTATCCAAGAAGCAAAGAAAAAATATATAGATCTTGTAAATTCATCGGCCTTGAATTCCGAAATTCCGTCGAGGCGCGCTCTTTTTGAACCATTGCGAGCGCGACTGGCGCAAGCACGAGGAATTTTTCAGCAGACCTGCCTGTCCGGTAGGCAGGAAAATATCCGTGTTCAAAAAGAGCGCGCCGAGAGAAGGGATTTCGGAATTCAAGGTTCCTTAATCACTTTCCTCGTTGATGATATAATTGAAACTCATGCGATGGCTCATTTATCGTACGATTACATTCTCTCGATCGCGTCGCTCCATCACATTCCTCCTCCTCTTCACCGCGGACTCCTGCAAAAAATATATCGCGCGCTTGCGCCAAACGGCTATTTTTTCCTCACTGCGTGGAATCTCTATCACTTAAAATTTTTAAAATTTTTCCTCGATACGTTGCAAGGACATATTTCCAACAACGAAACTGCATACGGTTTCCCCTATCGCGCGCTCGGTTATCGCGATCTTTTTATTCCGTGGAAATCGCCCCGCATGCGCCCCGCATTCGCGGGGCGCCGCGTGGCGTCCTGCGAATGCGGGATATCCGATAATGTCACGCCGAATGAAGTTACGAATACCATTCAACTCAATTGGCGTTACTATCACGCCTTCACTAAACAATCGTTGCGCGCCTTGTTGTATGACGCCGGATTCACTTCAATCGTATTCTCGCCAAACGACAAACGCAATTTCATCATCGTTGCGAGAAAATGATTAATGCCGAACGTCAATCGATTGACAAAATTCGAAGGACGTTTTATCTTAATTAATATTGTTCCTTACAATAATCTTACACCTTGAAAAAAGGAAGGAGGCGTGATGAAGATGCATGCGCTATTTTTATATGCGCTCGTAACAATAGTTTACTGCGCTTCGTGCAAACAGGAACGCCAATTTGATCCAGCGGAACAACAACTCATCGATTTAATTGCTTCGGTGAAACAATTTGAATACGATAGTCTTGGACTTGCTCCAACGGATAATTTTACAAAATTCGACAATGCGATCAACTATGGTATGCTCACCTATAAGAAAAAAACTGATATGCCTTTCTCGCTCTATGATCCGGATTTTTACATCTATACTATATTTGATACATCTGCCGCATCAAATATGCATTTGCTTTTTCAGAAATATGAAATAGATGCTACGTCATACGATATACATTTCTATCGAAACCGCGAAACAGCTGGCGGAACACGCGTTACGCAAAAAATGGCACAGTATACACGAGAGGAATTACTCTACACCATTATTCATGAAGATTGGCATAACAACGCCGACCTTCCTTTTCATGTTGAAGAAGCATCCGGTAACCTAATCGCCTATGTCAGCGCCCATCTTTACTTCAAACAAAAAAATTCTCTTGATATTTTTCTTAAAGCGAAACTTAATAACGCATTGCGCGTCAATGAATGTTATGATTCTCTTTTGACGCTCACGCAGAATTATGCAGACAGTGTCTTTGCCTATGAAGTATATATGACGCACCGATCACGTATCATCAAAAAATTTTTTCCGTCATCTACAGACGCTTCAGGCGCGCTCTTTATTTCAGACCAACATACCTATACCTATTATTATCCGCTTATGTACCGCCTTTTTTATGCGACAGGAAAAAATATACAAAAAACTATTGCCATTCTTAAGAGTATCCCTTTCCATGATCCGTTTTTCGCGTGGAAAATTTCAAAAAAATTTTATTTCTCTGAGATGCGCGAGCAAGAACTTAAGATTGAAAAATATCTTGAAAACAGTATCGAAAACGCTTATCAAGACACTGTTTCCGTTCAAAAATGACCTAGTCTCAAAACAGCTCTTTGCCCCGCTCCAGTTCAAAGAATAAAGTACGAAAAAATACTGACAAAGCCGAAGGCGTCGACGGAGTAATGCGTGCGAATGGATTGTACCTATCGCTGGAACTGGGGCGGG
>CAZVCF010000115.1:0-2168 GCA_964626355.1 uncultured Gammaproteobacteria bacterium
CGCGATACTCCGACGACGCCTAACGGCTTAGTCTATTTCTATTTGAACGTTTTACAGAGAACTGGAGCTGGGGAGTTTTGAATTTTGTATGCAGAACGCATACTTTTTAGATTGTGCAGCATCTTTATAAGCACAATATAAAATACAGTTACACCCGCCGCACTTTCGGCGGACGACATCCGTTGTGCGGAATGGGCGTTACGTCTTTAATCGAAAGAATATTAAATCCTTGCGCAACAACTGTTTTAATCGCTGAATCGCGTCCTGCGCCAACTCCCTTAACGAAAATATCCATATCTCTAATAGTATATTTTTTTGCTTGTTCAAGCGCGTCTTTCACGATAATTGACGCCGCATACGGCGTTGCTTTTTTTGGTCCGGCGAATCCTAATTTACCAGCAGAAGAAAAACAAAGCACATTTCCCTCTGCGTCAGAAACGGTAATAAGCGTATTATTATACGTTGCTTGAATATGCGCCTGTCCGTGCGTAATCTCCCGAACAGCTAATTTTTTCTTTTTTTTAATCATCCCTAATGATAAAAAATCCTAAACTCTAATATTTAATAGTGAAAAGTGAAAAAATCATTCAAAAAATCTCTAAATCCTAAACTCTAATCTCTAAACAAATTCAAAATCCAAATATCAAAATTCAAAACAATTAGAAATTGAAAATTTTGTTTTCATCCCTAACTTCCTAATCCCCTAAAAAGCTAATCTCCTATCCTCATGTTTTTTGATCCGCCTTCTTTCTACCGCTTCCGGCGATATGACGGACATTCCCGCGTATCGTACGAGAATTCGTCTTTGTGCGTTGACCGCGGACCGGCAAACGTTTCGCATGGCGTGTTCCGCGATAACATCCTATCTCTTTTAACCGCTTGATATTTCCTCCGATTTCTCGTTTCAATTCTCCTTCGACTCGATAACCCTGTTCAATAATTCCACGCAATAAATCAACTTCGCGCGGTGTCAGCTCTTTGACTTTTCTATCAAGATCGATACGCGCCTGTGCGCATATAACGCGCGAAGTACTTTTCCCAATGCCAAAAACATAGGTCAACCCTATTTCAATTCTTTTCGCGTCCGGTAAATTGACTCCTGCAATACGAACCATAATAAATGCAAAATGAAAAAATCAAAATGTAAAATATCTCCGATATATCCTTGTTCGTTCGGCAAGATAAAACATTTTTTATCTTTCCTCGCTCACTTCGGATATGGCAATGTAAAATATAAAATAAAAAACTAAAAGTTAAAATTTTTTCAATTTCTCTTAAATTTTAAAATTTTGATTTCCGATTTCTAATCTCCAATATTTTTATTTTTTATTTAGTCGCGCATTTCATTCCGAGCACATTTGCGAAACAATCGTTAAAAAAAGTATGTATTCTGCCCAAAAATTCAACTGTTTGACCCAGCCCCAGTTCCATCGATAGTTCCGCGCTCTTCGCGCGCGATACTCCGACGACGCCTAACGGCTTAGTCTATTTCTATTTGAACGTTTTACAGAGAACTGGAGCTGGGGAGTTTTGAATTTTGTATGCAAAACGCATACTTTTTAGATTGTGAAGCGTAGCGTGCTCGGAATGAAATGCACGACTATCCCTGCCTCTGCTTATGCTTCGGATTTGAACAGAGAACATAGATTCGTCGTTTACGACGAACCATTTTACAATTACGACATCGTTTTTTTATTGACGCGCGAACCTGCACTGTTCAAGTTAAAGAGTAAAAAATAAATTTAGCTTTTTATCTCCTAATAAGCTAAGCAGCTAGAAAGCTAATGCTCTTGTTATAATCGATACACCACCCTTCCTCTCTTAAGATCATATGGACTAATTTGTACTCTCACGCGATCTCCGGGAATTATTTTGATGCGATGAATCCGCAGTTGTCCGCCGAGATACGCGATAATTTCATTGCCGTCACTTAACGTAATGCGAAATTTAGCTCCGGGTAGCAATTGTTCAACTGCCCCTTCAACTTCAATAAAATTTTTACTTTGGTTGTCTTCTGCCCCGCTTATTGGCTGATTCATCTTCACGATGGCATTAATTATAGTATCATAGATTATAACTATCTATTTTTATATGTCAAGGAAAAAAGCAGGAGCCTCCTTGGACACTAAAACCCTAAAAACACAACTCCTGAATCGCTTCAGGAGTAT
>CAZVCF010000116.1:0-2162 GCA_964626355.1 uncultured Gammaproteobacteria bacterium
TGGCCGTTGAATTGCTATCCAAAGAAAACATAGAAAAGCTTCTTTCCAAGAAGCAACTTTCGATATGGCAGTATTTGCAAGGAGTAGACGAAGCAGCTCCCGGCGAGATTGCGAAAAAAGCTAAGGTGGCTCGGCCAACCGTCAGTCAGGCCCTTGATAAACTTCTACGCCTCAAAAAAGTCGAGAGAATCGGCCTCGGAAGAAGTACGAGATATAGGAAGCTATAGATTCGCGCAAAAGAAAAAGATGCGATGATAAAAATTATCAAGAATTTACTTACTGGATAAAAATAATCTACGCCAAAGAAAATCGCCAAAAGAAATGAGGTAGCGTAAAATAACAATAATTGATATTTTGAAGAGAGCGAAAAATTAGAGAAAAAATTTTGGAGAATTTAAAGAAATTTTAATATGGAGATTCCACAAGAAATAAAAAATAAGTTTATGGTGAGGGATGATTACCTTGAGTGGATAAATAAAGAAACATCCGTCTTTGCATATTTAGACCTAACCAATATGTTTCATTGGCAGGATACGCTTGGTTGGAAATTCAGAATTGAGGACATGATAGGACAGCTTTTTACTTTTTCCAATATTAAGGAGATTAAGGTGTATTATGGAAAAAATGAGAGGGATTTGGAAAATTCGGAGGCCTTTCACAATAGGATCAGAAAGACTGGGGCTATTCTAAAAACAAAGCAGATGAAATTTATTCCCAAGACTATTCAAAACGGGATGTTTTTTCAGCGCAAGACGCTCACCTTATTTGATTGTGGGGTAAAAAATAAAATCGACGAATTGGTAGACGAACTGCAAAAATCAGGAATTATTATTGAGGAACCAAAATGTAATTTTGATGTGGAAATGGCGATGGATATGTTGGATGACACGGATAAATTGACAGCGGTTATGCTCTTTTCGGGCGACTCGGATATGTGCGCTCCTCTCGAACGACTAAAAGTAAAAGGGAAACGTATTGGCGTGATCGGAGTTCGTGGAAAGGTCGCAAAAGAACTGCATTCGATCAAAAATAAATATATTGATTTCGGCAAATTTTATACCGGTAAAAGAACGTATATAGAAAGCGAAAACCCCGCTTTTGGCGGGGCCGCATAATTAGCAGGATTTCTCCTACATTTTTAATGTAGCATATTAAACATTAAAAGTCAATGAACATGAACTGTGGATAAATTGAGATGGTTACAAAACTATTTCGTAGCGTCATGCCAAAGGCAGATCCGCCTCTGGCGGAAAATTTTAGATTTTCAGGCGAGGCGAGGAAGACGAGCAAAATGCCTTGAAACCGTAGTAGAACTACGGCGAAAGACATTTTGCGATGTCCTGACGAAGCCGTAGCCGAAAAGCTAAAATTGCAACAGGAATAGTTTTGTAACCATCTCATAGAACATGATCAAGGATATGTCAGAAACAATAAAGGAAATAAAAAAGCGAACCGTCAATCCGCCATGCGGATTGTGTGGCAAGTCAAAGAAACCGCGATACAAAACGGAGTGTTGCGGCAATTGGGTGTGTGGCGATGAAAGCGAGTATGTGATGTTTTCGTATTCGCGCGATATTTGTTCTCGCAATCATCGGCGGTTTACACTCTGCGGTTCTCATCACGCAGAAGAACATAAAGGAAGTTGGAAAACTTGCAAAAAGTGCCGTGAGGATTTTGAGCTGGAAATGTATGTGTGGTACGGGACAAACGAATATAACTTTGAAAAATTGCCGAACCCTCCAGTTTTTAAACCAACCCATTGCTCAAAATGCGGAGAAAGAATTATTTTGCCCGACGGCGGATACTCGTCGCTCTGTGGAGTATATCGTTGCGATAATTGTTCAATCACCGATAAAGAACAAGAAAAAATTATTCGGGAATATAGAAAGAAAAACAAGGACAAGTAATTTTTTAACTATATCAAAACAAAACTACAACAATCATAAAATTTCTAACGGGATATCAAAGAAAATCGCCAACGAAATTAAAGTAGTGCAAAATAGCAATTACGGATTCAGACTTAACGGCTATCCCATCATCCCGTCAGAAAACGCGGCGGAGGGTTTTTATGATGGGATTTATTATGAATGAAATATGAAAATAAAAGATTTACCAAAAGTTGATAGACCAAGGGAGAAACTCGAAAAATACGGACCCGAGCG
>CAZVCF010000117.1:0-2015 GCA_964626355.1 uncultured Gammaproteobacteria bacterium
TTAAAAGAATAAAGTTCGTGAAACTAGTGTTATATTCACTTTTTCTGCGCCCCTTAGATTATTACTTCTCTTATGAGGAAGAAAGACTAACGGATAATGAGGTTAGATTTGATTACTTGCACTGTTTAGAAATAGAATATGGTGACACAAAATAATCTTCCGTCGCTAAGTTTCTAGAACCATCTGGTTGATAAGCCCATATAATAATCATTTTTGAATAATAAGTATTAGGATTAAATGAACTACTTCTAAAATCTATCTTGAACTTTGCATATTTACCTTCCTTTGTTTTTACATAATAACTATTTCCAGAATCTGCTAATACATTTTTTCCATAACCTTCCAAAGGAGCTTCTGTTAAGGCATAGAATGATATTTCATTTCCCTTATTTATTACTCCTGCATTATCCAATGCAATAATATTTGCATCTCTCATTATTTTATCATTTGTTTCAAAAGTTACGCTATTACAATCCACATCCAAAGTTATATCAGCATTATCTGGAGAATCCGGGATACCTTTTGAAAAATCAAATCCGATTGTTTTTAACTTAACACAACCTATAAAATATGGTTCTTCAAAGGAATAGGAATTATTATAATTTCCTGGTAATCGCTCCATATTAGGTTTTTTAGTAACATAAATAGTCGATTTATCAAAAAATTTGTGGTCAATAAAGTTTTTATAATATCTCTCATCATTTATATAGGTGGTAAATCCTACTGAAAAAGGCTTGAATATACTAGCCATTCCGTTTTTCAAATTTATATCTCTTTTGCAAGCATTTTCATTTATAATATTACCTTTCCATTCAAATATTTCTAACTCAATGTTATAAACCAATTCATTAGTCTTAGAATCTCTAACTTCTATTGTCAAACGATTCGGAATTCCACCAACAAAAGAAATAATAAGAAAAAATAAAACAATACCCAAAACAAGGATTAATGTAATTTTTGGCAAATAAATTTTTTTACCTACAAGTTTGACCATACAAAAAAGAACAAATGAAGATAAAATACTCAAAATGATTAGATATAATATTGCAAGAAATGTTCCACCTCCTGCAACATTAACCTCAAAAATATAATTAAATCCAAAAATAAAGGGGCTAAAATTTCTAAGTATAAATCCATCTGAAAATCTATCAATTACTATTATAATTGCCGAAAGAGAATAAAATATAAAAAATATAAGTGATGAAAGTAAAATCTCTTTATTCTTCAATAATTTTATCTTTTTCATTTTTTAAAAGATGGCTAATCATTTCTTTAATATCGGTAATTTCTTTCTTTATTTCTATTATTGATTTGGTAGTTTGCTCTTTTTCTTTTATTAGATTTCTTTGAAAGTCCAAGAGTTCTATCACAGATCCATAAAATTTTGTCTCTGCAACTTTTTGCCTTCTCGTTGATTCAAGTTCCGTTTCATCAATTTGGGATTTTATTTTGTCCAATTTACTAGAATCTGATGAGACTTCAAAATTTAATTCAACCTCCTCTTTCCAAGCGACTAAGTGTCTTCTAGTTCTTTTTAAGTCATCTAAGTAATCTTTTTGCTTTTCCTCAGGTGTTGGTTCGTGTCCTACAGCAGCAATAAAAAAACCAGAATATGAGGAAATCTTTTGTTTAGAATCCGAAAAAGCTGCATTAACGAACCCCCTAATCCTTGTATCAAGCCCGTAACTCTCTTCCTTTCCTTCAGAATAATTTTTTTGAAGAAGTTTATCTGTTTCTGCAATAAACAAATTGATTTTCTCTAGCGCTTTCTCTGGTTGAATTGTTAAACCCATATAGAACTTGATATTTAATGGAATATATAAAATTAATTGAAAAATGTCTATATCTTATTCTAGGAAAAAGTTCGCCTAACGTAACTCATCTAGTATCTAACCTCATTATCCTCTTTGAGCCTACGCATAATCTCTGTAGATTATACGTCCTTTTCTTGCATAAAAGTCGCCTCAAACACACTTGGGCGCAGAAAAAGTCTGCGGACGCAGTTTTCCCACACT
>CAZVCF010000118.1:0-1903 GCA_964626355.1 uncultured Gammaproteobacteria bacterium
TTTATTTCGATGGCGCACGTTTCAAATTAAAAATTAAAAAATCAAAATGTAAAATGACAATGCAAAATTCAAAAATAAAAGATTAAATTGAAAATTTATTCATCTTATATACTTTCTTCTTTGCCGACTTTTTCTGGTTCGCTGAATATCGTAAAATGTTCAGCTAAGATCTGAGCGGATTTCTTGAACGCCTCCATCGGCGTTATACTCCCGTCCGTTTCAACATCCATAATCAACTTGTCGAAATCAACACGCTTTCCAACGCGCATTTTTTCAACAGTGTAATTAACACTGATAACCGGACTGTAGGCGGAATCCAATATAATAGCCCCGACTTCAAATTCCTGACGATCTTTTTCTTCTGAAGGCGCGTATCCCATTCCTTTTGAAACCCAAACATCTATCTCGAACTCTGCTTTTTTCTCGGTAAGCGTCGCAATCACTAAATCCTTGTTCGTTATTTCCACTTCTGCGTTCGGTTCAAAATCGTCAGCAGTAACTTCTTTGATGCCTTTTGCTTCAAGATGCAATTTAACCGGTTCATTACTCAATACGCGCACACGCAACCGCTTGATGTTCAATATTACATCCAATAAATCTTCCTTAACTCCATCCATAGCTGAAAATTCATGGCGCGCTCCTTTGATTTTTACCGCAGTCGGCGCTCCTCCTTCTAAAGAAGAAAGGAGAACTCTTCGCAACGCGTTTCCCCATGTAATTCCGTATCCGGGATATCCCGCTTCAATAATAAATTTTCCTTTATGAGGATTTTGTTTATCAATCTCATACGAAATTTTTTGCGGTGGATTTGGAGAAGACATACGAGTCAAATTAAAAAATAAAAACTAAAAATGAAAAAATAAAAAACTGACATACTCTCTACACCGATGCGCACGTCTCGCCCCTCTCCAGTTCTGGAACTACGATTCGAATAAAGTATACGGTAAGCCGCGAGGCGTTTCGCGCACTGCCTTTCGAAGAACAGTAGCGTCTTATTGGAACTGGGGAGTGGGTCAAATTAAAAAAAAAGTAGTAACTTTGTGTTTTTTAAGTTCGCTCGGGAATGAAATTACTATTTCATTCCGCTCGCTCGCTTAAAAAATAAAAAATAAAAATATCTCCGATATATCCTCGTTCGTTCGGCAAGATAAAACATTTTTTATCTTTCCTCGCTCACTTCGGATATGAAAAAATAAAAATAAATTATTATACTTTCTCTACCGATGCGCACGTCTCGTTAAAAAATAAATGATAAAAATTATCTTGAATAGAATTCGATGATTTTTTTGATTGTAAATTGCGTGGATATATCTTCGTTCGAAGGCAATTGCAATACCTTAATGCTCAATTTTTCTTTATCGAGCGCGAGCCATTTCGGCATTTTAGCCTGATTGCCCTTCGCGTTCAGCGATTCGCGCGCACGTTCTCGCGCCGAGCTTGCGAGCGCAAACGAAATCTCATCTCCAACACGAACCTGATATGAAGGAATATCCATTTTTTTCTGATTAACCGTCATGTGTCCATGCCCAATGAGCTGACGACACATCGCGCGCGAAACGGCGAACCCCGCCCGATAGACAATACTGTCGAGCCGCATCTCGAGCGCGCGCACAAATTCAATTTCCTTGTTGCCGACTTTCTTCTCCGCTTCTCTAAAATAACGCTCAAACTGCGCTTCGCGAAGACCGTAATACCGCTTCATACGTTGTTTCTCACGTAATTGATCGCCATATTCCGTTTGTCGCGGATACCCTTTTGAACCATGAATACCCGGCGGCGATTTTCGTCGCACCAGAGGACATTTCGACGTGAAACACTTCTCTCCTTTTAAATAGAGTTTTATTCCTTCTCGACGACAATTACTGCATACTGATTCAGGCACGGTAATAAGTTAAAAATTAAA
>CAZVCF010000119.1:0-1794 GCA_964626355.1 uncultured Gammaproteobacteria bacterium
AAATCCGAATATCGAAATCCGAAATCCGAAACAAATTCAAATGACCGAAATCAAAAATTCAAAACAATACGATTTAGAAAAACGAACATTTGAATTTGCAAAAAGAGTGAGGTCTTTCGTTAAAAACTTGCCAAAAACAACAGGAAATTTTGAAGACGGGAAACAATTAATAAGATCTTCTGGCTCAGTAGGCGCGAATTACATTGAGGCAAACGAATCATTGAGCAAAAAAGATTTTACAATGAGAATCAAAATATCTCGCAAAGAAGCCAAGGAAAGCAGATACTGGTTATTGCTTGTAGACACGAACAATAACAACGAATTAGAAAAAGAGCGTCAAGAGCTTATAAAAGAGGCAACCGAATTAATGATGATTTTCGGCTCGATACTCCGAAAATCGGAATAACGTTTTGGTCATTTGAATATTTGAATTTTGAATTTGTTTCGGATTTCGGATTTCGAATTTTATTTTTTACTTTGAGATGTGCCTGATTTTCCTTTAGAAAAACTTCGCAATATTGGTATTATCGCTCATATTGATGCAGGGAAAACAACCGTTAGCGAACGGATTCTTTATTATACAGGGAAAACGCACAAAATTGGCGAGGTGCATGAAGGCACGACGCAGATGGATTGGATGGAGCAGGAACGGGAGCGCGGAATTACTATTACGTCCGCCGCGACAACATGCTATTGGAAAGAGTGGCGTATTAATCTTATTGATACGCCGGGACATATCGATTTTACCGCTGAAGTTCAGCGGTCTTTACGCGTTTTGGACGGCGGCGTGTTAGTGTTTGACGGCGTTGCAGGCGTTGAACCGCAATCAGAAACAGTTTTTCATCAAGCGGAAAAATTCAATGTTCCACTTATCGCTTTTATCAACAAGCTCGATCGTCTAGGCGCTAATTTTTTTGCCGATGTGAGTTCTATTCATGAAAAATTAACGCCGCGCGCGACGGTCACGCAACTGCCGATCGGTCTTGAAAGTAATTTTAGAGGAATCATCGATCTTCTGCAGAAAAAGGCGATTATATATAAAGATGATTTAGGAAAGGAAATGGTTGAAGAGGCGATTCCTGATTCAATGCAAGAGGAAGCGTCTCACTGGCGCAATAAACTCGTTGAATCGATCGTTGAATTCGACGAAAAATTATTGCATTTGTATTTGAATGGAGAAGAAATTGCCGTCGAAGAACTTCAAAATATTTTGCGTAAAGCAGTGTGCGAGGGAAAGTTGATTCCAATTTTATGCGGTTCCGCGTTGAAAAATAAAGGCGTTCAGTTATTGCTTGACGCGGTCTGCGCGTATCTTCCGTCTCCTTTGGATAAACCGCCGGTTGAAGGTATTTCACCTGACACAAAGGAAAAAATGACGCGCGCGGCGCGCGATAGCGAACCGTTTGCCGCGTTGGCATTTAAAATCGCGACAGACCCTTTTGTCGGCAGGGTATGTTTTTTTAGAATTTATTCAGGTGTTTTAACTGCCGGATCATACGCCTTTAATCCGCGAACCGGCGAACGCGAACGGATCGGCCGTTTACTCGAAATGCACGCGAATAAACGGGAAGATATTCAAGGAGTCCACGCTGGAGGGATCGCGGCAACGGTTGGACTTAAAAATACATTCACCGGCGATACCTTGTGCGATGAGAAAAATCCTATTGTGCTGGAGAGCATTTCATTTCCCGATCCAGTCATCTCAATCGCGATTGAACCGAAAACGAAAGTTGATCAGGAAAAACTCGGCATTGCGCTTTCAAAACTTGCCGAAGAAGATCCGACATTCAAAAT
>CAZVCF010000120.1:0-1791 GCA_964626355.1 uncultured Gammaproteobacteria bacterium
CCAAATCTTTAAATACTAGGAAGGCATTCTTTGCTTGCTTATAGATACTGCTTTTCTCACAAAACAGCCGTTTTTGACCATTTTTGTATACTGCAATCATAATATTTATATACTATTACTTATCCATAAAATTTTTAAGATGGATTTCAAAAATAGGGACATCATCTCAATCAATGATTTCTCAAAGGAAGAGCTTTTGCATATTCTTAAAGTTGTAAAACAAATGGAGCAAAAGCCAAAAAATAATCTTCTAAAAGGCAAAATTCTTGCTGCTCTGTTCTTCGAGCCATCAACAAGGACAAGGCTGAGCTTTGTATCAGCTATGGAGCAGCTTTCTGGCACAGTAATCGGTTTTTCAACAGCGAATGTAACATCAATACAAAAAGGGGAATCTTTATGGGACACAATAAAGATGACAGAGCAATATGCTGATATAATTGTAATAAGGCATCCGCTTGAGGGCTCTGCACGGCTTGCTGCGGAAGCAGCTTCTATCCCTGTGATAAATGGGGGGGATGGAGCTAATCAACACCCCACACAAACAATGCTTGATTTGTATACGATACAAAAGACAAAAGGCAAATTAGAGAACTTGCACATTGGCTTTGTTGGCGACTTGAAATATGGCAGAACTGTTCATTCTCTTGTGATTGCATTATCCAACTTCAATCCAACTTTTTATTTTATAGCTCCTGATGAATTGCAGATTCCGGAAAGCTACCTTGACGAGCTATTCCAAAAAAAGGTAAAATACCACAAAACATCAGACTTAACAAGGTTCAGCAAAGAGATTGATGTGCTGTATGTAACAAGAATACAAAAAGAAAGATTCCCGGATCCTCTGGAGTATGGAAAATTTAAGGGAATATACCAAATTGATGAATCATTCTTAAAAAATGTCAAAAATGACTTAAAGATAATGCATCCATTGCCGAGAGTTGATGAAATAGACAAGAGTATAGACAATACACCGCATGCAGCATATTTTGAGCAGGCCGCAAATGGCATTCCAGTCAGAAAGGCATTGCTGGCTTTAGTGCTTGGAAAGGTAAAATAAGATGGCAAAAAGAAAAAAGAAAACACCAAAAAAAGATAAAAGAAAACAAGAGAAAATAAAAGCCAATAAAGTAACTGTAAGCACTCCTAAAGAAGACATTAAGAAAGAGTTAAAGATAAGTGCCATAGAGGAAGGAACAGTTATAGACCATATCCCAACAGATGCTGCATTTAAAGTTGTTGAAATTCTTGACTTGGAAAATCACAAAGGAGTTGTGTCTATAGCCACTAACCTCCAAAGCAAGAGCATAGGAAAAAAAGGAATTGTAAAAGTAGGCGGAAAGGGCTTAACACAAGAAGAAGTCAATAAAATAGCAATTGTTGCACCTGATGCAACTGTAAATATAATAAAGAATTATGATGTTAAAGAGAAGATAAAGGTAAGAACTCCAGATGTCATTGATAATGTTGTAAAGTGCTCTAATCCTGTCTGTATAACAAACAATGAACAAATACCAACCAAATTTTATGTTGTCAAAAAAGATCCTTTGAAAATCAAGTGCCATTATTGCGAAAGAATAATGGGGAAAGAGGATATTGAGATAATTTAGAAAGTAGCTAATAATAACAAATTAATTAAAAAATAGGCAATAATTAATGCTTTGATTAACCTCAACGATAAGAAAGGGGGTGGAGAACTTAACTAAACGAAGTGAGTATTCCCTCGATTAAAATTTTTTACATTTTAAAATCATAATGAATAATTATAAAATGCTCCAAACAAATCTATGCAAC
>CAZVCF010000121.1:0-1768 GCA_964626355.1 uncultured Gammaproteobacteria bacterium
CCCAGCCGCATAACACTGCCTTTTTTCCAGCAAACTTAGCGCTCAAATCACCGCAAGTGTGCGTCCTTAGCATAAGGGAAGGCTATTCAGGATTGTTTATATTTCTTTTCAATATTGGCAATTAAGTCGGTCGCTTTAAACAGAATGAACAAATGAAAAAAGAAAGTCAGAAAGATTTACAGAATTTTCGGAAATTTCTACAGGACACTGGACAAAGAGGGGCAAGATTTATATAGGTTCCTGTTTTGTAATAAATACGAGGTCGAAATATAAAGGAGAAAATATGAATAAAATATTCTTTCAAAATTCAAGGATGAAAATAATTAATGACGATATTATTTCAACTGACGAAATTGTTAAAGACAGCGTAGATTTAGTAGTTACTTCGCCCCCATACAACGTTGACATAAAATACAACAGTCATGATGATAAAATCTCATACAATCAATACTTGGATTTTAGTAAAAAATGGATGAAACGAATTTTCGAGTGTTTAAAAGAAGATGGACGTTTTTGTTTGAACATACCTCTAGACAAAAATAAAGATGGTCAGCAAAGCATTGGAGCCGATTTAACATCAATTGCCAAAGGATTGGGGTTTAAATACCATTCGACTATAATTTGGAATGAAGGCAATATCTCAAGAAGAACTGCTTGGGGGTCTTGGATGAGTGCTTCTGCTCCTTACGTGATTGCACCCGTTGAACTGATTGTGTTATTATACAAGGACAAATGGAAAAAGATGAAAGAAAGAGCAGTTTCGGATATCACTAAAGAAGAATTCATGGAGTGGACAAATGGAATTTGGACATTTCCAGGTGAGAGTAAAAAAAGAATTGGACATCCCGCCCCCTTTCCGATAGAACTTCCCAGACGCTGTATCAAGTTGTTTAGCTTTGTTGATGATATTATTATGGACCCGTTTGTCGGAAGTGGAACTACTTTAGTTGCAGCTGCTTTGAATAATCGGCGCGGAATAGGAAATGATATTGATTTAGAATATTGCAAACTTGCTAAAAAAAGATTAGTTAATGAAGCACACATCTCAGAAGTAAAACTTGTTATGGCTTAGTTTGAGGAGTTCGTTATGGTGAACAAAGATACAAAATCACAGCTCGATATAATTATGGAATATTTTAAGAACCATCCAAGAAAAGATATTGAACATCCGGAGATTGTTGATTGGGTTGTAGGAGAATATAAGAAAAGAACTGGAAAAGTTTTCAGAGACCCTGATAGGGGCATAAGGAAACTTGCACAGGAAGGGCAGCTTATTAAAATCAGAAAGGGCGTATACAAGTTCGACCCGGACTTCTTAGTTAATAAAGACCTTGAAGATTTTTCTGCAATTCAAAAAGAAGAAATCATAAAGAGAGATAATTATCGTTGTGTTATCTGTGGGCGAGGTCAAAAAAATGGGGTTGAACTGCAAGTGGACCACATAAAACCCAAAGATCAGGGCGGGAAAGCGGAAATAGAGAATGGGGAGACACTTTGTGCCCAGCACAATTTTCAAAAAAAGAACTATAAGCAAACCGAGTCTGGAAAAAGATTCTTTATTCGTTTGTACGAAGCTGCAAAAAAGAATGATGATCATGCACTAATGAATTTTTGCACTAAAATTCTTGAGGTATACGAAGAGAATAATGTTAATGGACATATAGTCTGGCAAAGATAGCACTTTAAGTTTGGGCTAAACATTCCGGATTGATTAATATTCCTCAAGCGTTGACAAGTCTCCTACAGGCAATCCAAGTTCCCTTGCTTT
>CAZVCF010000122.1:0-1721 GCA_964626355.1 uncultured Gammaproteobacteria bacterium
ACAGAAGTTTTCTCGCCGCCGCTTAAATTCTCAATGTATGTCTCATACCCATCTTGCTCGATGACTGGAGTGAATTCTTCATCAACCCTTACACTTATTGCCTCATCTTCCAGCAAAATGTCAAACCAATTCTTAAACAAGCCATTAAATTGCGAGTGGATATTGACCATAACGTGCTTTTCCATAGAAGACATTAAATTTACAAAGAGCTCATTAATCCAGTTGTTTAATTGCGAGATATAAGCAAGTTTTTCCTTTGCCTTTTCCTTTTCCTGAATTTCTTTCTCCAAGATTATAATAAATCTTTTGATTGAATCTTTTTCAGTTTCGTACTTTCTTTTTTCCAGCTCCAAAAACCTTTCCTGCGGCAGTAGCTCATCAATCTCTTTCTTGACAATTTTATATTTTTCCTCTATATCAGAATATTTAAAGGCATTTGAACTCAGCTCGCTCTTTTTAATATTCAATACGCCAATTTCCTTTTTTATTCTTTCCTTTAAAATTGATTTTTCTTCTTTTGAATTGAGCTTCTCATTCAGATTTTCAAATCTTATTTTTAGAATATTGAAATGATTCTGCTCTTTCATTAATGAATCAATTTCTTTTTTCAATTCCAGCTTTATCCTTTCAATTTTTGATTCTTCTTCCCTGTGAATTTTTATCTGCTCAAGCAATTCCTCGTATTTTTTATTCTCCCTTAGATTTATGCCGTGCTTGTGCTTTTCATCAACCTTCTGCTCGCATACAGGGCATATCTCCAAATCCTGCATTTTTTTGATTGTCTCATTGCAATGCTCTATTTTTACTTCAAATTCCCTTATCTTTTTTATGGCATTTTTGTAATTAATATCTGCCTTGGCTATTTCTTTTTCTTTTTCGTCAATTTTTTTCATTATGTTTTCAAGCCCGTCCAATTTTTTGTTTTCAACCTCTTTTTTAAGCGCTTCAATCTGCTTATCAAGATTTTTTATTTCTTCATTCAACCTGTTGTTTTGCTCTATTTTATGATTTAGATTTGCTTCTGCAATGCCCAATTCCTTTCTTAATGCATTCAGTTCTTTAACATCGTTTTCAATATTTTCAACAGATTTTCTTTTTTCAGCAATAATATTCCTTACATCATTAATTTTTGGAAGCATTTTGCCAATCTTTTCATCAATCTCCAAAATTTCACTTTTTCTTTCCTCCAAATCTTTCTTTTTATATTCCAAATCCAGGATAAAGCCCTCCAAATGCTTCTTCCTCTCTCTTATAGATGTTGTGACAATCTTAGAATTCTCCTTTACCCTTTTGTACTTGTCAATGTTAAATACCTTCCTTAAAGTGTCAATTCTCGTTTCTTTGCTTTCATAAAGAATCTGCTTCATCTCCTCCTGCGGAGTATAAACTGTGTACCTATAAATCAAATCCTTTCCTTTCTTTACCAAGTCTTTTGGGTAGCCAAGCAGCTCAAGAATTATTGCCCTTAACTCTTCTGATGTCCCGTCTTTTTTTATTCCATTTATAATTATGTAGCCGGCTTCCTGCTTGATGTCTTCATTGCTTCTCTTCAAGGTTCTTTTTATTATAATGTCTTTGCCGTCAATCTGCATTCTTAATTCAACACTGCCTTCTTTTTTTCCATGCCGCAATAAAGTATACGCTGGAAGCTCTCCTTTTTTTGCTCCAAAAATAGCAAATTCAATCGCAAGAAGTATTGAAGATTTGCCGCTTCCAATATC
>CAZVCF010000123.1:0-1714 GCA_964626355.1 uncultured Gammaproteobacteria bacterium
TTTAATGTTTTTAATTGTTAATGAGTTTAGTTATTGAGGTTAATTAATGAATATCATTTTAAATCAAATCCTTTACTTTCCCAATCACTTTAGCGGGGTTGCCCACAACAATCGAATTGTCTGGGACATTTTTTGTTACAACAGATCCAGCTCCAACAATGGAGTTTTTTCCTATTGTGATGCCACAAAGTATTGTTGCATTTGCCCCTATGCTTGCCCTTTTCTTCACCAAAGTTTTGCTGACTTCCCAATCTTCTGCAGTCTTAAGATTTCCTTTAACAGTCGTTGCCCTTGGCAATTTGTCATTTGTAAAACATGAATGCGGCCCGACAAAAACCCCATCTTCTAAAGTGACTCCTTCTGGAATGAATGCAAATGCTTCTATCTTACAGTTATTGCCTACTTTTGCATTTTTTTGGATTTCAACAAAAGAGCCTATCTTTGTATTGTTCCCTATTCCACAGCCGTACAGATTAACTAAATCAGTATGGTAGATTTTCACGTTCTTTCCAAGTTTGACATCTTTTGCAATCATCTTATCATCACTTTGCTTCCGTCATTTTTCAATGATTCCTGTGCAGCCTCTAAAACTTTCACCACCCTCAATCCAGAATGGCCATCGCTTAAAGGCCTTTTATCATGCACTACGCATTCTATAAAATGGCTGGCCATTACGCTTAAAGGCTCTTTATTTTCTATTCTGGGCGCATATACATCGCCTGACCTATAAGTCAAAGCCCATTGCTCATATGTGTCATAATAAGGCTGCTTGGGTATGTGATTTTTTTGAATTGTAACCCCTTTGTCGTATATCTTTATTTTTTCCTCAGCCACGTCATCAAAAACCAGCATTTTTTTGTTCCCTACAATCGTAGTTCTTCTTATTTTGCACGGATCAAGCCATGAAACATGTATGTTAGCCATCAAACTATCTTTAAATTCCAAATTTATATGTGCATCGTCTTCAATCCCTTCTCTTATATAAGACTTCCCAAAAGCTCTAACTGCCAATGGCAAATCATTTAGATAGTAAAGAAGCATTGAAATATCATGGGGTGCCAAATCAGCAACAACATTAACCTTTTCCTGAAACAAGCCTAAATTTACTCTTATCATGTCAATCGTGAATATCCTGCCTAGCTCGCCTTTACCAATTATCTCCTTTATTTTTCTTACAGGAGTGCTGTATTCAAATGTATGGTCCACCATTAAAACTCTATTATTTTTTTCTGCCAAATCCATAAGCTCTTTTGCTTCTTTTGAATTTGTTGTAATCGGTTTTTCCACAAGAATATGCTTATTTGCAATTAGTGCTTCTTTAGCAATTTTGTAATGAGTTTCTATTGGTGTTGCAATCGCAACTGCATCAACATTTTTTTTATTTAAAATGTCTTCATAATTTTTTGTAACAGATATTTTCGGGTATAAGCTTTTTATGTGGTTCAGCCTACTTCCATCTACATCCGCGCAATAAATTACATCTGCATTTAGAGTGTTATTGAAGTTTCTTACTAAATTTGGCCCCCAATAACCACATCCTATTATGCCAATTTTTATCATACATTAAGGAAGATTTATAGTATTTAAAAAGATATAGTATTTACAATTCAAATAAAAAATATTGGAAAATTAAATAAAATCATAATTAAAATAAAATTATTAGTGTGTAGGACATACACATATGTCCACTCCCAATTTAATCAGTTTATTTCAT
>CAZVCF010000124.1:0-1702 GCA_964626355.1 uncultured Gammaproteobacteria bacterium
TCCTTACAAAGAAGGATGACCTGCTTGTGAATGCACTGCAAAGGGCATCGCATGTGGTACTCCAAAACTCAAAGAGAGAAGGTTTTGGGCTTACAGTTTCAGAAGCGCTTTGGAAAGAAACTCCTGTAGTCGGAACAAGAACAGGCGGAATTCCACTGCAAGTTTTACATAAGCAGACAGGTGCTTTGGCAGGAAATGAGGGAGAAGCAGCAGACTGGTGTGTAAAATTGCTAAGAGATGATAAGCTGCGAACTCAAATGGGCATTGCCGGCAAAGAGCATGTCAGAAAGAATTTCCTGATCACAAGGCATCTTTATGACTACATGAAGATAATTGAATACTATACTGGAAATATAGCAGATGATGTTTTGGGAGCTGCAAAATATCTGAAAAGGCTTATTTTGAAATGAGTGTGCAGCTTAACGCATTTGAGTAATTTTTAGTGGCTCGTGTTCAATCAAGCGAACAAAGTGAGCAATCAGGAACAAACATCAAGGGGGACATTTCGTTTTAGTTGTTTTGTCGTTCGTGGGGTTCCAAGAATTTAAAAAAGAGAATTTTTAAATAAGGATGCCTTTTTGCTTATATTATGGCAATATTCACATTAAAAAATAATAAATTGGACAAGATAAAACAATCCACCTTTAAGTTAGAGAAAGACATTCAAAAACTTAGTGAGGATAATTTACAAATGCTTTTTAATCTCCAATTTGTTAAATCAGAATTTGCATTAGACGGATTAAGAGTAGATACCTTGGCTTTCGATACAGAAAACTCATGTTTTGTTATTATTGAATACAAAAAAGATCAAAATTTCAGCGTCATAGACCAAGGTTATGCTTACTTGTCATTAATGTTGAATAATAAGGCAGATTTCATTTTAGAGTATAATGAGAATTGCAATCAAAATCTAAAAAAAGATGGTGTTGATTGGTCACAATCCCGAGTAATTTTTATTTCTCCACTATTTTCAAAATATCAGCAGCAAGCAATTAATTTTAAAGACTTGCCTATTGAATTATGGGAAGTTTCAAAATATGATAATGATTTAGTTCAGTATATTAGATTAAAATCTCCAGAAACTTCTGAATCAATTAATAAAATAAGTAAAAAAAGTGAAATAATAAAAAATGTTAGTGAAGAAGTTAAAGTTTATATCGAGGAAGATTTTTTGTCGGTTTGTTCAGATGAAATAAAAACTCCGTATAACGAGCTAAAAAATAAAGTTTTATCGTTTGATGATTCTATCGAAATAACACCAAAAAAGAAATATATTGCCTTTAAAGCAGAGAGAAACTTCATAGATGTTCTACCACAAAAAAACAAGATAAAATTCTGGTTAAATCTTACTAAGGGCGAATTAAATGATTCAAATAATATTGCCAGAGATGTTTCTGAAATAGGCCATTGGGGTAATGGAGATTACGAAATCCAGTTATCCACGAGTAATGAATTACCTTATTTACTGAATTTAATAAGGCAAAGTTATGATAAAAATAATTAAATTTGATAAACATGACAAACCATGACAATGCCCTTATCGTTTTCCAAGGCAAGAAAATCAGAAGAACTTGGTTTAATGATGAATGGTGGTTTTCTGTAGTTGATATAGTTGAAGCTTTGACAGAAAGCGGAAGGGCAAGAAAGTACTGGTCTGACCTGAAAACAAGGCTTACTGAAGAGGGTTTTGAGTTGTCCGCAA
>CAZVCF010000125.1:0-1693 GCA_964626355.1 uncultured Gammaproteobacteria bacterium
TTTTTTCTACTCACTACCAACTACTCACTATTCTTATCTTTTCATTTTTAGTTTTTATTTTTTAATTTGGACCGTGGCTAAAAAGAGTGAAGTCGAGAAATCATTACGAAAACCAAAATATAGCACGCGAATTATTCGCCGCTGTTTTCGTTGCGGTCGCGTGCGCAGTTATATGAGGATGTTCGATATGTGCAGGATTTGTTTTCGAGAGCTGGCGAGCAGAGGAGGATTACCTGGTATCCGTAAATCTTCATGGTAATTTTAATTTTCAAGTCGAGCGAGTGAAATGAAATAGCAATTTTATTTTCGATCCGCCAGTTGACGGAACAGAAAACATAGGATTACTATCCTCTATATTCTATCCCCTAATCTCCTAATAACTAATATCCTAATCTCCTATTCTTATGATGACTGATCCAATCGCAGACATGCTCACGCGAATGCGCAATGCAATTAGCGCAGGGATTACTGAGATTATTATGCCCTATTCTCAATTGAAGCACGCTATTGCTCAAATTTTACTTCGAGAAAAATTAATTGAACACGTTGAAATTATTGTGCCGCTTAAAGAGTTAAAGATAAAAGGCAAAAAAAAGTTGCCGCAGAATCAGTATAAGCACATTAAAATGGTGCTCGGCAAGCCGGCGCGTATCAGTTTTTTGAAACGAGTCTCAAAGCCTTCGTGCAGAGTGTACTCAAAAACAAATGAAATAAAAGCGGTTTGTAACGGTTTTGGTATTGCTCTTATTTCCACCCCCAAAGGATTGATGACAGATAAAGAGGCGCGCATTCAAAAATTGGGAGGTGAAATAATTTGCGAAATATATTAGATTTATTAATGAGTTAACATATCAACGAATAACGAATAGAGTTAACTTTCAACATTCAACCATCAACTATCAACGAAAATCAACGAATATCGAGAATCAACGAATAACGAATCTAGTACGAATTTACGAATGAATAAAATACAGAAACGAATAGAAATACGCTCGCTTCGCTCGCGAAATGGATCGAAACGAATGGTCTTAATTTCTATAAATTTCTATCAGTCTCTATTAATTTCTCTTCGTTATTTCTATTCTTGTTTTTTCATTTTGATTTTTGATTTTTTAATTTTACATTTACTATGAGCCGTATTGCAAAAAAACCATTATTAATTCCTGAAAAAGTCTCGGTGAAACGAGAAGACGATATTGTTATTGTTGAAGGACCGAAAGGGAAACTTGAACAAAAAATAGATACATCGGTTATTATGGATATTAAACCAAATGAGATATTTTTTTCAAACGATAGAGAGAGTAAGAAAAAACAATATGCGTTACTCGGTCTTTCGTATCGACTTGTGGGGAATATGATCCTCGGAGTGACCGCAGGATTCAGTAAAAAGCTCGAACTTGTTGGTATAGGGTATACGGCTCAGCTGAGTGGAAATACGTTAACTTTATTGATTGGTTTTTCGCATCCAGTCACCAAAGTATTACCACTAGGAATCAGCGCGTCGGTTGAGAAAAATACGATTACGATTTCAGGAATTGATAAATGGCTTGTAGGTAATACCGCCGCTCATATACGAAAATTGCGTCCGCCGGAACCATATAAGGGAACGGGTATACGATATTCCGGAGAAGTAATTATCAAGAAAGCGGGGAAGAAAGCGCTTGCCGCGGGAGCAGCGAAATGAGTGAGAGGA
>CAZVCF010000126.1:0-1632 GCA_964626355.1 uncultured Gammaproteobacteria bacterium
CTTGACTTCTGAGGACTTTTTATTGACTACATTCTGTGAGTTCTGACTAATTATTTCTTCGTCTATAAAATATTATTCCAATAATCCAACCGAAAAGCTTAAATAGTTAGTAGTCATTACTATAGTGACTACAATGACTTTCATTAAGCGCATAAAAAAGGGAAAATACACTTATCTTGCTGAAGTAAAGAGCGTAAGAAATGGCACAAAAGTAAAACATGAGTTCATCCGATATGTTGGAAAAGAAGTAGATAACAAAACGATTTTGAGTGGCAACATAGAACGATCAAAAATAACCAGTGTTACAGTCTACGGTCCGCTGTTGGTTCTGCATAACATTGCAGAAAGTCTTGGACTATCGACAATCTTCGGAGAAATGTCGCCTTACATCCTGAGCCTTGTTTATGCTCATTGTGTCGAGCCAGGCAGTTTGGCATCGATTGAAAAATGGTATTCACAAACTGATTTAAAGCACATTTTAGGTTTGGAAAGTGTTACCTATGATAAACTTCTGCAAGCACTTGATTTTCTTGATGGACGAGAGAAAGAAATACAAAAGTCGCTGTTTTGTGCTGCGCAAGATTCGCTAAATCTTGCACCAGAAGGAATCTTTTATGATGTAACCAATGTGTATTTCTATGGCTCTGAATGTGAGATAGCAAAAAAAGGACATAATAAAGAAGGCAAGTCCTGCGACCAGATTCAAATAGGTCTTGCCGTTACAAAAGACGAGAAAATTCCCATATTTCACAAAGTGTTTGAAGGAAACATCCATGACGCAAAAACAATTCGGCACTTTTTTGACGATTTTGATACTGAAATAAGGGCTTGGATAGTTTGGGATCGCGGGGTAACATCCCATGAAAATATTGCAGATGCCTTAAAAGCAAAATTTCACGTTCTTTGTGGAATTCCCTTGAAAGGAAATGTGATTCAGATTGTAGATGAAATACTCCAAACAAATAATATTGCGCAATATGAAAATCGCGTCGTGCTTACAAAAACTACGCTTTATGCACGACAATCAAAGTACACTTATGAAGATATTCCTGGGTATCTAACGATTTGCTTCAATGAAAGCGAAAGAGTTGCACAAAAAGAACGGCGTTTCAGGAGAATATATGATGCTATTAACGACAAAAAAGAAATTCCGTTAAGCATCAAAAAATACATCAAATATGGGGTGATAAATAAACCAGTAGTCGAAGAAGCCGAAAAGCATGATGGAATATCTTTAATATTCAGCACAAAAAGACTTCCTGTAGCGGAAACGCTACATGCCTACTTTGAAAAAGACAAAGTGGAAAAAGCATTCCAAAGCCTGAAGAAGACTCTGGAGATAAGGCCAATCAGACACTGGCTGACAGGCAGAGTAAAATCTCATATCTTCATTTGTTATATAGCCTATTATTTGCTTTCTATTCTCGAATATAAACTGCGACCGTTGCAATTAACAGCTCCTGCAGCTTTAGACCAGTTAAAGACGCTATATCGAGTAAACATAGTAGATCCAAAAACAAAGAATGTTTTCTCTAAAATTGTCAGTTTAACATCAGCCCAAGAGAAAATTCTCAGGACTGTGAACAAGAAGCTGATTAAATGTAGTCAATAAAAATTAGCCTAAACTCAGGT
>CAZVCF010000127.1:0-1621 GCA_964626355.1 uncultured Gammaproteobacteria bacterium
TACTTGACCTTTCCTTAAAAAATATACACTAGGATTATCTCTTTTCTTACGTCGATAAAATGAATAACCGAAACATTTAAATAGTTGATAGTGTATACTATGCACACTATGAGCTTCATCAGAAAGATAAAAAGAGGCGAACACATCTACCTTGCGGAAGTAGAAAATACTTGGATCGATGGTAAAGTAGTGCAGAAACATATCCGCTATGTTGGAAGACAATTGGGCGAGCGGAAAATATTTTCCGGATCTGTAGAAGACACAGACATTTCTCAAGTAAAAATCTATGCACCATTTCTTGCACTTCATCATCTTGCAAAAGAAATTGGTCTTTCAGAAATCTTAGGTGATTATGGTGAGTACCTTCTTTGCTTAGCCTACGCTCATTGTGTTGATCCAAAAAGCCTTAACGCTATGGAACAGTGGCTCAAGCGCACGGATCTTGACAAGCTTCTTGAAATTAGCGATCTATCTGAAAAGAAATTGTATTATGCATTAGACTCTATTGACGAGAGAGCTGCAGAGCAAATCCAAAATAGAATCTTTGTACGACTACAGGAAAAATTCAAACTTAAGCCAAAAAGCCACTTTTTTGATGTCACAAATGTGTACTTTTATGGAACAGAGTGTCCAATAGCAAAACGAGGTAAAAATAAAGAAGGGAAAAAGAAGCCGCAAGTGCAAATAGGCCTAGCGGTAACCAGCGATGAAGGTCTGCCAATTTTTCATAAGACTTTCGACGGTAATATCTTTGATTCCAGAGTATTGCAAGACATGATGGTTTCTTTTAGCAAGATGAATATTCATGATGTTTTTATTGTATGGGACAGAGGCATCAGCTCAGAAGCAAATATCACTGACGCAAAACGAGCTGGCTATGAAGTAATCTGTGGGCTTGCGAATCATGATAACGTCAAACCAACCGTTGAGAAAATGATTTGCAACAAAGATTTTGTCGCATTACCCAATCGTGTGCGATTAAAGAACACGGTTCTTTATTGCAAGGCAAAAAGATTTTCCTATGGCGCTGTGCACGGAAAATTGGTGGTATGTTTCAATGAAGAGGCTGCCCGAGTAAAGCGAGAACGAAGATTGGATAAAATAGCAGAAGCAAAAAAACTCATCGAAAAACATAAACAGCCCTCAGAAGAGATGGTTACTTATTTTGTGGATGGTAAAGTGAGTGAAGCAAAAATAGCACAAGAGCAGAAATACGATGGCTACTCCATTATTTTCTCTACGCAAGAGCTGTCAACGCAAGAGATTGTCAGAGCATATTTTGAAAAAGATGTTATTGAAAAAGCGTTTCGTTCAATGAAAAGCATTCTTGGCTTGCAGCCAATTCGACATTGGTTGGAAGAAAGGGTAAAAGCACACGTGTTCGTATGTTATCTCTCATATTTGTTACTATCCATGTTAGAGTACAAGCTCAAAGAGAAAAGGATCAGTGCCGTCGAAGCGCTGGATAAATTATCTACTGCTTACAAAGTATATCTAAAGAACAAAAAAACCCAGAACGAATTTGAGAAGGTAGTTCTTCTTACCCAAGAACAACAGGATATCCTAAAATTAGTCGATAAAAGTCTTTTACCTAGTGTACATAAATAAGGGAAAAGTCAGG
>CAZVCF010000128.1:0-1602 GCA_964626355.1 uncultured Gammaproteobacteria bacterium
CTATACGATACTATTGACAAAAAATACATATTGTGTATTATAAGAGTATTCATTTGTTCTTTATATATTGAACCGAAAGGAATACAATCAATGAAACAACTAATAAAAGTATCGAAAAGTATCGGCGGAGATATAATGATTGCCGGATTTGGCATTGCAGTCTTTACGCATTTTGTTTTTTGGCTGCAATCATGGCCTTCGCCAAGAGAGATGTCGGTTACTCTATCGCTCTTAAATGAATTTATATTCTCCGCTTTTTTCTGGCTCGCGTATGGGTTTTTCGCAATAGGCGCCGCAATGGTCATATTTCCTACCACTATTTATTATTTTAATTTTATTATCCGTGCGAGCTCGCGACATCATAAACTCTCAAAAAATATTACGCACAAATTAATAGTGCAGAGTTGCGTGCTGGCAATAACATCAGGTTTACTTTTATTGCTTTCAAAAGGGAATATATTAATTTTTTATAGCACGGTAGCGAATATGCTTTTTATGCTCGTTCCAGTTATTGGAATCTTCATTTTGGATAGTAAAGGCTTCTATTATGAGATGCGCGGTTTATGGAGAGAATTAAGAGCATGAAGGATAGCTTCTTAGGAAATTAGCTTCTTAGGAAATTAGGAAAAATCAATATAAAAATAGCCCTCCGAATTTTTAAAAAATTCGGGGGCTTCATCATTTTGATTTTCCATAGTTTCCTAATCCCCTAACCCTCTAAAAGCTAATCTCCTACCTGCCAAGTCGTTGCACAATTTTTTGTTTTTCAAATACAGAAATTTTCATTTTATCAACTATTTTTTTCATAAATTCTATGGTGGTGTCGTAGGTTGCGCGATCGATCGGGAAAGGCGTGGCGTCTTTGCCGCCGTGCGCGAATGAATAACGCGCCGGATCTTCGTATGACGGCCGAGCGCCGTACACCACTTCACCTACCAATGCAAGCGCGCGCATTGTTTTTGGGCCAACGCCCGATTGCGCGAGCAGTTCTTCGTAGGTGCGCGGTTTTTGTTCGCACACCTGATATAAAATTTTTTCCAGATATTTACTTTTTGCGAAATTTTCTGTTATGGCCGGATGCGAATCAAATTCCGTATTTTCAAGAAAGAGTAATTTTAATTGATCGCCGCTTTTCTGAAATTCAGCCATTTTGTGCAATGCAGAATAGTGTTTACGCACGAGAGTCATTTCTTTCATTATTGGAGCGTATCCCGCATTTACTAACTCCGCACTTACTGTGCGCGTTTTTTCGCTTTCTTTCGCGACAAGATTAAGCGTTGGCGAGCTTGTCTGTGAACTGATGCCGGTATGCGGTTCACAAACTAAATCTTTCACATTTTTTGAAAACCAATGATACCTTCGCGCGGTTTGCGATTCAACATTCATTCCCTGCTGGACGACCGTCCACGCGCCGCTTTTTGAAAAAAAGAATGTATGATGATAAATTTGAAATCCATCTTGCACTAACGCGCTGTCAACTTTTGCCGCCATTCTTGAATTATAGACAAGCGCTTGCGTTGTTTTGTTTGGCAGTCCGATCGCCTCGCTCCAAAAAGTGATTTGGTCTGGCGTTTTGCGCGATGTTTTTCCTTTGCCGCCACA
>CAZVCF010000129.1:0-1594 GCA_964626355.1 uncultured Gammaproteobacteria bacterium
GATAAAGGACGGATAGTCGGCGATCAACCGCATGGGAGGTATGTTATATAAAAATGCAAAATGCAAATATCAAAATGCAAAATATCTCCGATATATCCTTGTTCGTTCGGCAAGATAAAACATTTTTTATCTTTCCTCTCTTACTTCGGATATATCTCCGATATATCCTTGTTCGTTCGGCAAGATAAAACATTTTTTATCTTTCCTCTCTTACTTCGGATATGACAATGCAAAACGGAAAATTTAATAGAAATTAGAAATTTTATACGAAAGTGGAAAATAAATTTTAAATTTTACATTATTGTTTTACGCTTTAATTATCATTTATTTTTATATGAAACAAGGAAATAATGAAATAATCGCGATACCGAAAAATAAGCTTTTTAACATCGGACTCATCATTGTGTTGGTGAATCCGTTGTTGGCTGGACTTGCGTACGGCATTTTTTTGCGTTTTCAAAAAGAGTTGAAGAGTGAAGGTAACATACTTATTACGCTTTCCTTATTGTGGGGCGGGATCGCGCTTGCATTATTCTCGCGTTTGAGCGGAATATGAAATATGCAAAATAGATAATAAATCCGAAATCCGAATATCGAAATCCGAAACAAATTCTCCGCCTAAGGCGGATCCGCCTCTGGCGGAGAATAACCAAAATCCAAAATTCAAAACAAGAGTAAAATTCGAAATTCGGATCGTTTTGATCATTTGAGAATTTAAATTTTTGATTTGTTTCGGATTTCGGATTTCGTGCTTCGGATTTTTAATATGTTGTATTGTTTGAAAATTTAGACATTAGAAATTCATTAGAAATTAGAAATTGGTAATTAGAAATTGTGTTTTATTCGTTAATCCATTAACTCGTTAATTTCTGATTTTTCCCCTAACCCCCTAATTTCCTAATCTCCTAACACCTATCTCAATGATTTACCTCGGCGCGGATCATAATGGATTTGAAGTGAAAGAGCGGCTAAAAAAATTTTTAGTTGATAAAGGTTTTTTGGTTGAGGATGTTGGCGCGTATTCATTAAATAAGAACGATGATTATGTCGATTTTGCGCTAAAAGCGGGGAACGCGGTTGTACGCAATCGCGGCAAAGGTATTTTACTATGCGGCTCAGGAGAGGGGATAGTTGTTGCAGCTGATAAAATTGATGGTATCGCGGCGGTTCTTCCGCATAATGCGGTAAGCGCGATACAATCGCGTCGGCATAATAACGCGAATGTTCTTGGATTGAGCGCGTGGGATTATTCGTTTGGCGATATTAAACATATCGTGTACGAATGGTTGATGACGCCGTTTCGCAGAGAAGATCGGCATGTGCGTCGATTGAATAAAATCATAGGAGGCGTTGTCGCGCAACCGTTTCAGAAATTGATTCCCGCGCTTCTTGCGCGCGACACTGCTGAATTGAAAAAAAAATATACGCGCGTTAAAAACGATTTCTCATTATTTCAAATTGACGTGATGGACGGAAAATTTGTTGAAACACGCAACAACATTACGCCATCATTGTTACGCGCGTTTTCCAATGAGATGGTTGCCGAACCCCGTTTCGTCGCGAATGTTCGAGAACGCGAGCGAGACGAGGAGCG
>CAZVCF010000130.1:0-1592 GCA_964626355.1 uncultured Gammaproteobacteria bacterium
CCATAGAACTTGGCAGTTCTTTTAAGCTCAACACCTCTTCATTAGTTAAATAATCCACATTTTCAATGCCTTTAATCGGCAAAATATCTGCTCTTGCACCTGTGCCAATTATAAATTTATCACCTTTTATTTTTTCATCGCCAACGTCCACTTCATTTCTAGAAACAAATCTACCTTTTTTATTATAGTAAGTAACATGCTCTAAATCTTTTAATACATTAACATATTTCTCGTTTCTGAATTTTTTAACTATCTTATTTTTCTGCTCAATCACTTTTTTGAAATTTAATTTGCCTCTGTCATATTTTATACCCTCAAAAGAATTATTCACAGCATGATAGAAAAGATTGCTTACTGTAATTAAATGTTTGCTTGGCAAGCACCCAACATTTGTGCAGGTTCCTCCTATAACAGTTCCATTTGTAACATTAATTCCAACCATCGCAGTCTTTACCCCTAAATCATTTGCCTTAATTGCAGCAGCAAAAGCTGTTGCTCCATGACCTAAAATAATTAAATCGTATTTTTTCATGTGGATTCACCTCGTTATCTCGCACAAAATGGCTTTTGAATGCATGCTGATAAAAAAGAAGACAATTTTCCTTCGGACACATACATCTTTGGTTGTACGCAAATAATGCTGTATTGCGTAGTGCATTCTAGCAGGTACGCTTCGCTAAAGAAGTGTCTTCTTTTTCCGTTATGCTCAAAAAAGTCTTTCTCAACCTCTTCTCCCCTCCCATAATCTACATCCGCTGTGGATTTAACTTCAAAAAATAAATATCCTCCTGGCATCAGTAATCTATATACGTTGTCAAAAATTCTTCTAGTTGTTTTATCATCAAAATAATGAAGGCTAAGATTTGCAAACACAATATCAAATGATTCTTCTGTTTGTATTGGATTGAAAGAAATATCCCCTTGTACTACCGAGACAGTTTTTTCTAAACCAAATTTCTTTATTTTTGTTCTAGTAGAATCAACTGCTTTTTGTGAAAAATCAAACGTTGCAACAACTGCGCCCCTTTTTCCAAAGTAAATTGCATCCTGACCTTGCCCACAACCCAATTCAAAAATTCTTTTACCTGATAATTCCTTTATTATTTCTTCTACCAATTGTGCTAAAGATGAAGGGCCATTTCTGAAGTAGTTCTCAATGGAATATTTATTTTCCCATTCTTCTTTCTGGATTTCTATATTTGTAGCTTCTGCCTTTTTCACTTTAATACCCCACAAGCTTTTAGTCTTTCATTGTAGGATTGAATATGACGGTCCATATTCTTTAAAATAGGCAATATATGCTTTTTATCCAAAGAATACACTTTATTTTTACCATCATATCTGTTATGAACAAAACCACAATCAACCAAGCATTTCAAATTATGGCTAACTCTGCTTTGCTCAAAGCCAAGTTCTTTGCCCATATCAGAAACATGCTTTGGACCTTTTCTCAGCAATTTTATTATCTCAAACCTTGTTTTGTTTGAAAATGCCTTAAAAAATAATTTATATGATAATTCTATCATATGATATAATAATCATAACTAGTATATAAAGTTTTGCTTTAAAAATAACGTTAATGTCATTCCAAA
>CAZVCF010000131.1:0-1584 GCA_964626355.1 uncultured Gammaproteobacteria bacterium
ATTTTGCTATTAGGGTAGCTAAGATTGTTGAGCCTCAAGGTGCTCAAATTTATCTTGGTTTAAAAAAATTGTAATATGAATATTTATAGCATTGGCAAAAACTACGGCACCAATCGGATTTTCGGCAGTAAGAAAACCTTTCAGTTCACATAACGGAGGATTATACGCAAGCCTACGGAACTTTTTCCTTAATAAAAAGACGGGTCACCTAAATTTTTGGCAAATCAAAAAGTCTGCGGATGCAGTTTTCCCACACTTTGTATGGGAAAAGAATATAACACATATTTCACGGAAAAATCGAACGCTTAGGCTAAAATGCCAAGCATTTTTCGATTTTTCCTAAGTTTTTTCCAACTCTCAAAATTTGCCAACTCTGTGTGTGGGGTGCCTCACACGAGGACAAAACTTACGAGGAAAAAATTTCTCGCCTCGAGCCAAAGGTCGCCTTGCTCTGTACGTTTCACGAACTTTTATCAAACCTCAACCACAATCTTCCTCTCCTTCTCATTTACTTCTTTTATTATATTATGCCCTTTTAGTTTTTCCTTTATCTCTTTCCAACCATATTGTTTGGTTGCTTTATTGAGTTCGTCAAGAATTTCTTTAACCAAATTATACCTATGGTAAATAATCTCGCCTTTTTCCCTTAGCTCTTTTTCTTCTTCTTTTTGTTCTTCTATCGTTTGTTTTTGCTCATCAATTATTCTCTTCAGGCTTTTCAGCTTTTTGTCAAACTCTGTTTCCTTGATTTCTTTAAACTGGGAATAAAAGTAGCTTAATGCTTCGCTGAACATTGAGAATTTTTGTTTATTGCATTTTTCATAGAATTTCAGCTCAAATGGAATGCAATCAACAACGCTATTATCTTCAAACACAATTTGGGCATCAATTTTATGGTTGATTATTTTTTTAATTGAGTTTAATATTGATTGAATTTGTTCATCATCAATATTCTGTGGTTTTTTATTTTTGTCTATATTAGATAACAAACAAACTTCCTCTGAGTATAAGCCACCTAAACCAAATTCCGTTGCCAAAGAAGTGACAAGCGAGTCTCTCTCTGAATTTTTAAATAACTCTGCTAAATCTTTATCCTTTAAATCAAACAAATTGTAATTCATCATTGGATGAACATATTTTAATTTAGGCTTTACTACCCTTTCCCTAAACTCGTGATGCTCAAGAGCGTTCATTATCACATCATGCTCATTGCAAAGAATAGCATTTCCTTTTCCAAAGAATTCTATGTAAAGATTTTTTTTATCTTCCCTTGTTTTGAATATTAGCTTTAATATCCTTTCCGGCTTTAATTGCTGAATGTCAGTTAGAAAATATCCATCCAAATGCTTTCTTAAAAACTGCCCAAAACCAAGAATTTCAGGATATTCTTCTTTTTCATCTGCAATAAAGATTACTTTCCCGATTTCAATTTTCAATAATTTTTTACCGACATTTGTTTTATATAGGCTAAAAATAAGCTGATTTTTCTCCGGCTGGTATATTTTATCGATTTTCGAATCTTTCAAAATTTCTAATTCTTTCAAAAGAAAATACAAATCCAATGATGATAACTGCTTTTTCATT
>CAZVCF010000132.1:0-1567 GCA_964626355.1 uncultured Gammaproteobacteria bacterium
GCATTTGCTACTGCTACGGAGGATGGATCATTTTGATTTTTGATTTTTACATTTTACATTTTACATTTTTTCGAGCCAACTTTCCACGATCAATTTTGCCGCGAATTGATGCAGTTTATTCGCGTCATTGGTCCAATTTTTCGCGATTTCGCTGGTAAAACGTTCATCTTCGCAAATAATTTTTTTATCCGGCAAAATTTTTTTTAATTTTTCAATAAATAATTCAACAGCGCGAACCGCTTCTCCCGCGGTTCCTTCAATTTCAAGCGGATAGCCGACAACCAAAAGCGAGATGTTTCTTTTTGCGCAAATGTTTTTGATTTCCTGCAAAGGATTTTTCTTTTTTGTTTCAATTGTCTTAAATGGCCACACCACGCCGCTTTCTTCATCAGCAAGCGCGAGTCCGATATGTTTTGAACCGTAGTCAATGCCTAAAATCATAGGGATAGGAGATTAACTTTTAGAAAATTAGGGGGGTTAGGAATAAATAAAGATAAAACCACAAATTACAAGCACCAGTTTTATAAATCCCAAATCCCAAGCACCAAATTCCAAACAAATTGCCTACTCCGCCGAAGTAGCTTCGGCTACGAAGGCCGGGCAAATGACCAAAATTCTAAATTCAAATCAGAAAGGGCGTTCCGTTTAGGATTTTGATCATTAGAATTTCGGTATTGTTTGTGATTTGGAATTTGTAATTTGGGATTTCCGCTACTCGCTACTCACTACAAACTACTCACTATTCTTCTTTATTCTATTTTCTGTCTATTTCATCGTGTTAAAATAATCGATCCGTCGCTGGTGATCGCTATTGTGTCTTCAAAATGAGCTGAATTTTTACCGTCTTTCATTTTAACGGTCCATCCGTCGCGCGCTACTTCAACGGCGAAATTTCCCGCGCAAATCATCGGCTCTATCGCGATAACAAGACCATCCTCAATAAGCGGACTTTTTCCTTTTATCACAAAATTCGGCACTGCCGGTTCTTCATGAAGCGCGCGTCCGATTCCATGCCCGACTAAATCGCGAATAACGCCAAAACCGTGCTGTTCAACGAATGATTGTATCGCTTCAGAAATCGTATTGATTCGTTTGCCGATCGCGATTGCGTTAATTCCTCTTTCAAGAGCTTCGCGCGCTGTGTCAATCAATGATTGATCGCGCGCGCTAATTTTCCCGATACCAATTGTCCGCGCGCCGTCCAAATACAATCCATTATATCGTATGCCAAAATCAATACTGACAATATCGCCATTTTGTATAATTCTATCAGCGCGCGGAATGCCGTGCACAATTTCTTCGTTAAGAGAAACGCACACACTTGACGGATACGGAACGCGCGAAAAATCGGTTTGATAATTCAAAAATGCCGATTCAACTTTATAAAGCGCGCATAGTTTGCGCGCTAATTCGTCTATTCTCGCAGTAGAAACACCTATCTGCGCCGCAGAGCACAACGCGTCCAAAATCCGCGCAAAAATTTTTCCACCCTCCAGCATCACTGCGATTTCTTCTTTTGTTTTCAGATAGATCATAAAAAATAGGAAATTAGGTTTTAGGAGATTAG
>CAZVCF010000133.1:0-1537 GCA_964626355.1 uncultured Gammaproteobacteria bacterium
ATTGGACCATCAATGCAAACAATCTTATCATTAACCATACACGCACCGCATACACCAAACCCGCATTTCATAATTCTTTCAAGTGATGCTTCACATTCAACTTTATGCTTATTGCATATTTCCAAAACCTTTTTCAACATTATTTCTGGTCCGCAGGTATAAACAATTTTTATTTGCTTATTCTTTGATAAAACTTCATCTAAAACATCTGTTGTAAAGCCCTTTCTTCCAAAACTTCCATCATCAGTTGTTACAATCATATTTTTGTTCTTATATCTTTTCAAATAAATCAAATGCTCTTTGCTTCTTGCGCCATTTATTATAATCGGATTTTTGAGATTATCAATTAAAGTGGACACAGAAGCCATACCAACACCACCGCCTACAACGCAAGCATTGTGCTTGACGGAGAAACTGTTTCCATATGGACCTCTGATGCCTACTTTATCGCCTTTTTTGAGCTTGCCTAATGAATTTGTAAATTTGCCAATTGCTTGCGATGTGAAAGCGAATTCATTTTTGTTCCAGTAAGAAACAGCCATTGGCTTTTCGTCAATCTTAGGAAGCCATACCATAATAAATTGTCCGGGCTTGCAATTAATTGAATGTTTAAAAAAGAATGATTTTTGTCCTTTGCCTTCAATAACTATATTAGAGAGCTCCATTAATCTTGGAATATCTGTTTTGCAGAGTTCAGTTTTTAATGTGTCGGAATTGCTAAGGCACAATCCTTTGTGCTTGAGCTTAGGTAAGCCAGCAATTCCGAGCATCTCATAAATCATAGATTTATGACGATCGTCAAAAATGCAAGGCATTTTTGAGATGCTCAAAAACACACTACGTTTAGTGCATAGTGTTTTTGACAAATTGTTGTTTTGTTGCATATTCAATTCCTTTCCAAAAGGACACTAAAGCATCTTTGCATTTTCGGCATAAGCTTTTTACAGGAGCATTGTATTGCATATTGCAGTGAGAACTACCATTATATCCCTTAACTTCTGTATCTTCATGATGGAAATTGATACCAAGCAAATGCAGTGCTTCGTGTTTTGCCCTTCGCCTTAAAAAATTCCCAGAATATTCCTTTAATTTGTCAAAAGTAAAAATCATTACTCCCTCAGAGACGTAAGTTAATGCTTCTCCATCCTTGATTAAAGCATTTGTTGATTTAACAGGTTTATTAAAGATAAAAATATCCGCATTCTCTTTGTGGTTTTCTTTTCTTTTTTCAATAATCATTTTTAACATCTCATTGCTATTCACTTCTTCTTTTAAATTTATAATTTTTTTGACACTATTACTATTGCCATACTTAACCTTGAAATGCAGTTTAACTAAATTTATCGCATCTTCTACGCCTGATTTTATATATTTGATATTTTGATTTGTTAAATCACTAAGATTGAAGATATAAATCTCTTTTTTATTAATCCATTTTTTGAAATGCTGATTTTTGAGGTATAAGCTATGCGTATTAAGGCCATAATTTTTCCATTCTTTAATGGAATTGAACTTAGTGATTAATCGTGCGCGCATC
>CAZVCF010000134.1:0-1529 GCA_964626355.1 uncultured Gammaproteobacteria bacterium
AATATAAAATCGTTTTGATCATTTAGATTTTGAATTTAGATATTGTTTCGAATTTTGTGCTTCGAATTTCGTATTTATGATCTCTTGATGTTTGATTTTTGAAATTTTTTCCTAATCCCCTAATTTCCTAAAAGCTAATCTCCTATCCCAATGTTTTTCCCCCTCTCCCACAAAATAACTGCTCTGCTCAAAGGCGAATTTCAAAATCCGCTGGCGAGCCGTGATTTCAAATTATTGATTATCTATCAGCTCATTCTATATTTTTTCGACGGAATGTTGGGTATTTTTATTCCGATTTTTCTGTTCGAATCATACGGCTATTCAATTTACTATGTTATTCTCTACTATTACGTCGGCTTTTTCCTCTATATGATTTTCGTGCCATTTGGCGCGATGTGGATGAGCCATATCGGACTCAAAACTTCAATGATCATTGCTCGTTTTTTCTCTATCTTATTTTTCATCTGTCTTTATTTTCTGCGTGAAAATGTTTTTCTTATTTCCATTCTTGCTCTAGCGGCGCTTTTTCTTTTTCGGATGTTCTATTGGATTCCGTGGCATACTAACCTCGCGCTAGTTACGCAAAAAAAGATCGCGGAAAGCAACTCGCGATGCTTGAAATGACCGCATACCTTATGGGAGTCGCCGCACCGCTTCTTTCAGGTTTTATTCTAAACCGATATGCATTTGAGATGTTGTTTATGATTGGGCTCGTCGGTTCTACGCTCGCGATTATCCCACTAATGATGATCACTGAAATACGCGAAACCTATTCATTTTCATTCTTTCAAACGTGGAAAGAATTATTGAGAAAAGAAAATACCTCATGGCGAAAAATGTATATTGCCGATGGACTGCAAGATATCGCCGGCATAGCCGTCTGGCCAATTTTTATTTATCTTTTGCTTGATCAAAAGTATCTCACGATCGGCGCGATTTCCGCGCTTATTATTGCGTGCACTTTAATTTTACAAATTATCGTTGGTATTTTTACCGATCGCTCAAACAATAAAGAAAAGATATTTCATCTTGGCGTGTCGCTCTATTCCGCGGGATGGATTCTAAAAGCGTTAGTCGCAAGCGCGTTCCACATTTTTATTGCCGGCACGATTCACAATCTCGCCGCTATTATTTTCCGCACATCGTTTGACACAATTACCTACGAACGCGCCGCTGACTACGGATCGTATGTGGATGAATTTTCCGTAATGAGAGAAATTGCGCTCGGCATCGGAAGAATGATCGGCGGCGCGCTCATCATACTCGTTATCTATCTCACCGACTTGAACGCCGCATTTTTCATCGCCGCGCTCGGCGGCATCGCCCTAAGCTTTATGACGCGAAGAAAAAATCCTCAGCCACACGTGATCGGTCAATAACGAATAGTTAAAAACTAATAATGGATAGTGAAAATCAAAAATTCGAAGCACGAAATTCGAAATCCGAAACAAATTCAAATGACCGAAATCAAAAATCAAAAACAAGAATACAATGCAAAATTCGAAATCGTTTTGATTATTTAGATTTTG
>CAZVCF010000135.1:0-1492 GCA_964626355.1 uncultured Gammaproteobacteria bacterium
AAAAAAAGAAATGGGCCGCCAATTGAATTTATGATGCCATTAATTGAACCCTCGTTTAATTCCGCAACAGTCGTCAATACATTTGGCCATAATGAACCGCCTACAGGCGCTTTGATAGAAGGAAAACTTAAAGGTCCAAGGAAGCTGTTTCTGAAAGTAGGAAGTCCAGAAAATATTACAACGAATGCTGCTGTTGATATAAAATAAACAATACTAAAAACCAAAATGTCCCTAATAGCTATATTTGAGAAAAGCAACCTTATGTTTTTTCTTATTTCATTAAAATTTATCAAAACCAAGTAAAAAAATGTCACTCCTCCAGTTACAAGCAAAAAATCAAATATGTACCACCATCCACTCCAGGCAAATATAAAAAGCCCTGTAAAAAATCCGGCAATTGAGGAAATGATGATTATCTTAAATGTATTTTTGACATCTATTGTACTTACAAATAGCCAAGTAACAAGCAAAGGGAAAAAAATAACCCATATGTCATTGTCAGGGTGCAAGCTTCTTGATAAGAAAGCGCCATTGATTGCCATCATTAAAGCAGCAAAAAATCCCCCAATATTGCCAGCAATCTTTCTTCCAATTAAGAATACAAGCAATACGCATAATGCTGAAATAAAAATTGTCAGATAAAAAGCTGAGCGCATTAACGTCAATTCAGACGCAAAAAAATGCAAGAACTTGTAAAAATATGCCATGGAATATGAAGGAAGCATATCAGGAAACACAAATCTGCCATTTGGCGCCAATTGAAGATTATCAAAAGGTTTTCCGTCTTTTAGCACATCACCCGGATGCCCGTTCTTAATTATGTTGCTAGCGTATCTTACCCAATAATAAGGGTCTATATCTGGCATGTAATTTTTTCCATTTTCATCTTGGAAAAATGACTTAAAAGAATTTGAGTAAGCCCTAATAGTATCGTCAATTTGTTTCTTATTTTGGCTTATTACTTGCTGCAACTTGGCTTCAACAAGAGCATTTTTATTTGCATCAGGCAAATTAGGGTATTGTTGGTTTATTTCTCCACTTACCTGTGATCTTATCCCATTGATTACTGTATCTATTGCCCATCTATCAGTAAAAGGCAGGGAACCAGCTTGCATTCTTATATAAATTGAAAGGATTATTGGGATAAGCGCAATAAAAACAACACCATATTTTTTGAAGAAATCAATAATTCTGCTCCAGTCCACAGATACTTCTTCATCACTTCCTGCAGACTCTTTTTCATCAGATTTGAAAATTTTTTTGATTTTGGTCAGGTCAAAAGAAAATTCTATGTCTTCATCATCTTTTTTAATTTCTTTTGAAGGGCGTTCTTCTTTTTCATCACTCTTGAAGAAATTTTTTATTTTACTGAAGTCGATAGATATTTCATCGTCTTTTCCTTCACCTGAAGATTCTTTTGTAGCTTCCTCTGCCTTTTTCTCTTCTTTTTTATCACTTTTAAAAAAACTCTTTATTTTGCTAAAATCAATAG
>CAZVCF010000136.1:0-1485 GCA_964626355.1 uncultured Gammaproteobacteria bacterium
TGATTATTGTTGGCTCGCCTGATCCGCATGGGCCTGACAAAGCAAGAAGCAGAGACGGCTATTATGGAATGGATTTGGCTCTATTCTTAGGTACGTTCCTTAATTACGTTCCAAGATTTAATGTCAAATTAGATACAGAAGTAAGAGAAGAAGATTTTAACAATAACTTAATTCTTATTGGCGGTCCAGTTGTAAACAAGGTTGTAGAAAAAGTAAATCAAAAACTGCCAGTAAAGTTTGAGAACGGAAATATAAAATCAGAAGTGTCAAATGAGACTTATCCTCAAGATGAATGTGGTTTGATTGTAAAGGCAAAAAGCCCTTTTAACAAGGACAAATACGTTTTAGTAGTTGCAGGGAAAAGGTTTAGCGGCACAAGAGCTGCTATTATTGCTTTTTTAAAGGGTTTTAAGAAAATAATTAACGGCAACATTCATAACTCCAGTATTAAAGCTAAAGTTGTTGAAGGCATTGATTTAGATTCAGATGGGATAATTGATGACATTGAGTTTAGGGAGTAGATTTTAAAACTTTATTTTTGTGTCAAACATCGTTAAAGTTTGTAGTTCATAATAATTATTGTGCATTTTCTAAGAAAAATAAATTCTTACTTAATTTAAGTTGAATCCTGAAACTATAACAGCTATTAATTTTTCTGGGTTTCTAATGCGATTACGAACTCTTCAAGTCCTGATTGGTTTATAATTAGTATGCCCATCTCATCAAAATTAATTTGCCAAGGAATAGGTTGTCCCAATAGGACTTCTAAACCTTTTAAAGAATTCGGCACCTCAGCAAGTAGTCGTTCTCGTCTCTTATCTTCTATCCCTACTGGCCCATGCTTATATGCCTTAAAAGATGGTGCTTCGAAATTTACAAAAGTGTCATCAGCTAAATCAACCCTTAAGAATGATAATCCACCTTTTTGGTTAATGTCGTCACTAACAATTTTTCCTCCGTCATATGACTTGTGACCTCCAAACCAACCATATTCAAAGGTTGGATAATCAGAGCTGATTCTATCCTGTCCAAAAAAAGAAGCGAGTACAACTTGGTCTGTAGATCTAATAGCAAGAGGGGAAAGTGAATTTCTTACATGACTTCCATTCCAAAATGCTAATTCTCTGAAATATTGTAGTTCAAGAGGGTAGGGACAACTAAATCTTACTTGGCTTACCCTTCCTTGACGGTAAAAACGAAAAGACCTCTGTGTATAAAGATCAAAAACAAATGGTCCTACAATGTAACGTTCTAATTTTGGCAGATTTGGCAAACACCGTCCTACTAGGTCATGCGCATACGACCATGAATCCTTTGGTTCTGTCGGAGTTTTCATAAAACTAAAACTACGTTAGGAAATTCTAAATGATTTAAATAATTTTCTAATTTTGCTACAAAGAAGTAATAAAATTTTTAAGCGATGAATCTTCAAAACCAAAACATTTATATATAAGTAATATATATTTATATATATAAGTATATACA
>CAZVCF010000137.1:0-1482 GCA_964626355.1 uncultured Gammaproteobacteria bacterium
AACTAGCTCTTGAATTCGGAAAGTATGGAGAAATTGCTGTAATTGATTTAGATGCTGCTTTTGGCAAAGGAGACAATCTAGCTTTAATAAAGAAAATTTGCAAAATTGCAGATTGCAGAGTTGGAGGTGGCATAAGAACAACAGAAAAGGCAAATGAAATATTACAGGCTGGCGCAAAAAAGATTATAATTGGAACAAAGGCAGCACCAAGATTTTTAGAGAAATTACCAAAAGATAGGATTATAGTAGCTATTGATTCAAAAGAGGATATTGTAGTGAATAAAGGGTGGACTAAAAAAACTAATACGACTCCAAAAGATATGATAAAAGAGCTAGAGCCATATTGCTGTGAATTTCTCTTTACTGATGTAAACAGAGAAGGCTTGATGAAAGGCATAGATTTTGGCAAAATTAAGAAATTGAAGGAACTAACACAAAATAAGCTAACAGTAGCAGGTGGCATTTCTTTTATAAGTGAAATTAAATTATTGGAAGATTTAGGCGTCAATTCCCAATTAGGAATGGCTTTATACACAGGAAAAATTAATTTAGCTGAAGCTTTTGTTTCTCTTTTGGATTTCAATAAAAACAATGGATTAATACCTACAATTGTTCAAGATGAACAAAATCAAGTATTAATGTTGGCTTTTTCTAATAAAGATTCATTACTAAAAACATTCAGAGAAGGAAAAGCAGCCTATTATAGCAGGTCTCGGAAAAGACTTTGGACTAAAGGCGAAACTTCTGGAAACTTTCAAGAGATTATTAAAGTTAGATATGACTGCGATAGGGATACATTGCTTTTTACTGTTAAACAAAAAAATGTTGCTTGTCATTTTGGACAATACTCTTGCTTTGATGAGAAAAAGTTTAGTTTTCAGGAATTATATAATGTGATAGTTGATAGAATAAAGAATCCAAGAAGCAAGTCGTACACTTCAAAAATTGCAGTTAATGAAAATAAAATCAAACAAAAGATAAAAGATGAATGTTTAGAAATTTTGAAATATACAGATAAGGGTAATTTAGTTTGGGAAGTATCGGATTTGCTTTATTTTATTTTTATCTTAATGGCTAAAAATGGAGTTAATGTTAAGGATATTGAGAATGAATTACGGAGACGAAGAAGATGAAAGAAATTAAGAAAGCTGTTGATAAAATAATTGAAGGTGTTAAAAATAATGGAGATGCTGCAATTAGATATTATACTAAGAAATTTGATAAAATTGACCTGGATTCCTTTGGTGTTACAAAACAAGAAGTTAAACAAGCGTATAAGCAAGTAAATAAAGAAACAATTAAGGCTCTAAAATTTGCAAAGAAAAACATAGAATTCTTTGCCAAACAACAGCTCAAGCAGTTCAAGAATTTTGAAGTAAGAAAAAATGGAGTTATATTGGGACAAAGAGTAATCCCTATAGAAAAAATTGGTGTTTACATTCCTGGAGGCAACTATCCGCTTCCTTCAACTGCCTTAATGTG
>CAZVCF010000138.1:0-1461 GCA_964626355.1 uncultured Gammaproteobacteria bacterium
AAAACGCTAGTATTATATACTCTTCGTGATTTCTTCTAGTAAAACTAAAAAAGAGGTGTTGTTTTATGTACTACATGGATCAAGTACCATCTTTTGCACCAACGTTATTTGAGCTTGTAGAGAGAAGATATTCTATGATCCAATGTTATCTCAATAAAGAGTTGCGAGTTAAAGATATTTTAGAGAAATTCAACATAACCAGTCCAGATTTTTACAAGTATTTACATCGTTTCCATTCCTACGGGAAAACTGGTCTTCAAAATATAAAGAGGGGCGCTAAAGTGCCCCACAATAAAATCAACCCACAACTAGAAGAGGAAATAATTTCTCTTCATAAGAAGCACCCTTACTTTAGTTCTTATGAAATAAACCAGCTACTTAAAATAGTCCCAAAAACAATTCTACGAGTAAGGAAGAGAAATAATCTCCAAAAATCATATCTGCCTAAGTCGCAAAAAAAAACAATCTTAGAAAGATTAAAGAAGGAATTAGACCAAAAAAGAAAACAGAAAAAGTAAGCAAAAAGGTTCTTGCCAAAGCCAAGCCATTTATCCAGAAACATAAAGAATGGGGATGTCATGTTCTAAGTTACCAATTGAGAAATGAGAAAAAGATCACTCTAAGCCCAGCTTCTATCTGGAGATATTTCTATCCCCCTAAAGAAAAAGAGGCATTAAAATTCTTCGAGATGAAAAAGCCACATTCGATGTGGCATGGTGATGTCATGACTGGAACAAGATTATCGGATGGAACTCTTATTTACCAGTGTACTGTCGAAGATGATTATTCTCGAGGATATGCTGGTGATATTCAATCTAGAAAAGATGCCCGTATTGTCGTAAAAGCACTTATCGATGCAATCATACGATGGAAAAGCATACCAACTTGTTTTCACTATGACAATGGTGGAGAGGCAAAATGTGGTTTAGTTCAAACATTCCTTCAGAATGTTGCTCAGAAATGTAATCATACAATTACATTTATTCCAACTAAATTGTATCATCCTCAGGGAAATGGAAAGAAAGAACGAGCACACAAAGACGATAGGAGAGATTTCTGGAAAAAGAATAGAAGCACAAATATCAGATACATTAGGGAAAAATTTGAAAAATACCTCCAATGGCGAAATGAGAAGAAAGGGCATTTTGCACTAAATGGAAATGCTTCAGTTACGCGTCTACAAGAAAATAAAAAACCACCGCGAATATTTACCAGAAAGCAGTTAGAGAATCTAGCAAAAGTGAAGATTGCAGAGAGAATAGTAAAACCTCTGGGAGTAGTATACTTACTCAACCAGATTTACCATGTTAATCCGAAATTGGAAGGACAAAAAGTAGAGTTATGGGAAACCATAAACGGGTTGGAGGTACGGAAAGGGGATATAGTATATCACTTGATTGAGGAATATTGGGAGAGGAAAAGTAGTGAAAAGGCGTCTTAAATTAGATCTGAAACAGTACA
>CAZVCF010000139.1:0-1433 GCA_964626355.1 uncultured Gammaproteobacteria bacterium
ACAACATTGTCGTTGTGGGATATCATTATATATTGCGCCTTCTCAGCATATTTTCTTATCAATTTTGCTAGCTTCTCGCTATTATGCTTATCCAGGGCAGCATCGACTTCATCAAGAACATAAAATGAAGCCGGCTCATGCTCCTGTATTGAAAAAATAAAAGCCAGTGCCGTCAATGTTTTTTCTCCCCCTGACAAGCCCCTTATGTCAAGGAACTTGCTTCCTGTTATCTTTACATTAATCCTTATGCCTGCTTCAAATGGATTCTCCTCATTCTCAAGGACTAAGGCTGCTTCTGCGCCTTTGGTGGTAAGCATTGTAAAAAAGCTCTTGAAATTATTATTCACAATCTCAAATGTTTTCATAAACAAGTCTTTTTTCTTTCCTTCAATCTCTTTCATCATAGCCAAAACATCATCTTTCTCTTTGCCTAATTTTTCTTTTTTCTCCAAAAATTCATTATACTGCCTTTCAGCTTCATCGTAAACTTCGAGCGCGCGCATATTGACAGAGCCAATTTCCTCCCTCATCTTTTCAAATTTTGCAATCTCATTTTTTAATTGCTGCTCATCTTTTTCCATGTCAAGCTTTACTCCTTCATACTGCTGGAATTCCTGGTTTAATGCTGCAAGTGAAGCTGCAATCTCCGCATTCTTTAAAGAGTTGAAATTAACCTTTATCTCAACTTGCCTGCTTTCTTCTGTTAATTTGTCTATTGAAAGCTCATTTTTTTGTATTCCTTCATTTATTTTGTTTTGCTTGGCAAACAAATCCTTAAACCTTATGTAAAATTCTTTGGCAAGGGCCTCTTTTTCCTTTAGCGTTAATTCTTTTTGTGTGACGGCTTCCTGAAGCCCCTTTAATTCATTATTAAATTCTTCTTCATCTTTGTCAAGCTGCTTCAATATTTTTTCTGTTTTTTCTTTGTCGGGAATGAATATGTTTATTATCTGTGCATCAATATTCTTTATTTCAGAGCTAAGCCTTATTATTTCCTCGCTAAGCTCCTTGAACTTTTGCTCGAATGTGTTCAATTCTGCAAGCAAAGTCGGGTCATTAAGCTGAGCAATCATATTTCTTAATTTTTGCTTTTCAATTTTTAAATTCATAAGCTCTTTATTATGCTCAGCAATCTTATTGTTAATTTTGCTTATTTCGCTCTCAATTTCTTTTTCCTTTGCTTCGAATTCTTTTTGCTGCTGTTTTGAAATCTCTGTGTCATTTGATTCAAGATGCATTGAGGTTTCTGACTTAATTATTTCTCCTTCAAGAACTGCTTTTTTCTCTCTAAGCTCGGTTATCTTTGCTTCGTTCTCATTTCTTCTTTTTTCAAGAATAGATATAAGATTTTCCAGCTCAATTGCTTTCTCTTCATTTTCCTCAAGGCTTTCTGCCACTTCTCTCTCCTTAAAGCCAAATGCCTCTTTTTTTCG
>CAZVCF010000140.1:0-1422 GCA_964626355.1 uncultured Gammaproteobacteria bacterium
TTGACAAATTATGCAAAATATGTTATTCTTTATACAGTTATATATTATTGAGATAATAGTCTTAATGATATACGTACAAATACAAAAAAGCTTGCCTAACGGCAGGCAGGCCTGCCTAACGGCAGGCAGGTAGATAAAACATGAAAAAATTATTTTTTTTTTCGCTCTTCTTTCTCGGTATGAGTCTCTCGCTCTTTGCTCAACATGGACAAAAAGTCCAATTGAAAGCAAATAGCAGATACGATTACGATAAGCATAGAATGACTTACGAGATTGCTGTTATTATGACGAATTTTCCTGACAATAATCTTTTTATGAAGAAGCTAGAGTTAGGAACAACATGGGGATTGTTTACAGAAGATGGGATACTGTCAGCCGCGCAGCAAGGGACAGAATTTGTCATATTTGCTATCACTGAGATAGAAGGAAATTATTATCTTAGGAATGAATATAGTATATGGACTGCTGAAAATGGCGATACGTTAGAACATCCGTATAAATACACTATAAGAGTTCCGATCATCATCACTACCGAGGAAGATATATATAAAAATAAACAAAAAACGATTATATGCGATAAATGCGATGGTGAAGGTTATTTACAAATTGAATGGAAAAAATTGCCGCGTTACATTGGCAAATTAAAGAATATCAGTCTTCATAACGGAATATTGGAATGCGTTGTGCCAGATGATGATAATTATGTTGTTTCCGTCCGTGATATGGAAACTTTGAGAACGCGCAAAGTTGTTCCGAGCGCTTCGGAACAGGGGATAATCAAATTAAACGTCAGTGACCTTATTACGCCGATGATGTATCAAATAACGGCAATAAAAATGAATAGTGATTATTACGAAAAATTAATTTATTTGCAACGAAAAGAAAACGGAACATTATTTTTTGAAGACGTATGGGACTGATGGTGCGTGTTGACATTATTTAGGGAAGCTGTATACTTATTCTACTTTTTGTTTGACCTAATACGGTTATGAAAAAAGAAGATTTAAAAACTGCGTTTTTATTTTTGTTCGGGTTAACGATCGCGATAACCTTTTTGGTATTAAATGCGAATGTCGAAATTGCGCTTGGATCGTAGGAGTAGGAGTAGGGTTTTCCGCCAGAGGCGGATCCGCCTTTGGCGGAAGGGTATAGCCACTAGGGTATAGGGATTAGGAAGTTAGGAGAGATTAATAATAAAATCATAGGGTAGGAAACAGTAGCGTGCTCATTGACTTGACATTTTACGCACAATACAGTATACTTTTTTAGTTCTTGAAAAATAAGAGTAGAAAGATTTTGCCAACACATTTTCTTTTTGGATTTTTATTCATTCTTGGCTCGACACCTTTTTATTCCAATGGAGAGTGAAAAGAGAGAAAGATGTTCTTTCTAGAAAGAAGAAAGAAAACAACAACGCCACTG
>CAZVCF010000141.1:0-1357 GCA_964626355.1 uncultured Gammaproteobacteria bacterium
CAAGCTTATTATCCTTAATAACTAACCAAGCCCAACCGCTACCGAATATAGTCATTGCAGCATTTGTGAACTCTTCCTTGAATTTGTCAAAGCTGCTGAAAGTTTTGTTTATTGAATCACCAATTGCTTCGCTAGGAACACCACCTGCATTCGGCGCCATTACTTGCCAGAAAAAAGAATGATTGCTATGACCACCGCCATGATTTCTAACAACAGTTCTTATATTTTCAGGCACATCGTTTATCTTTTTTAGAACCTCATTAACATCCATATTTTCAAATTTAGTTCCTTTTATCGCTCCATTAAGTTTGTCGATATAAGCTTGATGATGCTTTATATGATGAATTGTCATTGTTCGCTCATCAATATAAGGCTCAAGTGCATCATACGCATATGGTAATTTTGGTAATGTATGCATTAAAACCACCTCCAAAAATGGTAGAATATGATTATATAAATAGTTTTTGTTTACCTTAAAGTTTGAGCAAGCATTATTTTTCCTTCGTCTCTTATTCGTTGTTCTTGTAACTTTTCTATTTCTTCTATAATCCTTTGTGAGTTCTTATATGAATTATAACTTTCATCTAATCGTTGTTGAATATCCGAGTTCAACGGAGCTACAGACTCAATTCTATTTATGTCTTGCCAATAGTTAGAAGTATTTATAGGAAGACTTTTGTAAAAAATGACTAATCTTCCTACAGGATCGACTAATTGGTCTAAACTAGATTGTTCATTATGAGAATCTAAAGAATAAAAAAGACCGGCAATAACCTTGCCATCTTTAGTCCAAAGTTCCACCAAACTATCGTCAAATCTTACGAATGCTTTCTCAGATTGTCCAGAACGCATTTTCAATTCTTCTATAATTTTTGGGTAAGAACTCTTATCTAGTGTTGCAACGCCGTCTTGATTTTGTTTTACTAAAGTTTCCAACATATTAGAAGGTCTATAAGTTTCAACAATCGCTGGTGGTTGCAATTGAGTATGCCTATATTTCTCAGTAGTTTTTAATGCAGGATATGTATTCAACATATATGCCAAAGCAATTTCTAATACCATTTTTACTCACTTCAGAAGTAGTATACTCGAGTACATAAATAATTTTCTATTTTTAAATTAAACTTTGGCTCTGGTGCCTTCACTTTGTTCTATTTCTTCTTGTTTTCTTAAGTAATGTTTGTACCATGCATCTAGATATGACTTGTAATCATCTCTATTAACTTCGTATGCGGCAATGACATTTTCGGAATCTTTCCAATCATCTATGTATAATATAAGGAAGGCTTTTCTGTCTGTAATGTACAGTATCCTCTTTACATGTTGAGCAATTTCTTTTGGGTTAAGAAAATATTTA
>CAZVCF010000142.1:0-1355 GCA_964626355.1 uncultured Gammaproteobacteria bacterium
GGTGGTTAAAATTAAAGCAGGCACTTTAAACACAGCGTTTCAACGAATCTCAAAGACATTTCCAAATCTCAAGCTAAAGTTAAAACAAGCTGGAATAGAGGACAAACCAGAGGACTTTATTAAAAAAACATTCATTTCTGCATTTTATATGACGACTGGTTTAGTTGTTTTCTTGTTTTTGGTGCTTGCAAAATTAGATTTAGTTAGAGGTGCATTATTTTTGATTATTCCAATAATATTTTTTGTTATGTTCTTTTATATGATAAGGCTGCCTGATGTAAAAATATCAAGAAAGGAAAAAGAAATAAGCAGGGAAATTGTTTTTGCTGGCAGGTTTATTATAGTGGAGCTTGAATCTGGCGTTCCGTTGTATAATGCAATGGCAAACATTTCAAAAAATTACGAAATCATAGGAAAATATTTCAAGGAAATAACAGACAAAGTTGATTTGGGGACAAGCATGGAAGATGCGTTAAACGAGGCAGTTGAATTTGTACCTTCAAATGACTTCAGAAAGATATTGTGGCAGATTATAAACTCAATAAGGACAGGCTCTAATGTAGCAAAATCTCTTTATTCTGCGATGGAGCAGATAACAAAAGATCAGATAACAGAGGTTAATAAATTTGGCAAAAAGCTTAACCCATTGGCAATGTTCTATATGGTAGTTGCAGTTATCCTGCCTACTTTGGGAATGACAATGCTGATAATATTGTCTTCTTTCATACAATTCGAATTAAGCTTGACAATTCTGCTTGCACTTGCGGGCTTCCTTGGATTTGTGCAATTCATGTTTATCGCTATAGTTAAGTTTTCCAGACCAGCAATTGATTTTTAACAATGTTTAGCATAAAAAACATATTCAAGAAAAAAACAGAAGCGGTTCAGCCAGAGAAAAAGATTGAGTTCTTTAAAAAAAAGTTTAAAAAGGCGCAGCAAAAAAAATTAATGGCGCAGGAGAGGAGGCAGAGAATAAAGAACTATCTTGAGAGAGCAGGCCTTGATATAAGCACTCAAAAGCTTTCCAAAATATTTTTTAACATTGCTATTCTGACAAATCTTGCAGTATCCGGATATCTTATTTATTATTTTTCTGTAACATATGGCATTACATGGGGCACTGTGGTTGCGTCAATGGTTGTGCTTTGGATTTTTGTTTTCGTGCTTTTGATATTTGCATTATGGATTATATTTTATTTGGCTGTTGATTTAAAGATTTTCAAAAGGAAGCTTGACGTAGAAGAGGTTCTTCCAGATTTTTTGCAATTGACGGCCTCAAACATAAATGCAGGCATGACAATTGATCGCGCTTTATGGTACGCTGTCAGGCCAAGGTTTGGTGTTTTGGCAAAAGA
>CAZVCF010000143.1:0-1355 GCA_964626355.1 uncultured Gammaproteobacteria bacterium
CCTGTTGTGGTAGCCAAAGGCATAAAGCCGAGGATGTATGATGTCTGCAGGGTTGGAAATGAAAAATTAATGGGAGAAGTAATTCAAATTGAAGGGGATAAAACAATAATTCAGGTTTATGAGGATACTTCAGGAATAAAACCAGGTGAGCCGGTAATTAATACAGGCGAGCCATTAAAAGTTGAGCTTGGCCCAGGAATGCTTGGCAGTATTTACGACGGCATACAAAGACCATTGCCTGTTTTGATTAAGCAAATGGGTGACTTCATTAAAAGAGGAGTTGATGCTCCTGCACTTGATCAAATAAAGAAATGGGAATTTAAAGCAGTTGTCAAAAATGGAGATAATGCTGTAGCTGGTCAAATTATTGGAGAGATTGAGGAAAATCCGGGCATAATGCATAAGATTCTTGTGCCGCCAAACCAACAAGGAAAAATTATAGAAATTAAATCTGGAAAATTCAATGTTAATGATATCATTGGCAGACTTGACAATGGGTTTGAATTAAGGTTAAAACATAATTGGCCTGTTAGGATTGCAAGACCGGTTATTTCTAAATTAAAACCAGAAACTCCTTTGATAACTGGACAAAGAATTTTTGATGCCTTGTTTCCTTTGGCAAAGGGAGGTGTAGCTGCAATTCCAGGACCGTTTGGAGCGGGAAAATGTGTTACAGGAGATACATTGATATTTATTAACGATGAATTAGTAGAGATTAAAAAGTTATACGAGTTGTGTATCAAGAATAATAATAAAAATATAAAATCTAACGAATACGAAAATTTAATTGAATTAAAAAGACCTTTAAAGGTTTATACTTTCAATAAAGATAAAATTGAAGAAAGCATCGCTACCAATATATACAAAGGAAAAACGAGCAGATTAGTTGAAATAAGAACTAGGTCTGGCAGAAAAGTAAAAGTCACACAGGTTCATAAGCTATTTAAGGTTGACGAAAATTTAGATATTGTAGAAACTGAAGCTCAAAACTTAAATGATGGCGATTTTATAATTTCTCCAAGAAAATTAAGTTTGGATGCTGAGCATCAGAAATTTTTAATTGATTTTGAATGTAGGATTTGTGATGAGGACCTTCTAAGGAATATTTCTAATGTAATAGAAGATTATTGCGAAAAAAATTACATCACAAAAAAGAAGCTGGCAGAGCATATTGGAGTGCCTGAACATACACTGCAGAACTTTTATCATAATAGAAGCCACCCCACTATTAGTTTTGTGAAATCCTTATACAAATTAATTAATCAAGAATTGAAAATTACAAAAATAAAAGTTGAACGAGATTCTAAAATAGTTAATATTCCACAATTCTTTTCAGAAGAATTCTCAGAACTGCT
>CAZVCF010000144.1:0-1345 GCA_964626355.1 uncultured Gammaproteobacteria bacterium
TTTATTATTAATTAATTTTTCGATTGATTTTATTTTTAATTTATTTAGTTAATGTCAGAAATCGATTTGATTTCTGAGCATTCCCAAAAACCCATGGTTTTTGATAATGTTCAATCGTTATTGTTTTTCATTTATTGAATTTTTTGGTTAATGTTTACTTTTGTGATGTTTCTGTTCTTCCTGCCCTTTACAATTAGGGCATTTCCAATAAATAATTCAGCCATTAAAATCTTCAAAAAATAAAACAAATTTTTAAAAAATAAAATATAAAAAATAGATAACTACTTCCTTCCTTTCATCTCAATATCATACATCACTTCTTCCAACTTCTTCAAATTCCATTTAATTGAGTCAGACTTCTTTCTTAATTCACCATTTCTCAAATTAAATTTCAGGAATTCCCCATAAATCTCATGCACCAATTCTTTTATTTTTTCCGCTTCATCAAATTTTTTGTGTATCACGTCATAAATTGCTTTCCTTACAAGCTCTCCAGTCAAATCACAAAGCCCGCTTAAGTAATCTTCTGCACTGACGCCAAGGCTTGTCTTTGCCGGTATTTTTCCATTCTTTACAAATTCATAGAAAGCGATTGCCTCAACATACTCCTGAAATGCAACCGCATTGATGTTTGTATCTGCCGAAATATTTATTTTTTTTAGTTTTTTTACTTTGTCTTTAATCTTTTTAACAACAGAAGCAGCAGCCGTCAAGTCATTTCGTTGAGCAGCATAGATTATTTGTTTTGAAAGGTTTATGAGTTCTCTTGATGTTTGAATAACCTCTTCTCTCTTGAGGTCAATTTTATGCATCTCTTCCCTTATTCCATCAAATTCCTTTTTGTTGAGCATATTGGCTAATAAAACCAAAACATTTAAATATTTATCTCAAGCTAAGAATCTTATGGCTACTCCTTTTAGGCAAGTGATAGAGTTTTTTGACAAGATTGGCTTATTTGATGTTGTCTTGCCATTTTTGCTTGTCTTCACTATTGTTTTTGCAATACTTGAAAAGACAAAAGTGCTTGGCATGGAAGAAATAGAGGGCAAAAAATACACAAAAAAGAATCTTAATGCAATCGCCTCTTTTGTGATAGCATTTTTGGTTGTTGCTTCCTCTCAATTGGTCGAAATAATAACAAAAGTTTCAGCAAATGCTGTTGTTGTGCTGTTCCTTTCAGTGTTATTTTTGCTTTTGGTGGGCTCTTTCTATAAAGAGGGCGAACCAATATTTCTTGAAGGAGGCTGGAAGGTTGTGTTTATGGTCATAGTATTTTTAGCTATAATCGGGATTTTCCTTGATGCAATAAAAAGCCCTGATGGAAGGACATGGCTCCAGCGCTTGG
>CAZVCF010000145.1:0-1342 GCA_964626355.1 uncultured Gammaproteobacteria bacterium
AATCCCCTCTCTGCAAGATTATTTGTCGGCTCCACTTCTGGATGCAACACGCAAGTGAACCAAAATTCTTTTCCATTTTTTACCTTGTTCACTATCTCTTTCATGCCGTCATAAACAAAATAAATCTGACACCATTGCTCCATCCCAGCAATTAATTTGTCATATCCTCTTCGCCTTATCTTTTTGCTCTTTATTTTCCTAAGCCGCTGTATCTCATCAAACATATCACATATCCAAACGTATGCAGGATCTAGCTCTTTTACATTCTTGCATATTTTTTTCACTTCTCGTATAAGATGCGCCCAGCATCTTTGAAGCAATAAGTGATGGTTTTTTGAAAACACTTTGTAAGTGCTCCACCCATCACAACCCAGAATTCCTCGGAAGTCTTTGAGAACTTTTTCCACAATATCTCCGCCTCTTTGTTTATTGAAGACGAAGAAAGCTAAAAATGGAGCGAAGAAACCCCACAACCATTCCGATTTTCCATTTTGATTTGAACCAGTTTCGTCAGCATTGACTATAGGAGATTTCTGCAGATTAATATTTATGTCTCCATACACCGGTAATGCTTTCTCTACTGCCCTATTGCATAGTTCTTGGACTGTGGGGGGAGACATCGAGATATCATATACATTTGTAAAAATGTCAGCAACCCCTGCCAGAGTTACCCGATGTTCAAAATGCAAAAAATTTGCGAGTGTAATCACATTTTTTCCAAATATGCCAATATCAGGCACGTCTGGATGTTTAGCAAAGAAAATATCACCAGTGTTTTTATCTTTATACTCAAAGAATGTATATTTAGTAACCATTTTTTCAATCTTGAAGTCAGTGATAATTCGCTCTATGTAAAATCCCGTTTTTACGATATTGGTATTTCCATTTGACGGATTGAAGTCTGCAGTTACAGTCACGGGAGGGTTATTTGGAATGTCTTTTGGTCTGGTAGTTCTCCTATGATTGTAAATTTTTCCGGGCTTTCTTCCTACAGGAAGCCCTTGTGCTTGTGGCTTGTCAAAGCCTTGTTTTGAAGAAGGAGTATGGGGGTTTTCATACTTTCTAAGCTTTCGCTTGAGCTTTTCGTTTTCAAGAACCAGATCAACAACCTCATCGAGGAGCTTATCTTTCTCAAGTTCTTCATACTCTTTTCTGATATCCGCAGATTTAATTTTCATAGACAATGATAACCACTTTTTTTCCTAAGTGTTCTTTAGGTATATTTATTTTAGCGCCAGTGCCAAACTTGGTAACGCTGCGTTCAAAATATCCTTTAATGTTTTTGATTATGAACTCATTTGCTGGGTTAAAAGGGACTTTGCGCATATTTAGTTAATATATA
>CAZVCF010000146.1:0-1334 GCA_964626355.1 uncultured Gammaproteobacteria bacterium
CTTGCATTTTTTTATAATTTTCCCATCTTTAAAATGCATGCTGTGCCCGTAATAAACAATCCCATCCTGTGCTCCAGCTTGATTGACAACAATTATGGGAATTTTATTTTCATTCCACCTCCGGATTAATACATTTTCAATGGCTTCTATTTTTCCTTTTCTGTAAGGCGAGGCAGAGATGTTTATTATCAATTCTGCCCCTTTTTCTTTCTGCATTTTTGTCGTTTCAGGAAGCCAAATATCTTCACAAATGCTTAATCCAATTTTTAGATTGTTCAATTCAAAAATTGTTGCTTCAATTCCTTCCTTAAACCATCTTTTCTCATCAAAAATTGTGTAATTTGGCAGGCATATTTTGTGATGAATGCCAACAATTTGCTGATTTTTTATGATTGCGGCGCTGTTGTGCAGAAATCCGTTTTTCTTATCAATGAACCCGACAATTGCAGTTTTATCCTCTGTATTTGTAACAATTTTTTTTAAAGCAATAATATTTTCGTCAATAAAACTGTGCTTTAGCAATAAATCCTGCGGGCTGTAACCGGTTATACAAAGCTCTGGGAAAACAATAATTTCTGCTTTTGTTTTTTTAATTATTGATATTATTTTTTTTGTATTGCCCTGGATGTCGCCAACAATTGGATTGATTTGCGCTAATGCGATTTTCATACTAGATTATTGTATTTTATTGTCGTTTAAAAATGTTTTTGAAGAAATAAATCACGTTTTTACAAAACCTTTATAAACAAAATAATTTTTCTTTTCCCTATGAATGTCGCAATTCTTTACTCAGGAGGAAAAGACAGCACTTATGCAATTGAAAATGCAATGCTCAAGGGCTGGAACATAAAATATCTGATTTCTGTAAAGCCAAACAGGAAAGACTGCTTTTTGTTTCACTTTGCTACAATAGAGCAGACAAAAGATTTAGCAAAAATGTTGAATATTCCGCACTTCTATGCGAAATGCAAAGTATCAGAACCGATAAAGGAAGCAAATATTGTCGAGGAAATTGTCGAAACAAACCAGAGAAAAATGAAAATTGATGCTGTTGTTTTAGGCGGCACTGGATTGCAGGAAACACAGTTAAGAAGCATACAGAATGCATTAATTCCATTAAAGGTTGATGCATTTGCAAGCCATTCAGGAGAAGAGCATGATTTAGTGATGGAAGAAATGTTAAATAAGGGATATGAAATTTTAATAACTCAAATTGCCTCTGACGGATTGAAAGACTGGCTTGGAAAGAAGATTACAAAAGAAAATTTCCCTCAATTAAAAAAAGATTCTATCAAGTACGGCTTTCACATTGGGTTTGAAGGCGGCTATGCAGA
>CAZVCF010000147.1:0-1323 GCA_964626355.1 uncultured Gammaproteobacteria bacterium
TTCTAACCAATACTTTGCAGTTTTGTTATAAAATAATTTTTTCATTTTTTATTGACTTTTTTATTTTAGTTATTGTGTTTTTTTATTTAATGTTCAACTGTTAATGATTTTTTCTTGATTTTGGGCGAAAGGTTTATATAGTGTTATAACATTAATTACATTATGAAAAACCCAAAAAACATGACATTTGAGGAACTTATTGATTTGGCTGATGAAATCAAAAAAGGCATGGGGATGTCTCTTTTGGAAGACTACAAAAAGCTCAAAGAATCTTTCAAATCTGTTCTGGTGAAATAATTTTAATAGTCTTGAGACTATATTCCGACAGTATTCCATTTATTTCCTCCTCCTTGTTTTTAAGGTGAATCTTGTTGAACGTTATTAGCACAGCGTCTCTCAGAGAACTTGCAAATATTAATGTTATGTCCTCTTCTTTAATCCCAATATCAATAAATTTTCCAAATATTTCCTCAAAATCTATTCCCTTAGAGACTAAATCTTTGATAATTTGCAGCCTCTCAATTGTTTCATTCGAGTTTTTTGAGTAAAACTCTTCAATCTGAACTTTTAGTTTTTCATGGCTCCATTTTCTCACTAATTCTAGAAGCAAAGTTGGCGTGATAAGATAAAATGTTCCCTTTGAAACCTTAATCATAAATTTTCTGGAGATATTTCCATAAGTTCCTTTATCCCATTTACCTACAGTTACTACATCCAAATCTATGATTATTTTTCTTTTTATTTTCATTTTGTTTCTATTGAATCTTTAATTCTCCCGCATTTTTATCTATCAAAATACTATCCAAAACATAGCCAACTCTTCCTTGAGTGTCAATATAGATATGCTTGTTTCTTTGGCTCTCATCAATAAAATTGACTTTTGCTATTGCTGGCTTTGACTCGTCATCCATCCAATACACAACGCCATTGCCATCAACATAATAATTCCCAGCAGACAATGTTGCAAGCGAATTAACATCATTAAATTCAATTAAATTAGCTGGAGTAGCGTAAGTATTTTCAGGAGCATAAGCCACAAATCCCGTTATTTTATTATTCTCGCTAATAAAAGCAAGTGAAAAAATCCCTATTGAGAGTATAACTAATACTAAACCAAAACCAAAGCTTTCTCCAAGTTTATTTTTTAGTAGTTTTTTTGTTAAGTTCATTTTTTATGCGAAAGGTTTATATAGTGAATTAACGTTGTTTTCAATATGAAGAACCCAAAAAACATGACTACTAAGGAATTGATAGGACTTGCTGATGAGATTAAGAGAGGAATGACTAGAAAATTTTTGAAAGAGATTGAAAATTTTAAAAAAG
>CAZVCF010000148.1:0-1321 GCA_964626355.1 uncultured Gammaproteobacteria bacterium
CTCGTATTTCTTGCGCGATTTTTGGATTTGTTTTGAGGAATTCTTTTGCCGCATCGTGTCCTACGCCCAATTTCGTTTCGTTAAACATATACGTATTGCCTGATTTTTTGATAATCGCCGTAGTAATTCCTGTATCTAAAATGTCAGCGGAAAACGAAATGCCTTCGTTATACCAAATTTCTAATTCGCAGGTTCGGAACGGTGGCGCTACTTTATTTTTAACAACCTTAACTTTCACTTTATTCGCAACAACTTCATCGCCTTTTTTAATTTGTTCAGCGCGACGCACCTCGAGACGAACCGACGAGTAAAATTTCAACGCCATGCCGCCGGTCGTTGTTTCTGGATTGCCGAAGAAAACACCGATTTTGTGTCGAATCTGATTGATGAAAATAACGACTGTTTTTGTTTTGCCGATAACTCCCGCGAGTTTGCGCAACGCTTGACTCATTAAACGCGCTTGTAAACCCATATGTTGGTCGCCCATTTCACCTTCAATTTCGGCGCGTGGAACTAATGCCGCAACCGAGTCGACAACAATCACATCAACCCCATTGGAGCGCACGAGCGTCTCAACAATTTCGAGCGCTTGCTCTCCGGTGTCCGGCTGTGAGATTAATAAATCTTCAATTTTAACTCCTAATTTGCGCGCGTACTCCGGATCAAGCGCGTGTTCCGCGTCTACAAAAGCAGCCGCGCCTCCTTTTTTCTGCACTTCTGCAAGCACATGTAACGCAATAGTTGTCTTGCCGGACGATTCCGGACCATACACTTCAATAATTCTTCCGCGTGGCACGCCGCCGACTCCTAAGGCGAGATCAAGAGAAATAGAACCGGTGGAAATCGCTTCCACATTCATCCGTTTAAATTCTCCGAGTCTCATAATTGATCCTTCGCCGAATTTTGCTTTAATTTGTTCAATCGCGATTTGCGCCGCTTTAATTCGTCCATCGCTCGCGCGCGCGTCACTCGCATTTTGAGACGCATCTTTCACCATAGATGATTTAATGATAGAATGTATTGACTATAAAGAAATAAAAGGCAATGTCAATATCATTACATTGAACAGCATATCTTCCCAGCCATCCGAGAGAGCATTATTTAAATGTAAAATGTAAATCTCAAAATGTAAAATGACAATCTAAAATGTTAAAATTATTATTTTTTGTCTTTAAGTATAAGACATTTGGAGGATTTTATTTAAAAACAAACATAATCAATCACCTGTTACCAGTACTGCGTAGTCTTTTTTAAATTTATTTTTAAATTTTGCATTGCCCGTCCTCCGCAGTAGCAGTAGTTTCATGTAATAAACAATTTT
>CAZVCF010000149.1:0-1321 GCA_964626355.1 uncultured Gammaproteobacteria bacterium
CGAGATAAGCGTTCGTGACTGGAGTTCAGACGTGTGCTCTTCCGATCTGTATCCATTATACAGACTATTGACATTTTATGAAAATGTAATATACTTTTTCATAGTTCAATACATACAAATAAAAAATAGGAGGGCGGTACGCGTTGACAGAAGCTCTAGATATCTTATTCAGTCTCTTAGTTATAACAAGTATTATTTTTGCGATAACGGCGTATTTAAAAATAACGACTTATATCCATGAACAAATAGAAACGAAAGAACAAATATCGCTCAAAAAATTCATGAAACCTATTTTGTGGCTCATCGTCGCAGAGATGATACTCATAGGGATAAATACATTTATAATAGATAATAATGCGTTCGACGTTTGGTTGAGAATGATTCTTTTATCAATATTTCTCTCTGCTGTAGTTCGTCTCGCGTCTATACTGCCAAGGATGATTATTATCGCGCTTGTTGGTATAATTATCGGCGGTTTTTCAAATGCGCTTGTTATGTTGCTCAACGGATATTCAATGCCTGTTCTTCTGCCGTATCCAGATTATCCTATATTGTCTAATCAGCATCATGTGATTAATGAAACAACTCGTTTAAAATTTTTAGCGGATATCAATACCGTTCGGATTGATGAGTATTGGAGATGTTTTAATACTATTCAGCTTATTCGTTCTCCATTTCGCAACAAAAAATCTTAAAAAAAATAATAAACTCTGCAAGTAGATCTTGCAAAAAATAAAAACCAAAGGAAAAAAATCAATGGAAAATAACGAAAACCCAAAAAACGACAAAAAACAATCGCTTACCTGGCAAGATGTAAAAGCCGAGATCAAAAAAACAGCGAAGCTCGTGGCAGTCTTAGTAATAGGAGTCATCGGAACATCCGCTCTTGGCTCTCTTATCGCAATACATATAAATGGCACTCTTGGCATCGTAGTTACGGTTGTAGGATTTGTTGCCGTTATTTACACGATCAGAAAATTAAAACTTTAATGCTGAACCAAATGGATCTCGTCTCGTCGCGAAGCTTGTACTATAGACTGCTATAGGCTGTCGCGTCAATCCATATCGTGAAATAGACATTCTGTTCATAGGAGCCGGACTGTCGTTCCGTTTCCTTTTCTCGGGAACGAAATAAAGGGTAGTAACCCTGTGTTTGCTTGTTCGCTCGGAAAAGCAAATTTATTTGCTTTTCACTCGCTCACTGCGCAAATAAAAAATGTATGAAAGCCCTTGATTTCATTAATGAAATCAAGGGCTGCCTCGCTTCAGTTCTCTGCAAAATGTTCGCATAGATTAAACGAAGCCGAAGGCGTCCTCGGAG
>CAZVCF010000150.1:0-1242 GCA_964626355.1 uncultured Gammaproteobacteria bacterium
GGCTTTGCGTGGAAATTAAACCTCTTTAATGGTGTTTCTTCCAGAATTTAAATTTTTCAAGAATATTATCTGCAGTTCCTAGATACTGCAGTACTTTCTGTTTAACTCTTCCTTCCTCATCTCTCTTTCCTTCGACAATATAATAATAAGTCTTCCCTTTAATCTTCTTTGGTCGGAGATATACCATCATTTCATCTATTAGGCACAACTTATATTTAAACTTTATGTAATATAGTTTAATAAAATAGTTAGGCACAACAATAATTGATCTGGCTGGTGATAGATATGTCAAAACTACCTAACAAAGAATTTCGGGCAATGATCCCCCTTCTTCGGGAGAAGGGGTTCTACGAGTATGAAGAACCACGAAAAATCTCCTGGCCAGAATATACTGCTTCTCATATTGAAGCAGCACCAGAAACGTTAGATTTCATTAAGAATTTTGTAGACGAAGCGAGTTATATGAGGATAAAAGGTAAAGCGGGAAAACCACTTACTGATCCCAAAGTGCTGGCTAAAGTGGTGCTCGTCTGTGAAGCTCTTGGCTTCACCGAACGAGCTGGGCAAGGATGGCTGGGGATATTAGGTTCCCGTCTTGGCATCAGAAAAAAGCTCGATGACCGAACAATAGGAGAGGCGTACGATAAAGTGGAAGTACTCTATATCCTGAAACAGGTTTTTGAGAAAAGCAAACAATCTGATGGCATACTCTCTGGTGATGGTACTGGTCTGGAGACCAGTAGAAAGCAAAATTATGAAACCACTAAGAAAACAGGGGAATATATGACTAGTATTGTCGATTCTCGTGAAATTGTCCAAGCCTTCGATATAAGTGGAGAGCAGGAATGCAGGGCTATGCACAAGCTTATTGAGAAAGTGTATGGAAATAGCCTGCGTCTCGACGCAGGCTTTAATGATCGGGAGCTGGTACAGGAGATAGCTGAACGGGGGATGGTGCCCTATATTTTCCCAAAGTGTAATAATAATTTGAATGGGGGAGAAGCGTGGAAATCAATGTATCTCGAACTCTTTTTTGATGTGATGCACTGGCTCACGGAGTATCATCTCCGGAGTCATTCCGAAAGTTTTCATGCTAGTTTTAAGCAAGTGTATGGTCCAGTCACAAAGAGAAGAGTAACTTCCATGTTGAGCCAGGTGACAGCAAGGATAATTCTACACAATAGGAGAAGACTCTCCTATTTCCAGAGGCTGGCTAAAGCCAAATAATATCCACGCAAAGCC
>CAZVCF010000151.1:0-1231 GCA_964626355.1 uncultured Gammaproteobacteria bacterium
TTATGCCTATTTCAGACGGAACAACAGCGTAAAATTCTTCTTGAAGTTTTTTCATGATATATTTTATAATCGTTCCTATCCCTGTAATGTAAATTGGATGATTTATGTCCATGCCGCGCACCTCAAGCGTGCCATGTGGATTAATTTTCAGCGGACCCCATGTAGTATCCAATATGGAGCCATAAAGCGATAAAACTTTTATGTTAAGGCCCAGCTTTTTTATATAAGATTTCCACGTTTCATATCTAGTTGTTATTATATCAATTATGTCCAATGCAGTAAGCTTGTAATGCGGCAAACCGCCAAATTCCTCAAAATTTGCGTATAAGCCATTTTTATTATTTAGTACTTCGCCACCTCTGTACATTATAACTCTTGAATCTTTTCCAAAATATTTGCCTTGATAGAAAGGAGATGACTGCATAAATGTTGCTAAAGCAGGGTCTGCAGCAATTAAAAAATTATAACTATTGACTAAACTGTCTTTAATTTTTGACCTTACGAACATTTTTAAAATCCTTAATTCCGAGTCAAAAATACCTCTGGGTAAATCGTAATGGCAATGAAACCCAATGCATCTGCCTGCAATTTTCCATCTGTTCTTTCCAAAAATTGATTCTTTTATTTTGTAAGCTCTGTCATCCCGCATAGAAGGATTAAATTTTCCTGGATAAGTTCCTAATGGATACAGCAAAATATCTTCCTTTTCAGCTATGGAAACCAAATACTCAAGCTCTCTTAACAAATAATCCATTGTATTAGAAATGTTTTCGCTTGGATAGCTTGCAATCTCTATCATGTTTGATGCACATTCTTTTTTAATGGTGAGGTTTTTGTCGCCTTTAGCACATTTAAGCAATTTATCTGCCGCATCAACAATGTAGCCATTCTTGTTTATTGTAAATAGCTCTACCTCAAAGCCGATTAGGGATTTTTTTAGAGACCTTCTTTCTTTAGCCATTTTAAATACAATTCAACAAAATTTTATATAATGATTGGTATATGCGAGTATACCTCTTAACAATATCATATAAGATATGATTCAGTTATCGGCAGATTGTTGAATTTATGCAAAGTTTTGTGATTTGGCAGTTGGCCGTTTCGTCGACAAGATAATGGACAAAATCAATAAATTATCAAAAAATTGGCTATATGCCGAAGATTAAGAAGTATCATTCTTAAATGAGTTTATTATTCAAAGCTATCCAAAGCTTATTTTATTGCTTCTGAA
>CAZVCF010000152.1:0-1209 GCA_964626355.1 uncultured Gammaproteobacteria bacterium
CAAAACCTTTAAATAAAATCTATATTTCGCTTTCTTTATGGCAAAACAAGTAGGTCCCTCAAACATTGCAGTTATCGGCATGGAATGGGGCGATGAAGGAAAAGGCAAAATCATTGATTTTCTTGCTGAGAAAGCAGATATTGTTGCAAGGTTTAATGGCGGCAATAATGCCGGGCACACAATCGAGGTTGATGACAAAAAGATAGTGCTTCATTTAATTCCTTCAGGTGTTATGCATAAAAATAAACTAAAAGTTATTGGGAATGGATTGGTCATTGATCCAAAAATCTTGCTAGATGAAATAAAAAATCTGGAAAAAAATAACCTAAAAATTTCTCCAGAAAATTTGGTTATAAGTGAAAATGCGCATATTATTTTGCCGCACCATATTGAAGAAGATAAAAATGTTGGCGGCAAGATAGGAACAACAGCAAGAGGCATAGGTCCTGCTTATACTGACAAAGCAGCAAGGACTGGCTTGAAAGTTTACGAGTTTGTTGATGATTCAATTTTTAAAAAAAGGTTCGGTGGCGAGGAGTTCTATCAGGCGTATAAGAGATATGCAGAAAGTCTTAAGCCGTATGTTAATGACACATCTATGATAATGAATTATGCTGTATTAAAAAATCAAAAAATAATTTTTGAAGGCGCGCAAGGCACATTGCTGGATTTAGACCATGGCACTTATCCATTTGTTACATCTTCAAGTGCGACAATTGGAGGCGTTTGCACAGGTTTGGGAATTCCTCCAAGAAAAATACAAAGTGTTTTGGGAGTTTGCAAGGCCTACAAAACAAGAGTTGGCTTTGGCCCATTTCCAACAGAGATTACTGGTGATGTAGGAGAGAAAATCCAGAAAACCGGCAAAGAGTTCGGTGCAACAACCGGCAGGCAAAGAAGAGTTGGCTGGTTTGATGCTTTAGTTGGAAAGTATGCTGTAATGATTAACGGTGTTGATTCAATTGCATTGACGAAGCTTGATGTTTTGACAACAATTGATAAATTAAAAGTTTGTGTTGCTTATAAACATAAAGGGGACATAATAAAGAATTTCACAACAAACATAAAAATTTTGCAAAACTGCCAGCCGATTTATGAAGAGCTTGATGGATGGTGGGACGACATAACAAAAGTCAGAAGTTACGACAAATTGCCCAATAATGCAAAAAAATATCTAAGAAGGATTGAGGAATTGCTTGGAGTTCCAAT
>CAZVCF010000153.1:0-1201 GCA_964626355.1 uncultured Gammaproteobacteria bacterium
TTCAACCGCGATAAACCATTCATCATTTGCGCCAGTTATCCGAGCCCACAACATAATGATAGGGGATTAGGTTTTTAGCTTTTTAGCTTCTTAGGAATAAATCAAAAAAATAGGAGATTGAGCAATATACATCTATTTTACCATCTCTGCATAAAGAAAAAATAAAATATCAACACTGCGAAATAGGAAATTAGCTTTTTCCGCCGAAGGCGGATCCGCCTCCCGCCAAAGGCGGGTCGCCTCTGGCGACTGGCGGAAGGGGGTTAGGAGATTAGGGTCTATTATTCTTTATCTATCCCTCCTTTCGAGAATGGATTACATCGCGCGATGCGCCATAGTGTTTTTGCGAATGCTTTTAAAAAATGATATTTTTTAAAACAACGAACCGCGTATTCAGAACAGGTCGGATAAAATTTGCAATAACCAAAAGGAAAACGAACCGATAACCAACTATGATCCGGAGAAATACTTTTTTGATATGCCCTAATAAAAAATATGGCTATGCGGTTCATGGAAATAGGAAATTAGCTTTTTAGGAAGTTAGGAGACTGGGAAATAAATTAAAAAATTAAAATGTAAAAATCAAAATGACAATGCAAAATGTTAAAATTATTTTTTATCATTGAGTGAGATGGTTGCAAAACTCCGCATTGTCATCCTGAACACATTCGTTTCGCTCAGTGCAGGCTCCGTGAAGGATCTCGTAAAATGGCAATACTATCATATCAACGAGATTCTTCGCGGCGCTCAGAATGACAGCAACAAGAGTTTTGCAACCATCTCAGTGTGTTGTTTAAATTCATTTTTTATTTTGTATTGTCATTCTACATTTTGATTTTTACATTTTCCATTTATTATGAATCCCCCTCTTTCCAATAGTCCCCCGAGCTCTCTTTTGATTCCCCAATAATCCAGTTCGATACTTTTCTGTCGCGCCATAACTATTATGTTGATGGACGCAGGCATAGTTGATAAAAATTCTTTGCGCATCGCCTCCCGCATAAGCCGTTTGATACGATTGCGCGTCGTTGCCTTTTTGGAAACCGCGATCGGCACAACAAACGCGATATGCGCGATTTTTTCTTGACAAAACACCCATTTTAGGGATAAATAATCATTGCCGACACGGTATCGGCTTTTTAATATTTGATTAAATATCTTTTTGTTTTTCAGGCGATACTTTTTTGGTAGCATACAAAAA
>CAZVCF010000154.1:0-1179 GCA_964626355.1 uncultured Gammaproteobacteria bacterium
TCAAAAACAAACAGAAAAACAATCAAGTGGCGAAGTCAGGGTTTTAGTATCGTTTCTCGTGTGAGGAGCTCGCAGGCGACGAACTCGAGAAACGGGCACAGTATAGAAAGTGAGTGATAGTGTAAGTGATTGCTAGTATGTTTTTGACCTTTGTTTCTTTTGGAGAAAAAATGTATATCGTCGGTAGTTTTTTATATTACCGACGATAATATCACCTTGTGTTTATAGAAAATGAGGTGATGTTGTATGACAGAAATACACTTGAATCTTAATAATCTTTCTGAAGCAAACTTGCTTTTGACTGTTTTTCCCATTTCAAACAAGTATGAGTTCACGTCTAAGAAAGTCTTCAGAATGAAAGATTACTTTGTTTGTGCTTGTGGTAACGTGATGGTTCATAATGGTTATAATTATGCAAGAAAGAATGGTTTTGGCAAAGTAAAAATTGGTAAACAAATTTGCCAAAAATGTGGTGCTGAGCACCACGAGGATAAAACATTCTGGAAAAAAGTTTTGAGTGATTGGAAAGAAACTTTGACGTCAGCTTTAATGGTTATGAGAGATTCAAATGTTTCTTGGAAAGTCATTTCAACAATAATGAATTATATCCTGCCTTGTTCTAAAGATAAAGCGAGGTACTTGTTTGATGAAAAAATTGGGCAGTTTGAATACCATCAAGAAAATTATCTCATCGTGAATTACGATGAGCAACATCCAAAGAAAGGACGAACACAAAAATTCAGACTCACACTATTAAATTACGAAACAGGAAGACCAATTGCTGATGAATTATTCGACGACAAAAATGAAGCAACCATAGAAGCATTCTTGAGAAAAAATCTTGACACCAACAAAGAATTAATCGTCATAACTGATTGCGACAGAAGATATCCTGCAATCTTCAAAAAAATTTGGGGCAACAAACTTATCCACCAAAAATGCTTGTTACACCTAAACAAACTCGTCGTTAATGACTTCGGAAAAAACACAACAATACAAAACGAATACAACAAATATCTCTTACTCAACATTTTTTACAACAGACAAAAAGAACTCAAGTTTCTTGAGAAACTTCTCAAGAAACAAGACAAAAAAAGCTTCGCAAACAACAAAGAAAAAATGTTGTGGGTTAAAGAAGCAAAAAAGAAATTTTATGATTACGTCAGAGAATTAGAAAAA
>CAZVCF010000155.1:0-1174 GCA_964626355.1 uncultured Gammaproteobacteria bacterium
ATGATTGTAAGCTTAAAAGTTCCCGATACTACAGCAATTACTGCACTCCAAACACTTCAAAAAATTGGATTTAATAAAATCAATAATGTTAAAAGAGAAGATTATTATAAATTTTTGATTGAGGGTGATATTGAGAAATTCAAAAATCAGATATGCAAAGTGGATATTTTAGTAAATGCAAACAAACATTCATATAATTTTTCAATCCAAAAAGACAATAATGTAAAAATTTTAGTAAAAAATATAAATGATGATGGAAGCGGTTTATTATCAACACTAAAAAACAGGCTTGGATTCAAAAATATTAAAAAGGTTGAAAAAGCTGTTTTATGGAGTTTAAGTATAGACTCTGATGAAAAAGAAGCAAAAATGATTGCTGAGAAAGCGGCAAAAGAACTGCTTGTGAATGAGAATTATCAGGAATATGAGATTTTAGGTGATTAGATGAAAAAGGCATTGGTAATCTTCGGCTCAAAGTCAGACGAAAAAACCTATAATGAAATTGCTAAAGTTTTGAAAAAATCTGATGTAAAATTTGATTTGAGAATTAGTTCAGCTCATAAAACACCCGAAGATGTTGATGGAATTTTACAAAATGACTATGCTGTTGTAATTGCAGGCGCAGGATTGGCAGCACATTTACCAGGTGTTGTTGCTTCGAAAATCATAAGACCGGTTATAGGAGTACCATGCGAAGGCAATTATCAGGGCTTAGACGCTTTGCTTTCAATAGTCCAAATGCCTCCCGGAATACCCGTTCTGGCTGCTGGAGTAAATAAGGGAGATATAGCGGCACAAAACTGCGCAAAAATGATGAAAAAATACGAAACAGTTACAATAATCGGCGATAAAAATAATGATGCCGTGAAGAAAGCAGTTGAAACTTTGAAAAAATTCAATATTGTTCCAACTTTTGGTGATAAGCCAAATTCAAAAACAATCAACATAGAATTTACTTATTTTGATGAGCCCATTGAAAAGAAGGATGAGTTAGTTATTTACTGCCCATTGCTTCTGAAAAAAGATGATAAGGCAGAAGCTGCTCTAAATCTTTTAAAACACACCAATCACGGCTTGTGGGTTGGCTTGAATAATGGAGTTAATGCAGCAGTTGCGGCTGTTGAAATCATGAATATTGATAATGAATATGAGGAATTATTAACGCATTACAGAA
>CAZVCF010000156.1:0-1169 GCA_964626355.1 uncultured Gammaproteobacteria bacterium
TAGACGATACGAAATTCGTCCGTGAGTTTTTGGAGGGATTGATATTCCTCTTTTAACTGTGTGCAGGTGAAGGGCATAAAAAGTGCAAAATGGAAATATCAAAATGCAAAATGACAGTTAAAAATGTTAAAATTATTTTTACATTTTTTTATTTTAGATTTTGCATTGTCATTTTGCATTTTGATTTTTACATTTTTAATTTGCGATAATCCGTGATTCATAATTCAATTTTTTATTTTTCGTTTTTAGTTTTTCATAGTCTCCTAACCCACTCATTTCCTAATCCCCTAAAAGCTAATTTCCTATTTCTATTACAGGCTCCACGCTACGCCAATGCCGGCTAATAAAAAGAGAAATGCAATAACGCCTTCTTTAAAATGTGACCGCTTATGGAGTTCGGGGATCAAATCAACGCACGCGATATAAATAAACGATCCGGCGGCAACAGCGATCAGCGGACCGAGCGCTTCGCGCGGCGCGAAAAAATATGCTAAAAGCGCGCCGAGAACCGCGATAAGCGCGGACAAAAAATTGTACACCAACGCTCGTTTTCTGGTGAAACCGCTGTATAGCAAAACGCTAAAATCGCCGACTTCTTGCGGTATCTCGTGCAACGCGATCGCGATCGTCGCCGCGATGCCAGCGCTTACATTTTCCATCATCACTAGTGCGATAATCGCGCCGTCAATAAAATTATGCAGACTATCGCCAAAAATATTAAGCCACCCGACTGTCTTTTTCTGCGCGGCGCGGCTTGCGTCGCTTCCTATTTCACACACCTCTCCGTGGCAATGATGCCAATAAAGAATTTTTTCTAAAACATAAAGAATAAGGATGCCAATGATCGTATACGAAAAAGCATTTGTCGATTTTTCAAGCGCTTCAGGCAACAACTCAAAAAAAGAAACACCGAGCAACATGCCAGACGCGAACGCAATCAAAAACACTAATACGATATGCGTTGTATTCTCTTTGATACTCAAAAAAAATACGCCAACAAACGAAATGAGACTCACTAAAAAAACAGCAATAAGAATAGTCAAAAGCATAAAATAGTTAATAGTTTGTAGTGAGTAGGCTGTAGTGAGTAGATTAAAAAATCAAAATTACAATTCAAGAGATCATAAATACGAAATTCGAAGCACGAAATTCGAAACAATATCTAAATT
>CAZVCF010000157.1:0-1156 GCA_964626355.1 uncultured Gammaproteobacteria bacterium
TACGCTTTAGGCGGTCAGGGCTCTGGTGTTGCACTTAATGAGGTAGAATTAAAAGAAAAAGCAAAAAGAGCTTTTGCATACTCAACCCAAATTCTTGTTGAAAAATATCTTGGCGGCTGGAAGGAAATAGAATATGAAGTTGTGAGAGATGCTTATGATAACTGCATTACAGTCTGCAATATGGAAAACTTTGATCCTATGGGCATTCATACAGGAGAAAGCATTGTTGTTGCGCCTTCTCAAACTTTAACAAATAATGAATACCATAAATTAAGGGAAATATCAATAAAAGTTATAAGGCATCTTGGAATTGTCGGAGAATGCAACATCCAGTTTGCACTTGACCCTTGTTCTGAAGATTACAGAATCATTGAGGTTAATGCACGGCTTTCAAGAAGCTCTGCACTCGCCTCTAAAGCAACTGGTTATCCATTGGCTTTTGTTGCTGCAAAACTCGCATTGGGATACTCATTGGTAGAGTTAGAAAACATGATAACAAAAGTTACAAAAAGCTGCTTCGAGCCGGCACTTGACTATATTGTTGTAAAAATCCCGCGATGGGATTTGCAGAAATTTAAGCATGTAAGTTTTGAGATAGGAAGTGAGATGAAAAGTGTTGGTGAGGTTATGGCAATAGGCAGAAAATTTGAGGAAGCAATTCAAAAAGCAATAAGGATGCTCAACATAAATCTCCATGGATTAGTGGGAAATAATTTGAAGTTTGATAATGTTGAAAAGGAATTAAGCAAACCAACCGACAAAAGACTGCTTGTAATTGTGGAAGCAATAAAAAAAGGAATTTCTATTGACAGGATTTGTGATTTGACAAAAATTGATAGATGGTTTTTATATAAAATAAAAAATGTTGTTGATACAGAAAGCAAATTATCAAACCATAGTATTAACAATGTAACGATAGAATTAATTAAATTAGCAAAACAGCAGGGCTTTTCTGATTTTCAGATTGCAAAAATTTTATTCAAAGACGATAAAGAAAATATGGAAGATAAGCTATTACAGGTAAGAAATTTAAGAAAAAAGCATAATATTATTCCAGTCGTTAAGCAAATTGATACTTTAGCAGCAGAGTATCCTGCAAAAACAAATTATCTTTACTTAACTTATAATGGAGAAGATGATGATGTTGAATTCAAAA
>CAZVCF010000158.1:0-1136 GCA_964626355.1 uncultured Gammaproteobacteria bacterium
TTTAATATTTTAGCTACTTCATCAGCAAGCTTTCTATTAGCAGTTCCAGATATTAACTTGAAATGTTTCTTGAGCAAAAAACCACCTTATCTTTAGGTTTACAGAATGACGGGGTGTTTAAAAAGATTTCGGGGTTTTTTAGAAGGATTTGGGATTTTTTCTATTTTTCACGATTTTTAATCCAACATTAATGAAGAATACAATCCATAAAAGCAAGACTAAATTGAAAAATATGTCAAATTTTTCCCCTTCATTGTAAAAAGAAAAAACAGCGATTATCAAAAAGAAAGGAACTGATAAAAGTGCTAAAATTACCTCCCATATGCCAACATAATAGCCAGTTGAAGCGTCAATGGGCTCTTTTGTTATTTTTTCCAATTTCAAACCTTTTTCTATTCTGCTTTTATAGTATTTAATCTTGCTTTCAGGAACTTCTGGAAACAGTGCACCCATATAGCCGCATTTCATGCACTTGTATTTTGGCGATGCCCCATAAGCCCAAACAACTGGATTGGAGAAATCAGTTCCAATGTTAATTGAACCGCACCTTGGGCAAATTTTAACATATTTTTCTTTTTCGGATTTCTTGAATTTGAGAAATAATGATTTTAATTTCTCTTTATTGAAGTATAAAATTATGAATAAAAAAATCAGGATATATAAAACAATCAAAGTTGGGTTTATCATAGTTAAGTTCAATGATTTTTAGTGGCTAAACGAGTGATAGGGAGACATTTCTAAACGATGAAACGAAGGGGGAGTTCATTACTTCTTATTCTTATCTTCCAGTTTTTTCTTCTTTTCTGGTTCAAAAAGATAGTTTTCTGTGGTTGATACCGTTTCTCCGCTTCTTTGCTCAAGTTCTTTTCTCGCTACACCTGCAACTGTTCCGCCTTGCTTTGCAACTTCCTTGTTTTCAATAAAACCTTTAGCATCTTTTTTTCTTGCTATTCTTGTAGTTGATGCTTCACCAAGCATTGTAAAAATCAGTTCCAAATCATCCATGTGATCTCGCAAGTTCTCTTTTTTCAATCCTTTGAACTTCTTGTATTCGCTTGGAGTCATCCCAAAGGTGGCTTTTGAGATTTCAGCAGTTAAAATAGAATACTCTCGTTCTGTTTTAACGTCTCTTTTAT
>CAZVCF010000159.1:0-1132 GCA_964626355.1 uncultured Gammaproteobacteria bacterium
AGCATCACAGTCTTGCCGCTTTTCTGATTGAAAATTCTTGCTAATCTGTTTTTCATTCCCCAGTCCATTTTAAACCTCATCAGATGAAAAGTGGTAATTGTTTATAAAAATTTTGTTTATTTTGGAATTTTCCCCGTTTTTTTAAGTGTCTTAACAACTCCAATCAACAATTCCTTATATTGTGTATTAGCCTTAATTCTATTTTTAGCTACTTTGTCCAATAAGTCTTCATGTTTAACATTGGCATAATAACTTCCTTCTTTATCTATCTTTTCTGTATCCGAATCCCATGAGACTCTTGCAACTACACAATATCCTGGTCCAACTTCACTTTGTGGGCATTTCTCATTAGGTTTTGCTAAACTTAATCTTTCAAATATATAACCCCAAGAATCACTATAATATAAATCTTCCATTAGAGATTCTTCAAAAATAGAAAATGAAGTATCATCATGCATCAAGTGACCCTTTATTCCATCATCATGGTATCTGTGTAATCCACGACCACCTTGCCATGTAGTCAAATTACTGGCTTGAGGTGAGGGATTTTCATGAGTGACAATCATTTCTAGTCGTGGAGCAGCATACTCAAAGTTTGGTGCATCTACAGTCACTCCAAGATTTATTTCAACTTTTTTACCTTTAAGAATTCCATCATAAACTCTTCTCCAGAAGCTAGTACCGGGTGGTGCCTTTGATTTTGACTTCTCGTCTTGTAATTCTTTCATTAACGGATTCAAATATGCCTTAAATTCCCTAAAGTTTTCATTAAATTCGTCACCGGCTAAAACAATTCCCGGATTTCGAAGTAAAACAATTGCACCTAGTCCTGAATATTCAAAAAATTTTCTTCTTGGATAACCGGCAGATTTCATTTTGTTTAATATCAAAAATGTATGAAATTATTTTTTAGATACGAAATTCTTAATCTCTTCCATTGTCGGCTTTATAATCCCCTTCTCAGTTATGATTGCAGTGATATATTTTGCAGGCGTCACATCAAAAGCAGGATTTTTTGCAGTGCTTTCCTCTGGAGCTATTCTTAATTTTTTTATTTGTTTGTTTTCGTCAATGCCTGAAATGTATAATATTTCGTCTTCATGCCTCTCTTCAATTGGAATATCTTCTCCTG
>CAZVCF010000160.1:0-1099 GCA_964626355.1 uncultured Gammaproteobacteria bacterium
GTGAGTGGAAACATCAAGCAAAATCGTGGGTTCAGGGAGTTTTTGTTAGAAGGTCTTGATAAAGTAAAAATTGAGTTGAATTTAGTAAGCATAGCACATAATTTACACAAGATTTGGAGGATGAGAGAAGGGATTGTTGCTTAAAGCAGGATTTTTATTTTTTCTTGCGAATTTTGTAGTTTAGAAAAGAATTGTGGGACGGCATCTCCTGTTAAACTCTCCGACGACCAAAGGGAGGAGAACGCAGAGTGACCGAGCGGAACGAAGTGGAGCGAAGGAGTTTTGTGTTTCCGTACATAGAAAGGTGCTGCCCGTTCAATTACAGAATTTAGGGGGTGGAGCATACATCTTCATTCAATGATAATAGAGTGAAGTGACTTTTATTTTTTTCAATAATGGTGCATTTACCATAGTCAATTTTAAAGTTGAAAACTTCTTGTAGCGGAATGTTAAATTTCTTTGAGATAATGGTTCTAATAACTCCAGCATGAACTACAAAAATAAAATTCTCTTTTCCTGAATTTAATAATTCATCAAATATTGGGATTACTCTTTCTGAAAGGTGATAGTACGATTCTCCTGAAGGAAAATTGAAGTTTGATGGTTCTTTTAGGAAGGCTTCAGCTTCATCTGGAAAAGATTTTTTAATCTCTTTCCAAGAAAGGTCATCCCATGTCCCAAAATTGATTTCACGAAGTTCTTTTTTCTTTACCAAAGGTAATTTTAGCCCCGAGAATGTTCGCTGGAGATCACTCGTTATGATTGTTGGATTTTTTAGTTTGGAAATAAAAGTATTAATAGATTGTGCTTGTTTTTGACCTGTTTCTGATAGTGGAGCATCCAAATGACCAACATATTTTTTGTGATATTTTGTAATAAGTTCGCCATGCCGGAATAGGTAAATCTTTTGGATGGTCATAGTATTATCACAATAAAATAGGTAAGCAATTCCGAAAGAGATAAAATTGCACCACCACAATCACCTGTAATGGCATTGATGTTTTTCTTGAAGAAAGCATAGCCTAATAAAGTTAGCAAAATAGACGCTCCGAGTAGATAGATGCTTTGGAATCTAAAAATCCAAGCAACTACTCCAAAT
>CAZVCF010000161.1:0-1074 GCA_964626355.1 uncultured Gammaproteobacteria bacterium
TTTATGGGAAAATTTAAGTTACTGATTTGTTTATTTATAATATTATCTCTAGTTAATTTTGTTAATGCTGCCACAATTTATGGCACTCTTTATGATTTGTCATTAAAAAAGGTTAATAATGCAAGAGTTGAGATTAATACCTCTCCAAAGCAATTCCTTATCGCTCAAAATGGGACTTATTCTTTTAATGTTCCAAACGGCGGTTATACTATAAAGGCCCAATTAGTACAAAAAAATACAATACTTGCATCCATACAAGAAAACATAACGATAAAGCAAGATGGAAATTATGTGCTTGATTTGATTTTGTTTCCGGATATTGAAGAAGGAGTTGAGGATATTGACATAGAGGTTAATAGTAATATTATTGAAACAAATAAGAACAAGAGTAGCATTTTGATTGGATTTTTTGTATTGGTGGCATTAGTAGTAATCTTAATTGTGGTGTATTATTTAAAAAAGAAAAAACTAAAAAAAGAACAAATAAAAAGTGAACAAGGAAAAAAAGAAGAGAACGATTTAGACCAAATAATAAAAATAATCAAGCAGGAAGGCGGCAGAACAACTCAAAAAGAAATAAGAAAACAAATTCCATTGTCAGAAGCTAAAATAAGCTTGATGCTTGCTGAGCTAGAGCATAAAGGAGTTATAGAGAAGATTAAGAAGGGAAGAGGAAACATCATTATTTTGAGGAAAAAATAAGATGAAGTTCAAAAAAATCAAAGGTACTTATTTTATAAGATTAGAAAGAGGAGAAAAACTAATAGAAACTCTTAAAAATTTCTGCGAAAAACAAAAAATCAAATGCGGCTATTTCTTTGGCATTGGCGCTTTGGATGAAGTGGAACTTGCCCATTACATTGTTGAGACAAAAAAATATACATCAAAAATATTTAAGCAACCCTTGGAAATAATAAATATGAATGGAAATATAACCACTATGAACAAAGAGGTTTACTTGCACTGCCACATAACTTTGAGCGATGAAAACATGAAGGCAATTGCAGGGCATCTGAAGGAAGGCAGAATATCGGCGACATGCGAGATTATTTTGGTAAAATTAAATTCCAAAAT
>CAZVCF010000162.1:0-1074 GCA_964626355.1 uncultured Gammaproteobacteria bacterium
CATTCATTTTTAGAGCACTCTCCTTTAATGCCTCAATCAGTTTTTGATGAGAAAGCAAAGAAGGCTCAATACAAAAAATTCGCTCTCCTTGAGAAAAAAGAGTGGCCGATACATAAAATTCCTCTCGCCCTGCATCTAAAAGTGCACAGACAATCCCTGGATAAAACATCCCATTTAAACTTAAGGCTTCTAAGGTTGAAATCCCAATCACAGGTTTTTTGTGCGCAAGAGCAAAGGCTTTGACGGTACTTAAACTAATCCGAAGTCCGGTAAAAGAACCCGGGCCCGTGGCTACCGCAAAACAATCAATATCAGAAAGCTCTATGGCCAGCTGTCCAAGCAACTCATCCACAAAAGGCAAAAGACGCTCGCTGTGTGTTCTTTCTGAATAGAAAATCTTTTCTCCGTAAATACGATTTTCATCTAGAAGAGCAAGAGAACCAAAGGAGGTAGATGTTTCAAATGCTAATATTTTCATAACTGAGGCCTTACTGCTTTATGCTATTCCGGAAATTTTCTTTAGGAAGGAGAGAATCCCAGCCCAATATCGGCTAATGTCATTATAAAAAACAAGGATTAAAAGACCTAAAATGACCGCCAATCCGGCACGATTGGCCAATTCCAAAACTTTATTGCCCAAAGGACGCCCACGAATGAGCTCACACACAAAAAAGAACAAGTGCCCTCCATCTAAAACAGGAATGGGCAATAAGTTTAAAACCGCTAAATTAATACTGATCATGGCTAAGAGAGCTAAGAAAGGAGCAATCCCTTGTTTTAAATGATCCCCAGCAATTTTTCCAATGAGGATCGGCCCCCCCATGGCTTTCAAAGGAACTTTTCCTTGAAGCATTTTTCCTACGCTTTTAAAAATCATCCAGGCCAATCCAAAACTTTTTCCCGTAGCAGAATAAAGCGCCTTTGCGGGATTCAATTCTTGATATCTTTCTAATTTTAAAGGGACATATGTTTTTTCGGTATCAAGCATCATCCCCACTTGGTAGGTTTCTTGCTCCCCTCCACAGGGATGTGGAGCTATCGTTTTTGTAGGAAACACTTGAACTTTATTCAGGG
>CAZVCF010000163.1:0-1071 GCA_964626355.1 uncultured Gammaproteobacteria bacterium
ATGCCGCAGTCCAGCAAAACCCTTGATTCTGGAGTTTGCAGGAATATGCAGCTTCTTCCAACTTGCCTGCCGCTTCCCAAATAAGTTAACCTAATCCATTCATTCTTCTTTTCTCTTCGCCAGCCGTCATATATCCTATGCCCAACTTTATCCAAGAATTTTCTTCTGTAATCGCTGTGCTGGTAAAGAACTGCCCTAATGTTTTCGATTAACTTTGACCTTATCGCAGGATTTCTCCTTATCAAAGGCACCCACAATGTCTGGGTTCTTATGTCCCTTAAAATTGCTCCCTGCTTTCCTATTGCCAAGCCTGGCTTATCTGCTTCAACTATTACCCTGCTTCTTTGCGAGTCAAAAATAACCTGCTCAACTCCTGCTTCTTCTGGTATTATGGAGCGTATCGTCTTTTCTGCTTCTTCCATGTCCATTGTAATGCTTGGGTCTGGCCTTAACTCAACTCTTTTCTTTATATCGTCAACTATTCTCTTTATTATGCCATTGTTGTTTAAGAAAAAGTCCTTGTCCTTTGTGTATAGGACTATATTAGCTCCTTCAAAGTTTACATCGCTTATCTTGCTTTCAGGAAGATTCTTTAGAATTTCCTTAATAATGTCTGCCATTTTAGAAAAATTGGATATTCACAATTATTTGTTGATTTTTTATTTTTCATTGTTTATTTTATTTTCAATTATAATTTTTCATTGTTTAATCTTGCTTTATGCATCTGATAATTTGAAATTGGTGTATTTTGTAATTTGTCTTCATCATTCACAGCGCATTATACAATGCTGCCATTAGATTTTAAAAAATAAAAATATTTGAATTATTTTTTGTTTTGTTTAATGTTCAATCGTTAATGAGTTTTAGTTTACATTGAAATTTTTGAGTAAGTTGTGAGCGAGATCACTCGCATTCGACTGTGTTTTTGAATGTAAAATTAAGGTTTTAGTTGAGCTATTTCTTTTATTTCACAGCGCATTAACTTAATTTAAAAAATAAACATTTTAAAATCAAAAATAACAAGATGGGTTTTAGATTTATTGTTTATTTTTATTGAATGTTTTCTTAATA
>CAZVCF010000164.1:0-1049 GCA_964626355.1 uncultured Gammaproteobacteria bacterium
AAGGCAGAATATCGGCGACATGCGAGATTATTTTGGTAAAATTAAATTCCAAAATAAATAGAAAGTATGATGATATTATTGGGTTGAATTTAATTGATGTCTAACCTTAGGTTATGTATTTTACTCTTTAAACTTTATTCCAATCCTAAATATATTAAATATGCTTTTGGCACTTAGGTAAACGGGATCTAAACGGTGATCAAAAAGTATTTCGCCTGAAACAGAGGTTAAAGGTCCTAAACGGCCAGATGCTTTAAATTCAGCAACATTACCTCGGTATAGCATTAGTGCTTTTATTTTGCTCTCCAAGTGATACATAAAATAAATTGTAGACGGTCTTTCTCCCATCTTCAAATCTATCAACGCTTGTGTTATAGCAGTTACTAAATCAAGAACAGTTCCAACTGGGTTTGGATCTGATGATGATTCTATAGGTTTATTCTTCTTCCAATCGTATCCCTGTGATTTCGTTTTCACTGAACCACTACTTTCATCAGGATATTTAAATTCTTGAATCAGTTCATCATGTCTATCATGGTTAGGAATAATAGGAATTGGGATATTTATATTCATTTTTCTATAGATTAAGGCTGTCTGCGGCAACAATCTCCCAAATTTAACTACTCCTTCAACACTATGGTAGTAGAATATTTCTTCTTCGCCATTTTCATTTTGCTGAACAACCTGCATTTGTGCAAAATAGTTATCTCCATTCAATTTAATCTCTAAAAAACCATAGCTCCTGATTTCTGGTTTTCCTTTGACTTTAATCATACCATTAAAGTTATATGTTTGAGAAAAATATTGAGCATGACTCTGTGCAAAAGTTTCTTCCGCATAACTAGTATTGGGAGGTACTTGCGCTGCAGCAACAATACCGAGTCCTAAAGCGTATCCCAATGTTGCTTTGCGTATAATATCAACCAGCCCCATTCTATACCAAATTACTAGAATAACCATTTATTTTAAATAATTACTGCTAAAAATTGAGACAAAAAACCAAAAACCTTATAAGTACAAACCTACACATCATACCAGAAGGGGGTTGG
>CAZVCF010000165.1:0-1036 GCA_964626355.1 uncultured Gammaproteobacteria bacterium
TGTCGTCTAGAAAATTATTTTTTGTCGTCAAGAAGAATTAAGCGATTGCCTCATTAGTTGTTTTTTCTATTATGAATTTATTTAAAAATGGTGTATTAAATGAATGGTATATGTGATCCTATCGCGCAAAAGACCGAGTTCGAAGATATACTTCCATTACTACTTGAAGAGTTAGAAAGAAGATATAAAATCCCAGCAAAAGAAGACCGTTTAAGTTCTATTATCGCAGGATTCTTAAATTATCGTCAAATTTCTTATCCTCCAAATTTAGAACATTTATTGGAAACTAATCAGACAGCGGCATTTGTAGCTGGCCAAGCATATCATTTTGTACGAAAAACCACTCTCAAGAATTACGAATTCAGAAACCCCGTACCACTTATATATAATTCTCTTGATGCACTTGAATCAGTACCAGATGCTTATGTAGCTAAATTTCTTGATACCCTGTGCGTTCTTATGACACAAGATAAAAAACCGCAGCCAAATATAAGTTTTATACTTGAAAAGATATTCCCCAATATTACTTCAGAATATAATACAGTGCTTAAGACTATAGAAGCTGAGATAAAGGACACTCACAAGTATCAAAAAGCAAAAACGACTGTTGTGCAAGGTTACATTAAACTTCTCGGTGCAGTAATTGATTATGCAAAATTTATTGTAACCAATAAGCATGTTCCTTCTACCGATGACTTTCAAAATTACAGAAGAAGCAAAGGTCTAGCCCATGTACTAATTCCAAAAACTTAAACAAAATTTTAATAAAGGTTACAATTGTTTAACATTCTATGACCCGCCGCCAGCAAATCATTGAAATTCTGCAGCAAAATAAGCAATCAGCACAGCAGTTAGCAAACTATTTTCAAACTGAATTAAGAGAAATAATCGAAGATTTACACCATATAGAAAAATCCATAAAGCCAAGAAAATTGAAAAGTAATCCTGCTTATTGCAGAAGTTGTAACTTTATCTTTAAGGAAAGAAGCAAAATAAGCAAGCCAAGCAAATGCCCAAGATGCAAAAGTGAGTGGAT
>CAZVCF010000166.1:0-1001 GCA_964626355.1 uncultured Gammaproteobacteria bacterium
CCAATCTTTGTGTAAACAATAAATGTATTAGTCCAAGTTTAATGCAAAAGATAATAGACTGGTTCAAAAAATTGTTTGGTTGAATTATACAGCATTGTTTCTTCTATTTTATTTCATAATAATCAATTCCCAATATCTTTTGCATGAATTGGCTTAATCAATATCCCTTCAGGCTTTTTTTCAAATATTCCGTAATCTCCGGGCTTAATCTTATAGTCTTTTAGCACATCAGACGGAAACCTCACAACCATAGAATCCCCAAGAGTGCCAAATTTTCTAACTAGCTTTCTTTTTCCAGTCTTTATGTCAAACTTTATCAGTTCGCTTGAAGTAAAATACTCTTCACCGCATTTAGGGCATTTCAAGCAGTCTAAAGAAATACCTTCCTTTACACTCTTAGCTGCCTTAACATCGGTTCCGCATTTATAGCAAGTTTTCATGAATTTTTTCATTTTGTTTTTCCCTCCATTTTCTTGGTTGTTGGTTTGATATGAATCAAAATGACGTTTTCATGCTCAACATATGACAAGCACAAATATTTTCTTCTGAATGGATAAAACACGTTGTATTTGTTTTGATTCTTGGATATTAATACATGCTCGCCTTCATCAAGCACGTCTAACACAAATTCAATAGGTTTCTTCAGCTTATCAAACTCCTCTTTAAAATGCCAAGTAAATACTAATAACTTTCCTTTCCAACGTAAATCTTCAAAATATATCTTTATCACCTAATAGATATCTTTTATTATACATAGATATTTATAAATTTTTCGGTAATTTTTGTCGTACCTTTACGTATCAAGTTAAGTAGCATTCGGCTTTGAAACGGAAACCTAGAAATTCTAGTCTCGCTTTGCTCGAATTTATTTAAAAAAGTAAGAATTTTACTCTTCGGAACGAAATTTCCAAGAACTTACGTAACTGGAAACGATTTTAACAAGAAGGGCATATGTTAAACTCACTAAATTTGAAGTCCCAAACGAAAGAGGGCAGTTTTCC